>JACQJI010000005.1 GCA_016198045.1 Candidatus Doudnabacteria bacterium
ATTTTTGGTGGCGCTGTTTTAATTCTGCTGCTGGCCGGATTTGCCGCGGCTGGCAAACTGCCTGCTCTCAAAGTTTCGCTGATGCAGTCCTTTGCTTCCGAAGACGAGCAGTTTATCGCCAAAGCGCAAGCGCTTTCAGAAGAAGAAAAACAGACCCTTTCGGATTTGATTACTCACAACCAAAAAGTCTTGACCTTGTCCGAAGAAATCAAAACCTTGACCGGCAAAGACCGGCAAGAAGCAATCGCGGAAATTAAGCAAGCCGCGAAAGATAGAAAAACCAAGCTGGCCGACGCGATCAAAACGCATCCCAAAATAGCGGCTCTGGCGACTCTGGAAAAAGAGCATATTGCCCAACTGCCCGCGGAAGTTAAGCAGGACGTAGAGCAACCAGTGAGTTTCTCAAATGTCCGCATCGAAATTTTTCACACTGATGATTTCAAAAACAAGACCGGCAAAGAAGAATACTTTATCAAAAGTAGTGGGAAACAAATTCCTTTGGTTCTGGCAGGATCTCCACCCGCGCGTTCTGGAGCAGTGGCCAACATTCAAGGTGTCCAGTTTGAAGGCACAGTGCTTGCCGGCGGCGGGGGAGGCGGCGGCGGCGGTGGGCCAGTCCCTCCTATTCAGACGCCTGATTCAGTTGGCGAACAGAAGCTGCTGGTTATTTTGGTAAATTTTACTGACTCGGCTCCAGTTCCTTTTACGAAAGAAGAGGCAGAGACGATTATTTTTGCCGAAGCAATTCAGGGATATTACAAAGAGGCCTCTTATGGCCAGGCCTTCCTAGGCGGTGACGTGATCGGCTGGTATAATCTGCCGCGCAGTGGCATAAACGGGTATGGTTATTGCCAAGACCCGATCTTCTATCCAGAGATCCCTGAAATTGATGAAATCTATAAGTTGATCAAATCAGATGTTACTGTTGCTAACTACGATCGAGTTGTAATCGTACCGAACCATACTTGCATGGGCGGCGGGTTTGCATCTGTCGGGAAATGGGCATATAACCTTGATGGAACAGAAAAGATGTTGTCAATTGCCCAGGTTGGCGCAACTAATTCTCAAAGCCAGATGAATCATCCTTTTGATTTTGACTTCTTTGACCTCGTTTTTATCCATGAGCTGGGGCATAATTTGGAGGCTTGGCATGCCAACACTTGGGAATGTGGGACCAATAAAGTGCTGTATGGCCCGTGCAACCATTATGAATATGGCAATGGTTATGACGTCATGGGAAGCGGTAATTTGGCTTTGCACTTTAACGCTTACTATAAAGATTTATTTGGTTGGCTTAATGGTGCTATGACAACAATTAGCAAGTCCGGAACTTATACCTTAAACGCCATTGAATCACAATCAGGAATGCGCGGGGCCAAAATTCAAATCGGCAACAGCGCGCCGTTTTATCTGGAATATCGCCAGCCGATCGGTTTTGACACCCAGCTAGCTTCTGTTAACCCTCCCTACAATACCAAAGGTTTATTTATCAACTGGATACAAGAATGGCGGCCGGGCACTCGTTTGTTGGACGGCAGTCCGTCTTCTGCCACTGATTTTTTGGATTGGAATAATGCCGTGTTTCCAGGCAAGAAAAAGTATGTTGATCAAACTCGGGGTGTGACTATTGGACCAGTCACTAAAGTAGATAATCAACAGATTACATTTAAAGTCAACTTAACCGCCCCGGCATGCCAGCAAAACAAGCCAAACGTGGAGTCTTATCCCTCCAGCCAGTTTCCATATTATGCCTATCCCGGGTCAATTAATTGGCATTCATTTAGCGTTCAAAACCTGGACAGCCCTGGATGCCCCAATTCTTTGTTCAAAGTCAACGCAACCACACCGGAAGGGTGGCTATACCAAAATGTCGAAGGCAAGATAGCAAAAAAGTCATTTTATTTGTCGCCGGAGAACTATCCAGTTTGGTTTAATTTCCAAGTCAAAGTGCCGGAAGATGTCCTGCCGGGGACCTATGAAGTCAAAACGGTAGTTAATAATTTAACTAACGGCAAAAGCACGACTCAAACTGTCCAGTACATCATTGATCAAAGCTTTGGCCCACAAGTCATAGTTATCAATCCATCAGCAGGCGCGCAGCTGGTCGCAGGCAAGAAAACCACTGTTGCTTGGCAGACGAACAAAAATGTCCGCGGAGCCAAAATGGACCTTAAGCTTGGGGGAGAGAACTCTGTTTCCAATATTGTCCTTAATCAAGCTCCTAATGGCAGTTTTTCCTGGACTGTGCCCAAGGAGACCAAAGAAGCCAGCAACTACTACGTCATAGCCGACCTGAAAAAGAATAACAAGATTGTGTCTTCTGGCAGAAGCGGAATATTCAGCATTACCAAAGACAAAACTACGCCGGCAGTGACAGTCACTTCTCCCAATGGCGGGGAAGTGTGGATCAAAGGAAACATTCATCCTATAACGTGGATCCGCAACTGGATGCCCACAGGCGCCGGCGGAAAAGTTAATGTTTATCTGCGCGGAGGCGGCAGACAGGACAATGAATTGATTGCTCAAGGCGTATCAGACCCTCAACTACGATGGCAAGTGCCGGAAAGTGCGCAGGCGGCAAACGATTATGTGATTACGGTTATTTCGCAGGGAACAGGCAGTGTTCTTTCTGACTCAAGCGACAGCTACTTTGAGATTATTCCTTCCAGCTCTGCCGTAAGCGCGCTTAGCTTGCCCATGGATTCCGCGATCAAAATCGATTCTCCCAATGGTTTGGAAGTGCTGAATGGGGAGGCAAAAATTGGCTATTCGATTTCCGGCTATGAGCCGGCAACTGAATTGAAAATGGTTGTACTGCTTACGCAAAACGGCCAAGTCTTGGGACGGATTGCCAAAGATCCGATAAGCGTTATCGCGGGGTCAAAGAGCTTGGACTGGCAATCCGGCAAATACTATGCGGTGGACGGGACCGAATCCAAAGCGTCTGGCATTGGCTTTAAGCTTCGACTCATGATCTATTATGGTGATTTGTTGGTCGGCAACGACGACAGCGATTACGTGTTTAGTATTTTTTGAGGAAAGATTTGATTAATTTCTCGGCTTGCTTTTGGCTCGTGATCCAATGAATTCTTTGGTCATGGTTAAACCAGGTCATTTGGCGCCTTGCAAACTGCCACTCGGCAGTTTTTATTTTTTGGATTAGTTCTGCTTTTTTGATGCTGTACCACTTTTTGCTCGATCGAGCATTTTTTGGTACTCCCGGCCGTCGGGCGAGAAAGTCAGCAGCCAGCGCATAAGTAAGGCCTATTTGTTTGAGGCGCTTTAAAGCTATACCCGTGCTTAACATATGCTTAACTTCTTTCAGCAAGCCTTGCTTGAATCGTTGCTCGACGCGAGCAGCTATAAGTTTTCTGAGTTTCTTAGACGCTGGATTGAGTCCAATCATAATCACCCCACCCCCTCCTAGCCTCCCCCTCCCGTGATCGGGAGGAGGAGGAAAAGAAGATGGGCGTTTTTCAAAAGAGAAAACTGGTTCCTCCCCCTTGATGGGGGAGGTTAGGTAGGGGTGATCCAACGTTGGTACAGGTTTACCGGTGGCCTTGATAATCTCAAGTGCTCGGATCAGGCGCCTGGGATTATGGCGATCAATGGTTTTGGCCCGCTGTGGATCCAGTTTTTTCAGCATTTTAAAAAGCTCTGTTGGGCTTTTTTTCTCCAGAGTTTTTCTCAATTTGAGATTCGGCTTGACTTTGGGGATTTGCAGATCATCCACCGCCGCGTAAATATAAAAAGGCGTGCCCCCGACCAGAAAGGGGACCTTGCCCTTATTCGTGATTTGCGCGGCCGCGCTTTTTACGTCGTGTTTAAAATCTGCTACGGAATACTGTCTTTTTGGGGACGCGATATCAATCAGGTGATGGGGGACAATTTTTTGTTCCTTTTTTGTCACCTTGCCTGTGCCAATATCCAAGTCTTTATAGACTTGCCTGGAATCAGCTGAAATTATCTCGCCATTAAATTTTTTAGCCAGTTTGATGGCCAGGGAGGATTTGCCAGAGGAGGTGGGGCCGAGGATAACTATAAATTTAGTCATAAGTTGTTGGGCATAGCGGCGAGTTAGGTTTTAAGTCATAGGTCTTTGGGTTTCAAAAACATAAAACTAAAACCCAAAGACCATACTCGCTGCTCTGCCTAAAAACTAATAACTATTTCCGTTTTTTGATCTTTGCCAAAGCCATGCCAGAAAACTTAGATGGCCGCTTCAAAGACGCTCCGTGGACCTTCATCCGCGGGCGCTTTTTGAGTTCGCGTTTTTCTGCCCTTAGATTATGCTCGAGTTTTTTTCTCATGGCTATTATTGCAATGCTGAATTTAATTCAGCATCTCTATTATGATGAGATCCTGAATCGATCCCGGATCGGGGTCCGGGACAAGGTTCAGGATTGCGAAACTAAAGACTTTTACTCTTGATTTCCTTTTCAATTTTATCTATAAACTTTTCGAGTTTTATGCTTCCCAGATCCTTTTGTCCGCGAGCTCGGACAGCCACAGATTTGGCTTTCATTTCTTTTTCTCCGACAATCAACATATACGGAACTTTCTGCATTTCCGCCTCACGGATTTTTTTGCCGATTGATTCGGGACGATTGTAAAAATCCACTCGGATATCGTTTTCTCGAAGTTCATCCACAATTTTTTGCGCGTATTTGACTTGTTTGTCTGAAATCGGCAGGACGGCCGCTTGGACAGGCGAGAGCCAGACCGGAAACGCTCCAGCATAGCGCTCGATTAGGAGAGCGATAATGCGTTCGACTGCGCCAATGGATGATCGAT
Organism: Candidatus Doudnabacteria bacterium; assembly: GCA_016198045.1. Lineage (GTDB taxonomy): Bacteria > Patescibacteriota > Doudnabacteria > UBA920 > O2-02-FULL-48-8 > JACQJI01. Next base: position 4,795 of record JACQJI010000005.1, read on the forward strand.
GCACAACTATAGGTTCTTCATCAGCTCCTGACTCATTGGTATAGCTTAATTTAAACCTTTTGGGCATGACAAAATCATACTGCACTGTAAAGGCAGTATCTTCCTTGCCATTGACATTTTTCATCTGAATGTCAATCTTAGGTCCATAGAAAGCAGCTTCGTTTTCAGCTTCAAAAAATGGAGCTTTTCTCTTTTTCAGAACTTTCCTAAGAACCGCCTCGGCTTCGTCCCACGATTTATCATCCTTGAAGTATTTTTTGTCATCTTTGCGATTCCCCAGCGACAAGCGATACCGGTAGTCTGTGCCAAGCTTAAGTCCCAAAGTTTTGCAGACAAAATCAATTAAATCAAGCGCTCCGCTAATTTCCGCCTCGGCTTGCTGTTTGCGGGCAATTATATGGGCGTCAGCCAAGCAAAAAGTCCGTACCCGCATCAAGCCGCTTAATTCGCCCGACTGTTCGTAGCGATACAATTTCACAAGTTCGGCAATCCTCATGGGCAGCTCGCGGTAGCTATGATGCCTGGCAAGATATAACTCAAAGTGGTGCGGACAGCTCATGGGCCGCAGCATGAACTCGTCTTCTTCAATCTTGATTGGTGCGTACATGGATTCTTTGTAGTATGGATAATGCCCGGATTTTTTGTATAAATCCAGCTTGGCAATATCAGGCGTGTAAACATGCAAATAGCCGCGCTTGATTTCTTCATCCACTATAAATCTTTCCAATTCGCGTCGAATAACCGAACCCTTAGGCGTCCAGAGCGGCAAGCCGGTACCGACTGTGTCTGAAAAAACAAACAACTCTAGCTCTTTGCCCAGTTTTTTATGATCCCGCTTTTCCGCCTCCTCGCGCATTTTCAAATACGCTTCTAGTTCTGCCTTGCTTGGCCAGCAAGTGCCGTAGATTCGCGTAAGCATCTGATTTTTTTCTGATCCGCGCCAGTAAGCGCCCGCCACAGACAAAAGCTTGAAGTGTTTGATCTCTTTTTTGGGATGTTTTAAATGGCCGCCGCGGCAAAGATCCAAAAACGATCCTTGCTTGGTCTCGGTAATAGTTTTGCCCTGGCCGGCAAACTCGTCGATTAGAGCAAGCTTATAAGGATTCCATGAAAAATCCATTTTGGCTTGTTTGACCGAAACTTCTCGGATTTGAAAATTATCCCACGTTTGCAGGATTTCATTCATGGTTTTTTCAATCCGCGGAAAGTCAGCTTCAGAAATTTTTGTGCCACCCATGTCGAAGTCTTGGTAAAAACCATTCTCAATCGACGGCCCAATGGCGTTTTTGGCCTGAGGCCAGAGCTTGACTACCGAGGCGGCCAAAAGATGCGCGCAGGAATGGCGCAGATTATTGAGATATTCTTGAGATTGTTCTTTTGGCATAAATTTTTGCGCATCTGCGAGCGACCGAAAGGTCGCGTGGCAGTCTTTTTTGGGATTAGATTGCTTCGTCGTCCCGATTTCATCGGGACTCCTCGCAAATGCGTCTCATTTTAAATAAAAAAGCCCAACCAGAGGATTCTGCTTGGGGTCCAGTTGTACAACCAGACGGTTCCACCCAATGCTTTCGCTTAATTTTCTGGCCTAACGGACCAGGTTCCGGAAGGCTCGGTGATGGTGAGCCACGTCTTAGCCTTCAATTGATATTATTATATGCCAGACCTAAGTTTAAGACAAGCTAGCTGAGCAGGGCTTTGATTTTGCCTTTTAAATCTTCCGAAAGCTTGATTTTAAACGGCGTTTTGACTTGTTGACCTCGGATTTGCAGGGAAACCAACATTTCTCCAGGGTGGGCTTGGAAAAGGTTTTTTAAGGAGACAAATAGGTCATCGTTGGCTGATTCCGGGATCTTGATGGTCACGGTTTGAGCCGGAGGCTCGCTGTCAAGATCGCGGATTTCTTCCGCGATAAATTTCGGCACCCCGTCCTTGTCCGAGACTCTTCCCGTAATGAGCACGATTTTCGATTCTTGGATCAGGTTTTGATATTTCTGCAGAACTGAAGGGAAAACCAGAACTTCCACCATGCCGGTTGTATCCTCGATTTCGGTAAAGACCATCTGGTCTCCTTTTTTTGTCAGGACTTTTTGGACCTTAGTGATGATGCCGCCGATTGTGGCAGTGGTTGTAATCGCCGCAAGCTTTTTTATGGGTTGCGTCAAATTTTTTAGCTGACCGGAGAATTCGTCCAGGGGATGAGCGCTGACATAAAGCCCCAGGAACTCCTTTTCCCAATTTAATTTGTCTTTTTCGCTGGCCTTTTCCACTTCCCTAAGCTTCAGCTTAGCCGTGAAGTTTACCTGGTCGCCAAACAAGCTGCTCTGCTGTTCCTGCATCGCTCTCTGATGGCTGCGGGCAAATTCGAGAATTGCTTCGGTGTTGGCAAGCAGGGTGTTGCGCTCGCCAAAAGAATCCAACGCCCCGGATTTGGTCAGGGCTTCCCATGATTTTTTGTTGAAATTTTTTGTTTGGACCCGGGTCAAAAAATCTTCCAGCGAAAGGAATTTGCCAGCCAGCTTTCGCTGGGCGATTATAGTTGCCACCACATCGCTGCCCAGATTCTTGATTGCTGAAAACCCGAAGCGAATATGCTGATCGTCAATCACCGTGAAATTATCAAGACTTTCATTGATGTCCGGCGGCAAAACTTCGATGCCCATTTCCTTGCATTCTTCCACGGCGTCAGCAATGGTTTGGGCGTCTCCGGCTTCGGCAGTCATGACCGCGGCCATGAATTCCACCGGATAGTTGGCCTTCATGTAAGCCGTTTGGTAAGCCACGATCGCATAAGAAGCGGCATGAGCTTTGTTGAAGCCGTAAGCGGCAAATGGTTCAATCAGCTGCCAGAGATTCAAAGCCCGCTCTCGGGAATAGTTGGAGTGTTGCGTACATCCCTCGATGAATTTTTCTTTCTGGGCCGCCATTTCCTTGGGGATTTTTTTTCCCATAGCCTTGCGCAGCTTGTCGGCTTCTTCCCAGGAGTAGCCGGCGATATGGATGGCGATCAACAGCACGTCGTCCTGGTAAGTAATGATGCCGTTAGACATCGACAGAATCCCGACCATTTTGGGATCGGAATAGGCAATCAGCTTGGGGTTGTGCTTGCGCCGGATATATTCGGGAATTGACTCGATCGGGCCGGGCCGGTAAAGGGAAATCATGGCCATGATGTCGAAGATGTTAGTGGGGGCCAGCTCTTTGAGGTATCTAGTCATGCCAGAGCCGCCGAGCTGGAACAGCCCCATGGTTTTGCCGGCGGCCAGCAGCTGATAGGTTTTTTTGTCATCCAGCGGGAGTTTGTTGAGATCAACTTTAACGCCCTTGGTATGCTCCACGATTTCCACCGTGTTTCCCAAGATCGAGAGGTTTCTGATGCCCAAGAAGTCCATTTTGACCAAGCCGGCGTCTTCGACTGAATACATATCGTATTGCGTAATGATTTTTCCATCCTGATCTTTTTGCAACGGAGTGTAGTCAGACAACGGCTGTGGGGCAATGACAATTCCCGCGGCGTGGACAGAGGCGTGCCTGGCCACGCCTTCCACTTTCAAAGCCAGGTCGATCAGATTTTTGGTCTCCGGGTCTTTGTCGTAAGCATCTTTCAGTTCCGGGTTGATCTCCAAAGCTTTTTCAATCGTCATGTGGAAGCCGTATTTTTCATGCGGAACCATCTTCGCGATCTTGTCGCATTTGGTATAAGGCACGCCCAAAGCTCGGCCGATATCGCGCACGGCTGCCCTCGCCATCATGGTTCCGAACGTCACGATTTGCGCCACTTTGTCTTCGCCGTATTTATGGGTGACGTATTCGATGACTTCGTCGCGGCGCGAATCCGCGAAGTCCATATCGATATCCGGCGGCAGCGGCCGTTCCAATGTCAAAAATCTTTCGAACGGCAGCTGGTAGTCCAAAGGATTGATGGTCGTGATGCCTATGCCGTATGAGACCAAAGACCCAGCGGCGCTGCCGCGGGTCGTGGCGATGATGCCTTGCGCTCTGGCCCAGTTGACGAAGTCCGCCACCACCAAAAAATAGGTGGAATAATTTTTTTTGTTAATCACGTGCAGTTCGTATTCCAATCGTTCCACAATCTCCGGTTTCAGCCGCCTTTTTGTTTCCTCGATATTTACCCAATTGAGCCCATATTTTTCGGCAATTCCTCTGAAGGCCAGTTCGGTTAGGTAGCTGGCCGCACTCTGGCCCAAAGGAAGGGGAAAGTCGGGGAATGACCTTTGGTTCAATGGAATTTCCAGATCACAGAGGTCCGCGATTTTCATGCTGTTGGATAAGGACTCGGGCAAATCGGGAAACAGGGCCTGCATTTCAGCAGCCGGCCTTAAGCTTAGGTTGCTCTGGCGCATATCCAGCCTGTTTGGCTCGTTGACACTGACTCCCATCCCGACGCACAGCAGCAGGTCCTGCGCGTTCGCGTCTTCCGGTTTGACATAATGGCTGTCGTTGGTGGCAACCAGGGGCGTGTCGGTTTTGTTTGCAAGGTTAACCAACCGTTCGTTTAATAGTTTTTCTTTTCTACTGTACTCAAGATCAGCGCTTTCATGCCTTTGAATTTCCAAAAAGAAACTGTCTGGTCCAAAAATTTTTTTGTATTCGCTGACCAGCTGCTCGGCTTTTTCAAATTCAGAATTCAACAAGGCCCGGGGAATATCGCCGCGCATGCAGCCGGAGAGCCCGATTAACCCCTCGGCGTACTGGGCCAGCGCATTTTTATCGATTCTCGGATGGTAATAAAATCCTTCAAGATGGGCGATGGTGGACAGCCTCATCAAGTTTCTGTAGCCGCCGAAATTTTTTGCCAGCAGAACCAGATGGTAGTAGTCGGCGTCGATTTTCGCGCGTTTATCCATGAGGCTGTCAATCGCCAGATAAGCCTCCATCCCGATGATCGGCTTGATCCCCGCCTGAGTGGCTTTTTTGTAAAATTCAACTGCCCCATACATCACCCCGTGATCAGTCAGGGCCAAAGCAGAAAATCCCTGTTTTTTTGCATGATTAATCAGCTGGTCGATTTTGGGCATCCCGTCCAGCAGGGAATAGTGGGAATGAACGTGGAGATGGGTGAATGTAGGCATTGTTAACGGCATTATAATCTTTCTGATATAATGGTTACAAGAATCAACCCTAAGCCTGAGACAAAAAATGCGCTTATTTAATTCTGACAACCAGCGGCTGCAGGAGCTGCTCCTAATCGTGGATGATAACCTCGCGACCCTAAGCCGGTGGTGGCGGTGGGCGCTGATTGCCTGCCTAATCGCGGCCTTGCCGTTGTTTTTCGTTTTGAAATTCTCTTTTTACCAGTTAAACATTCGCGGTTATTCGCCACCGGCCGTGACCAGACCGGGCGGGGAAGTGATACCTCTGAGCGTGGTGGACAAGAGAATTTTTACCCTCGATGAAGGGTTATACTCCGGCTATGTCAGAATAAAGAACATCAATTTGGACCGGGGAGTCCCCGAATTGCCGTATCAAGCCGTGTTTAAGACTTTGGGAGGCAGCAGGGTTACCGCCGTATCCGGCAAAACTTTCATCCTGCCGGCCTCGGAGAAGATATTGGTGTTCAGCCGGTTCGACTCGGCACAAAAGCCGGAGGTATTGGAATTCGAGCTTCTCGAATCTCCACGATTTGCCTACAAAGGCCAATTGTCGAACATAAACTTAGAAACGCAAAGGATCGAGTTTGAAAGAGGGGCCGAGTTTGCCCTAACCGGAGCGGTGCGCAACACTTCCCCATTTACCCTCCGGCAGATTTACCTGCCAGTTTTGCTTTTTGACAAAGACAACAATATTGTGGCCGTAAATTCCACGACCATGAACCATGTTCAGTCTTCGGAAGTCCGCGCGTTTCGCGTTATTTGGCCCAAGCCGATTTCAGGCGCGGTTCGGGCCGAAATCAATCCTGAAGTCAACATCTTCGATCGCGATCTTTTGAGCACGCAATTAGAAGAAATCGAGACAAGGTGAGGTTTTGGCTATCTTCTTTCCGGTACTTTGATTGGTTTATCGCACCAAGCAGCATGTTGCTGCTGCTTTTGGGTTTGCTGATGATTTATTCGACTACCTTAAGCTCGCAGGGAAGCTTGTTTGTCAGGCAGATCGTGTTTGCGGTCTGCGGGATTGCGGCTATGTTATTTTTGGCTTTTTTCGACTACCGCGATCTGAAAAAAATCACGGGCTGGGCCTACGTTGCAATCATTGTTAGCTTGGTTTTGGTGTGGCTGTTGGCCGAACCAATCAGGGGTTCGGCGCGCTGGATTGATTTGGGTTTCTTTCGTTTCCAGCCGGCGGAGTTTACTAAACTGATTATGGTAATTGTGACCGCCAAAGTTCTGGACCAGCATCGGGAGAAAATTAAGGATTTCCGCTATCTGTTTTTATCTTTGATTTATGTGCTGATTCCGATCGCCCTGATTTTGATCCAGCCTGATCTTGGTTCGGCGATTGTTATATTTTTGACTTGGCTGGGCATGATCAGTTTTTCGAGAATCAAAAAAATGCACCTCGTCTGGATATTTGTCGGCTTGCTGGCCACGGCGGTTGTGGCATGGTTTTTTCTGCTGCACGATTATCAGAAAGAAAGAATTTACACTTTTCTCGATCCGTCATCTGATCCCCAAGGGTCTGGGTATAATGTCATCCAGTCGATCATTGCCGTCGGTTCGGGGGAGTATTTCGGCCGCGGGGTTGGCAGGGGATTGCAGTCCCAGCTCAAATTTTTGCCGGAGAGGCAGACGGATTTTATTTTCGCTTCCACCGCCGAGGAGCTGGGGTTTGTCGGCAGCCTGCTAATTTTGGCCCTTTTTTTTCTGATTTTGTACCGCTTGGTGAAACTGATGAGCAGTACCAGGGATAACTTCGGCATGTATGTAACACTCGGGATTTTTTTCATGTTTTTGATCGAAATTCTGGTCAATGTCGGCATGAATGTCGGCCTGTTGCCGGTTACGGGTATCCCGCTGCCGTTGTTGAGCTATGGCGGCAGTTCGCTACTCACGGTGTTTTTGGCGTTGGGCATTATTCAAAGCATTGCCCAGCGCCGCAAAATCATCAAATTTGGCGGTTAGGGTCAAATTTCTAGCACCTGGTTGACGCATGGTTTTTTAAACTTTAGAATATAGAAAACATTAATACAACAGCGTGGCATTACCTCCACATAAAGCTGATTTCAAAAAAATTATCGAATGGCTGGCTTACATCCTGAAGTGTCCGATTTGTGGATACCGCTACAACCTGGAACAGACCAAAATCATCGATTCGAAAGAAAATAAGCCGTCGATCGGCGCCAACCTGCTTGTCCACACCGATTGCGAAAGATGCAAAAGTTCGGTGGTGTTTTCCATCGCCATTGACGGCCCGGAAATTTTTTCCGTGGGGATGGTGACGGATTTGACTTCCCAAGACACGTCGAAATTCAAAAATAGCGCGGCGCTGTGCACTGATGACGTGCTGGCGCTTCATCAGTTTCTTAAAGCGTTTGATGGGGACTTTCGGAGGGCCTTGAGTAGTTGATAGTTGATGGGTGATAGATGATAGAGCCAAGAGTATTCTTGGCTTTTTACTATCAACTATCAACTATAATCTATTAACTAACTGGAGTTGACCAAAGCTCAAGAAAATGCTAGCATGTGTAAACTATGGACCAAATTACTTTAAACGCCGCCAAACGAACCACAATAGGAAAAAAAACGGATCAACTGCGAAGGACAGGAAAACTGCCCGGGGTTTTGTATGGCCACAATTTGCCTTCGCAGCCGATTGAAGTTTTGGAAAAAGATTTTATGAAAGCTTTCAAGAAGGCCGGAGAGAGTACCTTAGTTAATCTGGTTGTGGATGGCGAAAGCAAGCCGGTGATTATCCATGAGGTTCAGCATCATTATCTGTCTGGACAACCGGTTCATGTTGATTTTTACGCGGTCAGAATGGACGAGAAGCTCCGAGCCCGCATTCCTTTGCGCTTCGAGGGCGAGTCGGCGGCAGTCGAGAACCAAGGCGGAGTTCTGATCAAAAACCACCAGGAAATTGAAGTTGAGTGTTTGCCAGCCGATCTGCCGCAGTTCATAGCAGTTGACATTTCCACGCTGAACACTTTTGAGGATGGTATCCGCGCTCAAGATCTGAAGGTCAGCGATAAGGTAAAGCTTCTTATCAATCCCGATGAAACCATTGCCAACGTGTCCCCGCCCAGATCCGAGGAAGAACTAGCTGAGCTTAAGGAAGCCCCAGTCGTTGAGGACGTGACCAAGGTGGAAGACGTGGTCAAACCTGAGGCTGTGGAGGCCGAAGGAGAAGCGGAAGCCCAACCAAAGGCGGAAAAACCAAAAACAGAAGAGTAAGATCCGATCCGAAATCCTGATGCAGCTGGATTTATTTGACTATAAACCCCAAACCCCTGGACCCCTTTTGTTAAAGGGGACCAATTTTCTTTTGCTGCCGCAAAAGAAACCTTTTTTTGAGTCGCGCGAAATTCTGGCGGCATCTTTTTTGGTTGCCGCTTTGTTTATTAATTTAAATAAGCCTGACAAAATAAATCAACAGGCTATTGCCGGGGCTTTTGATGCCAGCACTGTATCCGCAGAAATAGAAACGCCCGCCGTCCTACCCATTATCCAAACACCAGCTCCGACTCCGGCACCTTTGCCCCATAAAAGTGTGGCAAAACCCTTGCGCGTAGAGAGAATCAATGTTCTTATTTTGATGTATCACCATGTTGGGGAGCCGCCGACTTCAAACGCTCTGGACCGTTCTTTGACCGTGAGTGCGTCTGATTTTGAAGAACAAGTGGCTTTTTTCAAGCAGCGCGGATACCAGTCCGTAGCTTTGGCGCAAGTTTATGCGGCCTTAAGCGCCGGGAGCGATCTTCCGGACAAACCAATCGTTTTTACTTTTGACGACGGATACAAAGATGTGTTCGTCAATGCGGTGCCGATTTTGCAAAAGTACGGTTTTGCGGGAACTTTTGCGGTTGCCCCGGCATTGTTGGAAGGGAAAGGGTATGCCACTTGGGGCGAGGTATATTCGGCTTATCGGCAAGGCATGGAAATCGTTTCGCACTCCATGAACCATGTTGACTTCGCCAGTTCCGGATATAGCGATGAATTTTTGATGATCGAGCTGGAGGGGTCTAAGTTGTTTTTGGAAAGCCGAATCAATGCGCCGGTCAACTTTTTCGTCTATCCCTACGGCCGCTATAACGCACGCGCAATCGAACTAGTCAAAAAAGCCGGGTACAAAATGGCGTTTACCACCGAACTGGGCACTGAAATGAATCTCAATAAGGCATTCCGCCTGCCTCGCGTCCGCGTGCACGGCCAAGACGGGTTGGCTAAACTTAGAAAAGTTTTGGGTTTGTAATTTGAGCAAAACGAGGGCGTCTGGTCAGGTCTTTAAAGATTTTTGTTTTAAAGTTTGGCAGATATTTCTTTGCCAGGTTTTTAATTTTGGCTGTCTGGCGGGGGTCCATTTCTAGGAAAATGTATTTCAATTTACCCCTCCCCCTTTGGGGGAGGGTGGCCGAAGGCCGAGAGAGGGTTATTTGTTTAAAAAGTTTTTCGATCAGTGCAAGCCCTTGCCTCTTAGCAATCAATGCCTTTTTTGGTTCAAACTTAGTGCTTGGGTCTTCCAGTTTGGCCAGATAGGGGAGGTTAGCGACAATAATATCAAAGCGTTGACGCTTCCAGGGTTTAAGCAAATCGCCATGTTTGAAAGCGATCCTGACTTTATGCCGGCGGGCGTTTTTTTTTGCAACCGAGAGAGCATTCGTTGATAAATCAGATGCAAAAAATTCTAACCCCTCACCCCCATCCCCTCTCCCGTGGGGAGAGGGGAGCTCCGTACGTTTTGGATTAGTTTGCAGTTTCCTTCTCCCAATGGGAGAAGGTGGCCAAAGGCCGGATGAGGGGTTTGTTTCTAAAGTTTTAGCAAGAGAGATAATTATGCACCCTGAGCCAGTCCCGAGATCTAGAATTGACAGCGATCTTTGATCTTTGATCTCTGACAAAAGCAGTTCAACAAGCCCTTCGGTTTCCGGGCGGGGAATTAAAACATTTCGGTTTACAAAAAATTTCAGGCCATAAAATTCTTTTTCGCCGGTTAAGTAAGCCACCGGCCAGCCAGCTTTTCTTTTTTTGATTAATGAGAGGAATTTTCTTTTTTGATTTTTTGTTAATGTCTTTTCCGGATAGAAAAACAAAAAGGCCTTGTCTTTTTTTAGGACAAAGCTTAGAAGAACAGCAGCATCTGCGTGCAGTTTTAAGGATTCTCGAATTGTCATTTTTGGAGCATAGCTAACTGTCGTTTATAATCTTCAGCGATCAAGGTTTCCGTGATCTTGCCCAAACCCCCGTCCAGGATGACTTGGATTTGGCTGAAGTTTGCGTTGATGCGGTGATCCGTGATGCGGTCTTGCGGGAAATTGTATGTCCTAATTTTTTCCGACCGGTCGCCGGTGCCGATTTGGGAGCGTTTTTTGTCGCGCAGCTCCCTGGATTTTTTTTCCTGTTCAACCGCCAGCACCCTGGCTCGCAGTATATTTATGGCTTTTTCTTTATTCTGGGCCTGGCTGCGCTCATCCTGAATCATTACCATAATGCCGGTGGGCAGATGCGTGGCGCGGATGGCGGAATAAGTCGTGTTTACCGATTGTCCGCCGTGCCCAGAAGAAGTGGTGGCTTCGATTTTGATATCCTTGGGATCAATTTTAAAATCACTTTCTTCAATCTCCGGCATGACTGCCACAGTCACAGTAGAAGTATGCACCCGACCGGATTTTTCGGTTTCTGGCACGCGCTGGACTCTGTGCACGCCTGATTCATATTTAAACTTTGAGTAAGCCCCTTGTCCCAGGATTTCAAAAATTATTTCTTTAAAGCCGCCGATTGACGTGCGATTGGAAGAGGCGATTACCACTTTGTATTTTAATCTTTCGGCATATTTGGAATACATGCGGAACAGCTCGGCGGCAAATAGCCCGGATTCGTCTCCGCCGGCACCGGCTCGGATTTCCATGATAAGGTTTTTTTCGTCATAAGGATCTTTGGGCAGCATGGCGGCCTTGATTTCCTGTTCCAATTTTTCTTTTTCCGCGATCAAAGCAGGAAGTTCAGCCAGAGCCATTTCGGACAACTCTGATTTTTCCGCTGCGAGCTTTTTGTGTTCTTTAATTTCTCTTTCTAACTTTTCCAACCTTTCAACTTTGGAAACCATAGGCAAAAGCTCAGCTTGTTTCCTGCCGAGTTCAGCCAGCTCTTTTGGGTCGGCAGTTTTACTAAGCTTGTCGAGAATCTGTTGGTATTCAGTTTTGATATTCTCAAATTGAGGCCTCATAAATGAAAAAACACGGCTAACATCAGTATAACTGACTTTTACCGTGCTTTCTAATATCTAAGCAGTTGTTTTTGCTTTCTTAGGCAGCCTGGTCTTGGCCTTGGCGGCGCGGGTGCGAAATTTCTCAATGGTTCCTGCCGTGTCCATAAGCTTTTGCGTGCCGGTATAAAACGGGTGGCAGTTGGAGCAGATTTCCACGTGCATTTCCGGCAATGTGGAACCAACGGTAAATGTGTTACCGCAAGCGCAGACTACTTTGGCATTCGCGAAGTATTGTGGGTGGATGTTATTTTTCATCAGGTAGTAGAAATTTGATTAATGAAGCTAGTTCCCAGGTAGTTAAAAAATAGGATCAAATTTCACTACCTGATGAGTAGCCTGTAAAGAGTAGCATAAAACGGACAGGTTGACAAGAGGGCTGAAATTTGATACAATGAGAGTGAAAGCAATACAGTATTGGCTAGAAAAAGCCATTATTGCTTGCGAAAAGCCCTCAAAACCAAGGGCGGCCCCTCTCTGTCACTTCGTGACGGCCCCCGGCGGCCGGTGAGGTAGGGAATTTTCTCCCCCAGTGGGGGAGAATAAATCTCAAGTGACATTCCGAAACCAAAACTAAAAACAAAAACAAATGATCAAGCTGCGCGACAGCGAAGTTTTGCTTTCTATCAAGGAAGCAACCAGTTTCACGCCGTTTACTCCGGCTTATTTGAATTTGCTTGTGCGCACCGGCAAGATCAGGGCCGTTAAGCTTGGGCGCGACTGGTTTATCACAGCCCCCGAGCTTTTTGATTATCTAAAGAATAATCAAGCGGCAGCCGATAACAAAGCCAGGCAAATGACCAAACACATTAGCAAGCTCAAACAATATGTGGGGTAAGCGAATTAAAACAATTCTCATAGCGCTTTTGGAAGCATTGATCAAAATCATTGCCTTGTTAACCATACTTCTGGTTTTGACCGCGCTTAGATTGACCGTGATAGCTATTGGAAGCATGGTTAAATTTATCAATGCTGCGATTCCGAGGTTAAGACTGGGGTTAGTAAAGGCAGTAAGGGGAATAAGGGGAGTAAGGTGGATCGTGGGGCGGGGAGTAAAAGGGGCGATAAGATTTATAGGGTTTATTAAGAATAATAAGAACAATAAGATTCTTCTTTCACTGATCAATTCCGCAAAGAGAGTTTTTGCTCTGGCAAGACCGTATTTCAGGCAAGCAATTTCGACCGTAATCATTATTAGCTTAGTCGTGACCAGCTTGGTGTTTTATAAGCCGCAAACCGTGCAGGGCGCTAACTACACATTTTTCCAGACTGACTGGGCGGGCTTGGAAGACGGCGGCACCAGGCCGGTGCATCCGACCAACCAGACTGGATGGAATAAGTATGACGCCAAGGATTCGGCAGTGACCACTCCTTCAGGCTCAATCAGCTTAAGCGCCACCTCCAGCTCCACTACCCAAACTTCGGACACGGACTTTAACGCCGGCACGCTTTCGTCAACCGCGGTCAGCGGCAGCGGCAGCGGAGCGTCTGTGATTTTGGCAAGCAATGGATCAACCTGGGGATCTGAATCAAACATAGATACCACTGGTGATGTTGGGTCATATCCTTCCATTGCCGCTGTGAACAGCAATACGCTCTATATTAGTTATATTGATGTTACCAATGCTGGCCTCAAATTCGCCAAGTCCACTGACGGCGGCAGCAACTGGACTCTGTCCACGGTTGGTACTGCTAGCACCCAATATACCTCCATTGTTGCTCCTGACGCAAATACAATTTTTATCAGTTATTACACTGGCGACCTCAAATTCGCCAAGTCCACTGACGGCGGCAGCAACTGGACTCTGTCCACGGTTGATAGCGCAGCTGATGAGGGTTTATATAGTTCAATTGACAGTGTGGGCACTAGCACAATTTTCATCAGCTATCACGACCTGACCAATGGCGACCTCAAATTCGCCAAGTCCACTGACGGCGGCAGCAACTGGACCGCTTCCATAGTTGATTCCACTGGGACTGTTACCGGCGTAGATACCTCAATTGATGCTGTGGATGAGAATACCATCTATATCAGTTATCGCAATGACACTGCCTCTGACCTCAAATTCGCCAAGTCCACTGACGGCGGCAGCAACTGGACTCTTGCGACATTAAATTCAGGCAATATTAGCGAACAAAGCACATCGATCGTGGCAATAGACGCAAACACAATTTATGTCAGTTACTATGAAGCCACTGGCGATGACGTGGAAGTTGCCAAGTCCACTGACGGCGGCAGCAACTGGACTATACAACTTGCTGATTCTGAAGCTGGTACAGGAGCATACTCCTCGATCACTGCTGTGGATGCCAATAATCTATTTATTAGCTATTATCGGGAAGGCGGAACTAATGATGATTATTTAGCGGCAATTCAGACCACTAACGGCGGCAGCAATTGGTCAACAACTTTGCTAAGTGACGGCACCAATTTTGCCGGCCTTTATAATTCAATCCAAGCTGTTGATGTTAATAATGTCTTTATTGCTTCCTATAGTAATGGTTCCGTAGACAACTTAAGATTTGTTAAAAGAATCCCCACGTATCCTTCCTCCGGCACTTACACTTCCGCGTCCATTGATACCGGGCAGAATTCCGACTATACCACCATTGCCTGGACTGAAACCCTGCCCGCCAACACGGACATTACCTTTAAGCTGGCGCACTCAACCGACGGCTCAAGCTTTTCCTCGTTTTTGGGCCCGGACGGCACTACCGGCACCTCGTTCACCACCAGCGGGGGAGAGAATATCCCCTCGGACTTTGACGGCAAACGCTACATCAAGATTCAAGCCACGCTGACCACATCGGACGCCACTGCCTACCCAACCCTTTCCGACGTTACCATCAATTTCCAATATTATGCCGCCTCTTCCACCCTGACTTTTTCCGGATACAACGCATCGGACGCGACCAATGCCGTGTCCAAACTGCAATGGAGCGAAACGCTTGCCTCTGGCACTGATATAAAGTTTCAGGTCAGAACCGCCGCCACCAGCGGGAGCAATCCCGGCACCTGGTCTAATTTCTGCGGTCCGGATAACGCGGCTGCCGGCTGTTCCACGACCACATACTTTACTGATCCTGCCGGGGGAGAGACAGTGGATGCCGATTTCCGAGACGGCTCCAACGACCAGTGGGTGCAGGTTAAAGTCTTTATGACTTCGGACGGCCTGAACGCTCCGACACTTTCGGATTTCACTTTGACTTATGTGGTCAACGCTCCTCCTGCGTTTGACACAACCGATGTGGCCACTGCTTCCCAAAACACGGACACCACGGTAACTGTCAGCTATACCATCAAAGATACGGATACAGCCTCGGGAGCCACCACACCAAATTTTGTGACTCCCAGCTTTGAATATTCCACAGACGGCGGATCCAATTATTCTTCCATTCCCGCAGCCAGGATAACTTATGGTTCAGCGCCAGTCGGGGGGCAGGTAACTGACACCAACAGCGACGGCAACACTGACAACAAAGTTTTGGCAGGCAGCTTTCTGACTTACACCGCCATCTGGGACGCCAAAACGCATCTGGGCGCCACTATTTACGAAACCGATGCCAGGGTCAGGGTGACAATCAATGACAACGAAGGCACCAATAACACGGCCCAGCAAGCCACGGCCAACTTTACCCTGGATACCAAAAACCCGGTTCCCGGCACGCCCACCGGCGGGGGCACTGGCGCCAACATCAATCAAAACGCCGCCACCTCCTTAAGCAACCAAAAAACCAGCACCACGGCCGTGACTCTGACCATTTCTTCCGCTGACGATTCGAGCCAGCAGATGATCATTTCCGAAAGCTCGTCATTCACCGGCGCTTCTTACGAGGCCTATGCCGCTTCCAAGTCGTTCACGCTTTCTTCCGGCGACGGCACCAAAACCGTTTACATCAAATTCAAAGATGCCGTGGGCAATGTTTCGGATTCCAATTCCGACACTGTTACGCTGGACACCACGGCTCCGGCTGCCCCGGGCAACACATTAATCCAGGAAATTTCCAACAGCGCGACGTCCGAATACCGCATGTTCTTTACCTGGGGAGTCAGCAGTGAATCGGATTGGGTTAAATACGAAGTCTACCGCTCAACCAACGGCACGGACTATTCGCTGCTGTCCACCATTACCAACATCAACACCAATTACGTGGTGGATACCGGGCTGACTTCCGGGACCATTTATTATTACAAAGTCCGGGCAGTGGATGACATATCCAACAACTCCTCATACAGTTCGGTAAAATCCCTGACCGCGGGCGGCAACCCAGCGGACGCCGTAGCCCCGACAATTACCTCCGTGGCATCAGGAACCGAGACCACTTCTTCGGCCACGATTACTTGGACCACCAACGAAGTGGCTGATTCCACCGTGCAGTATTCCATTGACGGATCCTACGGCTCCAGCCAAGGATTAACCGGCTATCGCACTTCCCATTCCGTGCGACTGGTTGGTTTGAGCGCCGGCACGACATACAATTATCGGGTCCGCAGCTGCGACGCGTCCAGTAATTGCACCACTTCTTCTTCCAGCACGTTTAGCACCTCCAGCGCGGACGCCACAGGCCCGACTATTTCTGCCATTTCCGCAGGCACTCCTTCCACCAAATCAGCCACGATCACCTGGACTACGAATGAGGCGTCGTCCAGCTTCGTGGAATACTCCACGACCAATGGTTTTTCCTCTGGCACGCTTTATGGCGTTTACGATTCTGTCACCTCGCACTCCGTGGTTTTGCCGGCTGTGCTTTCTGCTGGGACTACTTATTACTACAAGGTTAGGTCAAAAGATGCCTCTGGCAACGAAACCACTTCTGCCCAGAATTCCTTTGCCACGGCAGCCGATCCCTCTGACAGCACTGCTCCGACTATTTCTTCAATCAGCACTTCCGGTGTAGCTTACAATACTGCCACTGTCACTTGGACCACCAACGAAACCGCCACCAGTTTTGTGGAATTCGGCCAAACCAGTTCTTACGGACGGGTAGCTGGCAATTACACCCTGGCCACTTCTCATTCAGTCAGCCTGCCGCTTGATCTTGCAGCCGCCACCGCTTACAACTTCCGGGTCAGGAGCGCTGACGCATCCGGCAACGAAGCGGTTTCCTCAAACAGCACTTTCACCACTTCCGCTTCGCCCAATGACTCAACAGCGCCGACCATTTCTTCCGTCAGTTCGGCAACGCCGACTGCAACATCAGTGATTATTACTTGGACTACCAATGAAGTGGCGGACTCATTCGTGGAATATTCCGAAGGCAATGCCACTTACACGCTGTCGCAAGGCAATGGCAGCATGGTGACTTCGCACAGTGTGACTTTGGTGGGCCTGACTCCTTCCAAGCAGTATTATTACCGCGTAAAATCCGCAGACCCTTCCGGCAACATCCGCCGGGATGATAATTCCGGCTCTGGCTACACTTTCTCCACCGCCGGATCCAGCTCATCTCCGCCGGTGATTTCCAATATCCAAATTAGCGGAGTAACTTCCAACACCGCCGCGATTACCTGGACCACGGATAAGGCTTCGGATTCGTTTGTGGAGTTTGGCTTTGATACCACTTACGGCCGGGTAGCAGGGGCATTTAATTCCGTAACTTCCCATTCCGTCAACTTGCCGCAGGATTTACTGGGGGATGTGACTTATCATTTCCGCGTGCGCTCCAAGGATTCGGACAACAACTTGGCAGTTTCGGAAGACCAGACTTTTACCACCAATCCTTCCAGCGCCGTGACCACAGCCGAGGACTCCACCGCGCCCACTGTTTCGTCGGTAACCGCCAGCCTAACCGCTTATGACCAGGTCATGATCACCTGGACCACCAATGAAGCGGCGACTTCGCAGGTTGATTATGGCCTGACCAACAGCTATGGCTCCACCACCACGCTGGACAGCACGCTGACTGTCCAGCACGCGGTCAAAATTTCTTCGCTGTCCGCTTCCACCGCCTATTATTTCCGAGTCAAATCCAAAGACGGCAACAACAACGAAACCACGGATGACAATTCGGGGGCAGGGTATACGTTTACCACGCCGGCCAACAAAGCCGACACCACGGGTCCCATTGTTTCCTTGGTTACTGCCGGTACGCTTAGCCAAAGTGGAGCAGTGATTAGTTGGACCACGAATGAAAGCGCCAGCTCTACGGTGGAATATGGCACTACCACTTCCTTGGGTTCGGTGGCAGGCAGCGCTTCGGAATCAGTCACTTCGCACTCCGTCACTCTCTCCGGGCTTTCCCAAAACACGCTTTATTATTACCGCGTGATTACCACTGACTCTTCCGGCAACACGACCACCGACAACAACTCGGGCAATTATTACACCTTTACTACCTCGGCTGATACGACTGCCCCAATTATCACCAGCGTTTCGGCCAGCGTGATTGGAGAGACTTCGGTGGCGATTTTTTGGACCACCAACGAAGCCGCGACCTCGCAGGTTGATTACGGATCAACCAACAGTTATGGCTCTTCCACTACCCTGGATAGCACCCTGGTGACTTCGCATGCTGTAACTTTCAGCGGTCTTAACGCGGGCGCTACTTATTATTACCGAGTCAAATCCAAAGATGCGGCTGACAATTTAACAACGGATGATAATTCCGGAGCGGGCTATTCGTTTAGAACCATTACACTCACCTCGGGGGGCGGAGGAGGAGGGACTGCCGACACTACTGCGCCAGTCATCAGCAAGGTTATAGTTACCGATATTACCGAAAACTCAGCAGTGATTAAGTGGGAGGTTTCTGAGGTCAGCAACAACAAACTTAAGTACGGCAAACTTTCCAATTACAACAAAGAATACAGCCCTTCCGGAACCGATAATTTCAGCGTTGCCTTAACCGGTTTGGACCCGGCAACCATATATCATTTTCAAATTGTTGCCACAGATGTGATTGGCAATATCGGCAGAACAGAAGATAAGACCTTTGGCACTTTGGGAGCTGGAGAAATACCAAAGCCAACTGAAAAGCAGAAAGAAGCGCCAGAAGTTAGCAAAGAAGAAGAGGTCAAAATTCAGTCCATTATTGCCCAGACAGAAGAAGTCGGGGTCTCTAAACTGGTTTATAAGGCGTCAGCCGCTTTCTTAAGCCAGATTTTGGGGGCGCTGGCCAGCAATCCTGCCATTGAAGAGGTTGAAGAAAGCAAATTCATTGAGTCAATTCAGGAAATAGCGCCAAAAATAGTGGCCGCGCCGGTGATCTCCGGCTCTGACCTGTCGGTGGAAGTGGGGCCGACTTGGGCCAAGGTTTCCTGGACCACGGATAAGAAAGCCGGTTCGCTGGTAGCCTTTGCTCCGGCCACTGACTATGACTCTTCCAAGGAAACCCCTTATTTGTACAAGCTTGGCGATCCGGAAGAAAACACAACCAGGCACCAGGTTTATTTGCCTAACTTAACTCCGCAAACGATTTATCATTATCAGGTTATGTCCAAATCAAGCTTGGGAGAGTGGGCCAAGTCAGCAGACCGGACTTTCCAAACCCTGGCTCTGACTTCGGAAGTGGAAGGGTTTAAATTCACCGGCATCCGGGAAACCGAAGCCGCGATTGAATGGGAAACGCAGCTGCCGACCAAAACCATCATTGACGTCGTTGATTCCAAAACCGGAGCAACCAAGACTTATGAGGAGCCAAGCTACTTGCTTGATCACCAGTTCACAATCAGCGGGCTTGTCCCGGCCACGTCTTATAGCGCCAGGATCGTGGCGATTGACGAATCCGGCAACCGCTCGGCAGCCAATGTTTTCCCGTTCTCCACTTTTATTTCTCTCAATCCGCCGGAAATCACGCGCGTGCGAGCCAATACCTCGTTGATTCCGGGCAAAATTGAAAAAATCCAAACCATCATTACCTGGGCCACCAACAAACCGGCCAGTTCCAGAGTTTTGTATGATGAGACATTAAGCGGCGAGCTGAAATTATCAACCCCGCTGGATGCCAATCTGGTCATGGATCACGCGGTGATTACCACGGCGTTCAAACCAGGAAGAGTTTATCGCTTCCGGGCGGAGTCAACTGACGCCGCAGGCAACGCCAGCTTTTCCCAAGATTTTACCCTGCTGACTCCCAGGCCGAAAGAAACTGTGATTGACTTAATCTTTAAGAACTTTGAGCAGACCTTTGGCTTCTTAAAGAAGGTGGGATTCTAAATATGGCCAAACCAATTATCCAACTTAAATCAGTGTCAGTGGTTTATCAGCCGGGCGAGGTTTCAGAAGTTTGGGGCGCGCGGGATGTCAGCCTGGAAATTTTTACCCAGGAATACATCGTGTTTTTCGGGCCATCCGGCAGCGGCAAGTCAACATTGCTTAATTTGATCGCGGGATTGGAAAAACCGTCAAAGGGACAGGTCATAGTCAACGATCAGGACGTTTCCAAAATCAGCGAACAGGCCTTGATAGAATTTCACCGCACGACTACCGGCATTATTTTCCAGGCCTTTTATCTGATTTCCAACTTAAGCGTTAAGGACAATATTTTGCTGCCGCAGATGTTTCGCAAGCTGCCCAAAAAAGTTCGGGAGCAAAAATTGGCTTCCTTGGCCGCCCGCTTCGGCATAGGAGAAGTGTTGGTCAAAAAACCGAACGAACTCTCTGGCGGGCAGCAGCAGCGCGTGGCCGCGGCCAGAGCGCTAATCAATGACCCGCTCATTGTTTTGGCTGACGAGCCGGTAGGCAACCTGGATTCCAAAAACGCCGAGATCACCATGCAGCTTCTGCAGGAGTTGAATTTGCGCGATAGAAAAACCGTAATTCTGGTCACGCACGACCCCAGATACTTGCCGTACGCTGACCGGATTTATTACGTTAAAGACGGCAGTGTGGAAAAAGTGGTAGTCAATCACAAGAAGCAGAAAATTGATTCCAAGGCCGTGTCCGAGCTGGATAAGCTGGCCCAATCCTTCCCTTATTATTCTTCGCAGCGGCTGATGGCTAAGCTGGTCTTAAACGAGGTTTTGCTGCCTTACAGTTATTCGGATTTGGAGAAGGTTGAGGAAGTGGTGGAAAAGTATTTGCTTAAGAAAGCGACAAGCGGGGACATTCAAAAAGTGCTTGACGATCCGTATGAGAAAGGCGGCATTGACATGTATTCTCAAAAAGCCAAACAAACATTGGACAAGATCTTGGATTTGCTCAAGCAAGCGCAGGCATTTGCGGCAAAACCCGGAGCAGCTTTGTCGCAGCAGCAACTTAGGCAATTAAGCAAGAGTTTAATTGCCGAACTGGCGCTTTCCTTAACTTTGCCGCAACAGAACCGGCTTAACGAAATTTTATTGCAAAGAATGGCAGACAAAATTTCGGACGAGGAAGTGTTTAAGCGGCTTGATTTGCCCTTTAAAGACGGGGGAGTGGGTCTGAACAAACGGACTGCGCATAATTTATCCCGCAAGATTCAATCCATATTTGAGGAGTAACATGAGATTAAGCGACACCATACATCTTTCGCTGGAAAGTTTCAAAAACCGAAAGTCGCGCACTTTGCTGACTATTTTGGGCGTGGGAGTGGGGATTGCCGCGGTATTGTTTTTGGTCTCGTTGGGCTACGGTTTGCAGCAGATTTTACTGGAGCGCATTACCACGGCCGAGTCGTTTTTGACTCTGGATGTGACCCCGGCTGACAACAAGGTTATCGCCTTGAATCAAGATACCCTGGAAAAAATTAGCAGGCTTCCCAATGTGGAAAAAGTCAGTCCCCAAGCCAGTTTTACCGCCCAGGTTGCTTTTGAATCACTGGCTGCGGAAACGGCCTTTCATGTGATTGACCGCAGTTTCTTTGTCTTAAACGGGGTTTTGCCCTCGGTCGGCCGCGATTTTGAAGCAAACGACAGCTTTAAGACAGTGGTCAACTTGCGCGTGGCGGAACTGTTTAATGTTGCTCCAGAGCAGATGCTGGGAAAAAAACTGCGGTTCGTGGTGTTTATGCCAACAACTGGAGAAGAATCCACTCTGCAAACTTTTGAAGTGGATAAGGATTTTGAAATCGTAGGACTTATAGAAGAAGGGGAGCTGCCGCAAGTTTACGTCTTGGGATCAGATGTGCCGGTGTTGCCGATCACAGAATACCAGTTTGCCAAAGTGAAAGTAAGCGACAGCAAGTTTTTGGATGCGGCTCGGGAACAATTGTTGGGCATGGGCCTGGTGGTTTCCGCCATTTCAGACGTGGTGGACCAAGCCAACAAGATTTTTGGGATTATCCAGATTGTGCTAGGTATCTTTGGCGTGATTGCCGTGATTGTGGCTGCGATCAGCCTGGCCAACACCATGACGATCTCGCTGCTTGAGCGCACGCAGGACATAGGCGTGATGCGCGCGATTGGCGCGTCCAAAAAGGACATCCGCAACCTCTTTTTGATTGAATCAACCTTGATTGGATTTTCCGGCGGCTTGCTGGGAATCATGATGGGCATGATCATTGCGGAGACTTTTAACTTCGCGCTTAAGCTTCTGGCCCAGTCTTTGGGCAGCAAGCCCGTGGATTTATTTTTCACCCCGGGCTGGTTTATGCTGTTTATCATGATCTTTTCTACCAGCGTCGGCTTTATTACCGGCATTCTGCCCGCTAGGCGCGCTGCCCGCTTAAATCCTTTACGTGCATTGCGCTATAAATAAGGGCTTGATAGTTTGCCTGACACATGCTAAAATATCCAGGCAATTAATCATACATGCTTTTGGATGACTTTCGGCCTTGTTCTAGCTTTTTGTCAGAATGACAGCTAAGAATCCGATGTCAGGTGAAGAAAGCAGAAGGGGAAGGCATCAACTTTCCCAAGAAAGGATCAATACAATAAGTGAGATCTATTACTCTGATGGAGATGCTGAAAGCGGGCGTGCATTTCGGCCACAAAAAATCTTTGTGGAATCCCAAGATGGCGCCATATATTTTCACTACCCGCAACAACATCCATATTTTGGATTTGGAAAAAACAAAAAATAAGCTAGTGGAAGCGCTGGAATTTGCCTCAGCTGTGGCAGCCCGCGGCGGGACTGTCCTATTTATCGGCACCAAACGGCAGGCCAAAGCCGCGGTCAGGGCCGCGGCGGAGTCCTGCGGCATGCCCTATGTCGTGGAGCGCTGGCTGGGCGGAACTTTTACCAATTTTCGGACAATCCAAAAAACCGTAAAAAAGATGGAGAAGTACGAGAAGATGATGGAAAGCGGGGAAATCGCCAAATACACCAAAAAAGAACAGCTGATGATCAAGCGGGAAGTGGAGAAAATGAAACTGTTTTTCTCGGGAATCAGGGAAATGAAAAAGCTGCCGGACGCGATTTTTGTCTTTGACGTGAAGTACGACAATATTCCGGTAAAAGAAGCGAGGGCAACGAAAGTGAAAGTGGTTGGCTTGGTGGACACCAACGCCGACCCTTCTGAGGTCGATTATCTGATTCCCTCCAATGACGATGCTATAAAAGTTATTGAATTTATGGGAACAGTCATGGCGGAAGCTGTTAATGAGGGCAAAGCCAAATTCGCCGAGCCTGTTATCACCCCTGAAGCTCAAGAGGTGAAATAACAATATGCAAATAAGTTCTCAAGACGTCAAAAAATTAAGAGAAGCAACTGGGGCCGGGGTTATTGACGCCAAAAAAGCTTTGGAAGAAGCAGGCAGTTTTGAGGAAGCAATTAAGTTGCTTCTTAAGAAAGGCCATGCCAGCGCGGCCAAAAAGTCAGGAAGAAGCGCGCAAGAGGGTGTGATCACTTCCTATATCCACGCCGGGAGCAAAGTCGGCGTGCTCGTGGAATTGAACTGTGAAACCGATTTTGTGGCCCGCAACGAGGAATTTAAGAAGTTGGCTTCGGAAATCGCCATGCACATAGCAGCCCTGGATCCTCAAGACGTGACTGAACTGCTCAGCCAGCCTTATGTCCGCGACCCTGGGAAACAAGTGGCAGATTTAGTTGCTGAGCAAGTCGGAAAGCTCGGAGAGAATATTCAAATCCGAAGATTCACCCGGTTCGTGCTGGGTTCTTAGGCGGTTGACGAAACCATGCTGGTATTCTTTTGGATCATTCTCATAATCTCTATCGCCTCCATCGTTTTAATTTTACTCTCCAGACTGCCGTCCGCTTTCGAAATAATGACCAAAGTCAGGGTGGCTCCGGGCCAGCCAGAGAATTTTTGGCTGTACATCTGGCGCAAGTTTAAAATTTTTTCCAATAAACTTTGGCATTTTATCCTTGAAGCCAAAGACTTGCGCCCTGCGGTAAAATTGACCCTACCCGTAGAAAAAGTGAAAAGAGCTTTCCGGATCAGGATCCGCTCGGATGAAAATGAGCCGGAGTGGCTGCCGGAAGCCACTGATTCGGTGGAAACCACTAAGACCCCGGAAGCGTTGTATTTGGAAGCGATCAAAAAAGATCCGCAGGACAAGGAAGCTTACGAGAATTTGGGCCGGCTTTATCTGCAGGAAAAAAACTACACGGAAGCGGCCGAGATTTTCGAATACCTGACCAAATTCGATCCGGGACGCGACACTTACTTCAGCAACCTGGCTTTAAGCTATTACTCACAGCAGCAATACCCGCAAGCCGCCTCGGCTTACGAGAAAGCTTTGAATATCAACAACAAAATTCCGGCCCGGTGGATCAACCTGGGCCTAAGTTTTATGGCTCAAGGCGAGTACGGCAAAGCGATCAAGGCCGTGACTTGCGCCCTGGAGCTGGACAAACGGAATGTTAATTACCTGATGTTGCTTGCTGACCTGTATCTGAGGGCTCATAATCAAATACGGGCGGAACAAATATTTATGCAGATTTTGGAAATGGAACCGACGAACCGAGCGGCGAGAGAGAAGCTTATGAGAATAAGAATGTAAAAAGCGGTGCGGCGACAGGCCTGCTAAACCGCTCGGGCTAGCCGGCAAAAACTACCGGTCGTCAAAATTCGGCATTAAGCACGAATTTTGCGACCTGCGTTCTCGATCGGATGAGCCGATCTGCGAAAGCTAGTTTTTGCGACTAGCCCTCGCTCATAAAAATAAATCGCGTCACCCGTCGCTCTTGCCACGAGACAAAAACTTTGCTAAAATGTTATACTTGAAATAGAAATGGCCGAAGTAGCTCAGTGGCAGAGCAACTGTTTTGTAAACAGTAGGTCGTGGGTTCAAGTCCCACCTTCGGCTCCAGAAAAATTAAAACGTGGGCAGGTGGCAGAGTGGTCAATTGCACCTGACTGTAAATCAGGCGCCCTTGCGGCTACGGGGGTTCGAATCCCTCCCTGCCCACCAAAAATTTTAAAAATATCTTTGAAGGCACTTTTTATTTTACTTGTTTTATGCTATAATAATAAAGCTTAATTAGCTTAATATCGTCTGTTTAATCAGACAGCGAAACAAAAGCGAAACAAAAAGGAATATAATATGGATCCAAACAAAGTCAAAATATTGATTGTGGAAGACGAGGAGATTCTCCTAACCGCCTTATCTGAAGAGCTGAAACAGCAAGGATTTGAAACGGTGGGGGCCAAGGACGGAGTGGAGGGCGTGGCTATGGCCAGTTCCGAAAAACCCGACCTGATCCTTTTGGATCTGGTTATGCCCCGGATGGATGGGATTTCGGCTCTTAAGGAAATCAAAGCCAACAGCGAAACCAAAGATATTCCCGTGGTGATTCTGACCAATCTTTCGGATTACGACAAGGTTTCGGATGCGCTGTCCTTGGGTGCCATGGATTATTTGGTCAAAGCCAACTATCGGTTGGAAGAATTGGTTGGGAAAATAAAAACCGTGCTTGAAAGAAAAGCTGACCCTAAGTCGGCCGCTATGTGAAATGGCTGAACTCATAGAGTATAAAAATTTGATCAATGATATCATCGCCAAACAGATTTTGATTTTGGGACCGGACATTGTCCTGCTTAAGGCAAGAAACGTGCCCGGCTTGAAAATTTCCAACAATGGCGAAGTTCTTGATTTGGCGGGAGACCCGCAGGAAATTTTGCAGCATTTGATTGATGAGTATATCGCTTTGTCAGGGCAAATCGTCAAAAACATTTTAAATCCGGTGTTTGCCAAATACCCCGACATAAAAATTAAATAATTCCCAAACTATGGAATTTAACATTTTAATCCAGGGCATTATCATTGCTATTTTGATCGGCATGTTTTATAACATTTGGGTTTCCTCCCGCGCTTATGGCGGAATTATCGGGTCGGCAGTAAAGTGGTTGGGTCTTGGCATGCTGTTTATCACAATTTCCGTGATCGAAAAAGCCTTGCTTAATTACGGCATCATCACCGCCAATTTAGAGCTAAATCTGGCCCAGGATATTTTGACCCTGATCGGTCTGTTCTTTTTGGCAATTGGTTTCTCAACGCTTGCCCGCGCGGCCAAAACCTAAATCCTTGAAAGAAAACCAGGTACTGAAAATTTGACTCGCGATTATGTTTTATTACGTCTACGTTTTGCAAAGTTTGAGGTTCAAAGACAAGCTGTATATAGGTTCAACGCCAGATCTTAAGAAACGAGTGGCAAAACATAACGCGGCGGTTAATTTTTCGACCAGAGCATATGCCCCTTGGCGCTTAATTTTCTACGAGTCTTATTTATATAAAGAAGACGCCCTAAGGCGAGAAAAGTATCTTAAGACCAACAAAGGCTCCAGAGTTATCAAAAATATGCTGAGAGACTATTTTTATCACACCAGATCAACCGTGAGTGGTCGAAAAATTAAGTCAAATTTCTAGTACCTGGAAAATGAATCAGCAATTCGTAACCATTTTATTTTTCGTATTGGCAATCTATACCGTGATTGTCATTATTTTTATTTGGTGGGAAAATCGCATCATTCGGCACAGACTTTTGGGCAAAGAAAGCGAAATGAACCGGCGGATGTACGAAGTTTCCATCCTCAAGGAACTGGGGGATAGGATTGGCTATTCGCTCAATGTTCAGAAAATAGTTGACATTATCACCGGATCGCTGCGCAAACTTTTGGAGTATTCGACCGTATCGTATCTCTTGTTGTCCGATGAAGGGCGGATTATTTATCATGTCGTCTTGGAAGAATCCGTCAACCAGCAGTTTTTGATGGACGTCAAAAGGCGGATGATGACCGCGTTTTCCACGCTGGTCAGCAACGACATTCCTGAACAGGATTTGGACGAAAGCGTTTCCGGCACCATCACCGACGAAAGCAATCACGGAGTGGTCAAATCTTTCTTCAACGTGCCCATTGTCATCAATAGTCAACCGATCGGACTGCTCAACGTCGCTTCCACTAAGGAAGGTTTGTACCAGGAAGAAGAGATGACCATTCTTTATGCCATAATGAACCAAGCTTCCACCGCCGTGACCAAGCTCGAAGGGATCCTGACCCAAGAAAAGGGCAAGCTCAATGCCATGGTTTCTTCCATGGCCGACGGAGTGTTTATGATTGACACGAGAAACAGGCTCTTGGTGATCAATCCAGCCGCTCGGGAAATGTTGGGAATTGCCAGAGCTGGACAGCCGACGATCTTTGATGTTTTGGACGCCTTGGCCTCCAAACTTGATTTGAGAACCAAGATTGAGGAGTCGATGAAACAGGACCGCCTGGTGGTGGAAGAGCAAATCGGGGTGGGCAGCAGGGTTTTGCGAATCCTGATCAGCCCGGTGAAGGATGCTGACAACAAACCGTTGGGTGCCGTAGTTCTGTTCCACGATATCACCAAGGAGAAGGCGATCGAGAAGATGCGAGAAGATTTTACTTCCATGATGGTTCACGAATTGCGCAGCCCGCTGACAGGAATCAGATCCATTGCCAATCTGCTGAAGGAAGAGAAAATAAAAAACGAGCAAAAGAAGTATCAGGAGTTCGTGGATTTAATTGTCACCAATTCAGCTTCCATGCTGGATTTGGTCAATGATCTTTTGGATGTCGCTAAGCTTGAAGCCGGCAAATTTCAAGTCATGAAGAAAACCACTGATTTGGCTGCGGTGCTGCGGCAAAAAACCTCATCATTTAAATCGCTGGCCCAAGAAAATCATTTGGTTTTGGAAGAAAAAGTTGAATCAGATTTGCCAACTTTACAGCTTGATGAAGCCAAAATCGGGCAGGTTTTGAATAATTTATTATCCAATGCCATCAAATTTACGGAAAAAGGGAAGGTAATAGTGTCAGCGTTTGTGCTTAAGGCCGGGGGCGATTTGCTGGAAAGAACCGCTTCCTTGGGCATGATCTGGCCCGGTATAAAGGGCAGTTTGAGGTTAGATGAGGACTGTCTCTTGGTCGCCGTGATCGATAGCGGAATCGGAATTCCGGAAGATCAGCTTTCTAAACTGTTCAATAAATTTACTCAGCTCGAACAGACTGCGGTGGACAAAAAGGGCACGGGCTTGGGGCTGGTGATTAGCAAAGGAATCATAGAGGCTCACGGCGGTCAGGTAGGTGTGTTTTCTGAAGTAGGAAAAGGTTCGGTATTTTATTTCACTCTCCCGCTAAATAATAATCATGACAAAGAAAAAATCTGAAAAAAAATCAAACGGCAGGCTGCAATCGGACTTCATAACCCTTACTTCACATCAACTCAGAACACCACTATCTGGCGTGAAGTGGCTTTTGGAATTGCTCCAGTCGGACGGGACTAATCTTAACAAGAAGCAAAAAGATTTACTGCAAAAGATTTATTCATCCAACGAGCGGATGATTGCGTTGGTCAACGATCTGCTCGAAGTTTCTAGGATCGAAGCTGGCGAGAGCAAGTTGTATCTGCAGCCGACCGATTTAGCTCCGATTATCCGTGGACTGCTCAAGGAAAAAGAAGACCAGATCAAAAAAAAGCGGATCAAGGTTGCCCTGATTGTGGAACAAGAACCGCTGCCACTGGTGCGGACCGAACCGAACAAAATCAGGCAAGCGCTTGGAAACCTGGTTTCTAATGCTATCTCTTACACGCCGGAAAGCGGTTCGGTCAGCATTGCTCTTAGCGTGCAGGATGGGACAATTCTAGTCAGCATCAAAGACACTGGCGTGGGGATTCCCAAAGAGGAGCAGAAGCAGGTGTTTACTAAATTTTTCCGGGGCACGAATATCTTGAATTTCGAAACCAACGGCACGGGCTTGGGGCTTTATATCACCAAAGCCTTCGTGGAAGCCTCGGGCGGCCGGATTTGGTTTAGGTCCGAGGAAAACAAGGGCACTACTTTTTACTTCACGCTCCCGATTGCGTAATACGCTCGGGCTAGCCGGTAGTTTTGCAATCTGTGCCGAGACTCCTAAATATGGGACAAGCTAGCAATAATCAGTAGCCCGCTGGCATTCATGATAAAAGAGAGTATTAAAAACTGCCAGCGTTTTATTTTGCTGACACTCATCAGGGTGATTCCCAATTCGTCGGGCAGGGGAGAAGCGATGATCAGAGCGCCGAGCACCGGGAGCATCCAGGCAAAGTAGGGAGTATGCAGCAATGCAGTTAGGTGTGAACCTCCCAACTTCTGAAACAATGGTTTGATTTCGTCCAAAATATGATCTCTGAGGAACCGGAAAATAATAAAATCTCCAAGCACCGCTCCTAAGCCGCCAAAAATTGCAATCAGAAGAGGATTGCCGGTTTGGGCAATCAGATAGAGAACCACTGTGGCTGGCGCCACGGTAAATACGGAGGTGAAAAATATTCCGGTAATGAATGCGCCGAGATATTTTATTTGCTTAAGGAACTCCACAAGCTCCTGGACAAATAAAAAATCAGAGGCCAGAAAAAGCGCCACCAGGCTGATCAGCAGCAAAGAGGTATTTTTGTATCTCCACCCGTGATAATAACCCAGAGGTTTCATAAAGATATTATAACATGCTCTGTTGATCGATTAGCAGAATTTTGTTATAGTATCCAGGCCAAAGTGCCGTTGTAGCTCAGTTGGCAGAGCAACTCCATGGTAAGGAGTAGGTCGTCGGTTCAATTCCGACCAACGGCTCCATGAACTATTCGCGAACTAAAAGTTCGCTCAAGTTCATGGCACGGCCATAAAATACTGTGCCATGTTGGCGAATAGTTCATGCCCTGAACCCGAACGATTAGTGAGTGGTTCGGGGCAGGTTAAGACTTAAGAAAGGAATTTTATGAGTCAAGATAATTTGATTTCAATAGAATGTACTAACTGCCACCGAGTCAATTATCATTCCCGAAAAAACAAGAAGACCAATACCACTAGATTGGTAATGTCGAAGTTTTGTCGCTGGTGTAAGAAACACACTGAGCATAAGGAAACGAAGTGAGCCAGCGACTCTGAGCGAAGTCGAACGGGCAAATGGTGCCGGAAGCACACGGAGCATAAAGAGACAAAGTAGTTGTAAGTTTTAGGGCATAGCGGCCAGTATGGTTTATGGTTATTGGTTTTAAGCCAAAGACTATAAACTAAAGACTATACTCGCAGCTACGCCCAACAACCCATGACTTATTCACGGGGGCATAGTGTAACGGTAGCACAACGCTCTCCAAAAGCGTTTGTTGAGGTTCGAATCCTCATGCCCCTGCCAAAGAAACAGATTTAACTTTGCTAACGTCTTATTATAAGGGAGCTATGCTCCCGCTTCCAGTAGTAGAAGTTTAATAGCGCTTCGCGCTAAAAAGAAATTAAACTTCACTCCTGGATAGTTGCCCGTCAGGTAGTGAAATTTAATATCCCGCCGACAGGCGGGATTAATTACCTGGCATAGTTTAAGTACTAATTAAATTTCTATTACCTGATGAAAAGCCGCACCAGGCAAACATTGCGCATATTTTGGCGACATGCCCGCAGATATCCCGGGATGATTTTGCTCTTGGTGGCATCCATGGTGGCAGCCACTGCGGTCGATGTCTATATCCCGTCATTGTATAAGCAGTTGTTTAACGGTTTGGCGATGGGGGCTGCGACCGGGCAGCTGCTGAGCATCATTTACACGATCCTGGGCAGCGCTTTTGTCATGTGGGCATTTTGGCGGGTAGCCGGTTTCACCAACGATTTCTTCCAGCCGCGGGTCATGGCTGACATTTTGGACACCTGCTTTAAATACCTGCACGATCATTCGTACAACTTTTTTTCGAGCAATTTCGTGGGCAGCCTGGTCAAAAGAGTGACCCGGTTTGAACGCGCCTTCGAAAGTGTCGCAGACATAATCTACTGGGAGATGGGCCAGACGGCTCTGAGAATCGTCATAATTTTGTTTGTGCTTTATTTTTACGTCCATGAGGTTTTGGCTCTGCTGCTTTTGGCCTGGTCTGTTTTGTACGTGATTTTCAGCTATATCTTTGCCCGATTCAAGCTGAAGTATGACATAGAGAATTCGGAAATCGACACCAAGGTCAGCGGCACCCTTGCTGACACCATAACCAATAACATCAACATCAAGTTGTTCGGAGGCACAGCGCGGGAATTCAAAACGTTTCGTAATGTGACCCAAAAACAATTCCAAATCAGAAAATGGACATGGAATTTAAGCGATATAAATGAGGCCGTGCAAGGGGGCCTCATGGTTTTTTTGGAGTTCTTAATGCTTTATAACGCGGTGAAATATTGGCAGCGCGGAGTGCTTACCATTGGCGACTTTGCCTTGATCCAAGCTTTTCTGGTGCAGATTTTTGGCAGACTGTGGAATTTGGGCCGGCACATCAAACAGCTTTATGAAAGACTGGCGGAAGCCGAGGAAATGACCGAAATCCTTATGACCCCGCACGAAGTGCACGATAAACCGGATGCGAAAAAACTGGAAGTGCCACTGGGCAAGATTGAGTTTAAAAATCTGACCTTCGGCTACCATAAGTCGAGAAATGTGTTTAAAAATTTCAATCTGGTCATCAAACCCGGTGAGCGCATCGCCTTCATCGGTCCTTCCGGCGGCGGCAAAACCACCATTGTCAAGCTGCTGTTTAGATTTTTCGACGTCAGCGGCGGCGAGATTTTGATCGATGGACAAAACCTCGCAGACGTCACGCAAGAAAGTTTGCGGGCGAATTTGTCGTTGGTGCCCCAGGATCCGATTTTGTTTCATCGCTCGCTCTACGACAACATCGCTTACGGCAGGTCCAATGCCTCTTCCGCGGAAATTTACAAAGCGGCGCGGCAAGCCCATTGCCATGAATTCATTTCGTCATTTCCCAAAGGCTACGACACTTTTGTGGGCGAGCGTGGCATCAAGCTTTCGGGCGGGGAGCGTCAAAGGGTAGCCATAGCGCGGGCGATCCTCAAGAACGCGCCAATTTTGGTTCTTGACGAAGCCACCAGCTCGCTTGATTCGGAGTCGGAGTACTTCATTCAGGATGCCTTGAAAACCCTTATGAAAAATAAAACCACGATTGTCATCGCGCATAGGCTGTCCACGATTATGCAAATGGATCGAATCGTGGTCATCGACAAAGGCCAGATTATGGAAGAAGGCAAGCACGCAGAGCTGGTCAAAGCCAAGCAGGGGATTTACCAGAAGCTTTGGGAGATCCAGGCCGGCGGCTTCGGCTCGGCATAGATTGCAAAACTACCGGCTGCAAATTCTGCTGAATTTGCAGCCTGCTTGCTTGCGCCGTCGCGCAGTACTGGCTAGTTTTGCAACTATGCCTTGCCTCAATAGTCCTGTGAGGTTTTCCCAAAATCGCGTTACCCGTCGCTGCCTGCGGCGAGAGCTAGTTTTTGCAGCAACGCCTCACTTCTTGCCTCGCTATAGAGATAAAAAAAAGGCGGGTGTTGCACCTGCCCTAGGGTAACCGAAACCGGACAGCCTCAATGAGGCGTTCGTTCGCTTGGGCCTGTTCCCTGGCTTCCGTCCGCTCATGCATGCGGGCCGCTTGCTCAGTCATGGCGAGCAGTTCAGGGGTTAGCCACGGCTCATCGTCCAGCCAATGACTTTTGACGATATTGTCCGCGACCCAAGCCGCCTGCCAGAAGACCCCGATGACGAACGCCACCCCGCCGACCAGGCAAGCGCCGGTGATTATGGATTTGTATCCTACAATACCCATGATCACGAGGGCGACGCCGGCGAATCCCGCGAGACAGAAGTTAGTGAACCAATCCATTCGCTTGTCGCGCAAACGGACGAATTTCACCCACTCGTGGTCTTCGACATACAGGAACATCTGGTCACGTTCACTTGTCAGTCGGCCAAGCGCCCGCGACGCAACCAATGCGTGGAAGACCAGAATGGCGCCAGCGCCTTGGACGGCGGCTTGCGCGTCTTCGATAGGGAACAGATGCCCCCATCTGGCGAAACAGGTCCGCCAGATGACGCAGACCACGGCAGTGAATGCCAATGGCTTGGGGAACATCAGCCATACCCGGCGAAGGTTCTTTTTCCAGCTCTTCATTCTCTTCATTGTGTCCTCCTTGACTGTCCATCTTACTATTAAACAGAAAGGCGTGTCAAAATCAGGTAGCTTGACGAAACTGGCATTTTTATTGACCTTTTGATATAATGCTCAAGCATTGTTAATAACTAATTAAGATCCGCCTTTGCTCTTCGAGCTTTGGCGGACTAGAAGGTACCCTTATGGCAAAAGGAATGACAAAGTCCGAGGTCCTCACCGCGCTTGCTGAGAAGCTCGGCAAAAGCCGAAAAGAAGTCGCCGAAATGGTGGACGCAGTCGTGGGCTTGGCCTACGACGAGACCAAAAAGAGCGGCGAGTTCACCATCCCAGGCTTGGGAAAGCTTCAAAAGAAGCACCGCGAAGCCCGCATGGGCCGCAACCCAGCGACTGGCGAGCAGATTAAGATCCCTGCCAAGACCGTGGTGAAGTTCCGAGTGGCAAAGGCAGCCAAAGACTCAATTCTGGCCTAAGCTGTAATCGAAGAATAATAAAACCGTCAAAGCTTGACGGTTTTATTTAAATCTGCTATAATAAATCATAGAGTAAAATTTGATGGAAACCAACGACAATCCCTCGGAATCTTCTGTACGAACCACATAGGCTTTTTCAAGCACCTGTGGTTTTTTCTTTTGCCCAGTACCAGAAGTTTGATTGTGTTATAAATAACTGATAAATGATAATTATTATCAAAACTAATATGCGAAGTTTGAAGCAACCGGCGTGACTTTAATCTAATTCCGCAAAGCGGAATTAGATATCAAACTTTCGGTACTGGGTTTGCTTTCCATTTTTTGGAAAAAATTAACTAGGTCGAAAGTCCGCCTTCGCATTAAGCTTCGGCGGACGGTCTCAATGAGAATTGGGACTGGAGGACCGAAAGGGGGTGACATAAATGCCAAATTATCCTCAAGCCGTGACAGATGCGGTTTCCGATCTGTACGCGCGTTTCATCACTTTCCTGCCGAACTTCCTCATCGCAGTAATTATCTTGGTAGTCGGTTGGATCCTCGCCGTGGCCGTGGCAAAATTGGTTAAATCTCTTTTGAACACGCTCAAGCTGGACGAGGTCGGCGATAAGCTGGGCTTGGACCAGCTGTCGTCTCGAACCGGGATGAGAATGTCCGTGTCCGGAGCCGTGGCTTGGTTGGTGAAATGGTTTATCTTGCTCGCCGTATTTCTAGCCGCTGCCGATATCCTGAAGCTGGACAAGATTTCAGATTTCTTAAACGACGTGCTCGCATATATTCCGGATGTGGTTGCCGGAGCCGCGATTCTGTTGGTCGGAACATTGGTTGCCCACTTCCTAGCCAGGCTGGTTCGCCATAGCGTGCAGGCCGCGGGCCTTAAGTCCGCTGATATGCTTGGTGCCGTGACCCAGTGGTCAATTATGGTTTTTACCGTTCTTGCCACCTTGCATCAATTGGGTGTTGCGCCAGCGTTTGTTCAAACCTTGTTCACCGGAGTGATCGCCATGTTGGCCATCGCTGGCGGGCTGGCTTTCGGCCTTGGAGGCCGGGATCATGCCTCAAAGGTGTTGGACAAGATTGAAAAGGATATCAAATCCTAAATTAGTTCTAAGTTCGTAAAGTTAAAAGTTCATAATTTTCCATCAAAAATAAAAGCAGCCCAATCCAGGGTTGCTTTTATTTGAAATTTTTGCTATAATATAAATAGGTTAGTGAGTCTCTGCGGAAACAAAAACAAAATTTTTTACTAATTACGAATGGTTACTAATATACTAATTGCCTAATTCTATTGGTATATTC
>JACQJI010000035.1 GCA_016198045.1 Candidatus Doudnabacteria bacterium
AATTTTAAATACTTTTCTAAAATATCTTTAGTATTTTCCATAATTGATCCTTACTTATCTTTACTATGAATCAAGTTACCTTTTGGATCATAGGTATTTTTAATCACGTTAATGGTATTTCCAGTACTATCAACTTGCTTTATATACACGGCTTGCGAACCCGGGACATTGCCGGGTTTTATCATTTGCATTGTATATGTACCATCAGAGTTCTGGACAACTGAAAAACCATTATAAACATTTGAGCTTCCTTTAAAGAAAGATTTTGCAGACTGCTGAACCTCGTTTGGCAAGCCGCTGACTCCTGCCAAAGCGTCTTTTTTACTGGTAGTTTGCAATAAAGATTGAGGAGTTATTAAAATATTTATACTCCCGCAGTTAGCAAAGCAACGAGTTCCAATAGTCGTAATACCTGCGACTGCGGCAACGCCTAGGGCTTCTGCGCCTATCGATGCTCCAATAGCTACATACAGTCCAGACTCTGGATGGTCTAATAACCAGCGTGCCGCTGCATTATTCTGGTAAGCTGACTCAGCCTTATTACCAACCCAGACTACTCCCTGATCCCATTTCTCTTTACCTTTATTCCATGTTTCTTTAAAGAACTGTCCATCAGGATCATTATACCTTAAAGGATTATTTCTTGCGTAAGCATAGCTATTCAATGCTTGCGGATCTGAGAGCAACTGCTGCAATTCTTGATTGGCAAGCTGCTTAATTTGCTCGTTGTTTCCAAGTGCTAAGAATACGGGATCTTGGCTGATGAACCTTCCAATAGGAGCGTCGTAGTACCTCGCACCCAGATAATTCAATCCTGTGTCAACATCATACTCGCTTCCTGCATACTTCCTCTGCTCATCAAAGGAGTTGGTTTTCTGGTCAAGCCTGATTGAGCCAAAGGGGTAGTAATCCATCAGTTCTTCTTGAGTCCCACTGCTGTTGGTAGCAACATTTGATCCAGTCAAATGATCTGTGTGTATGCTGACCACATTGGCAGAGCCACCTGTGCCTTTGACTGTAGCCACGGTCTGGTCTTGGGCAAAGATGTGCTTAATGGGAGTGGCGCCGTCGGTGTTGTAGTTCTTGGTGGGATACACGGTTGTCGTAATAGGGCTTGTGTATTTAACTCTCTGGCCTAGGTGGTCGTAGGCGTAGGAAATGACAGTGGAAGCCTGCGGGTCGTTGTAAGTCACTTCCAGGACAGGATCATAAGCCGTGCCGGCAAAGTTGCTGGTTCGGATGCGCAAGCGGTTATATTGCTTGTTCTTGCCGGCAAACTGGCTATCCAGCACGTCATGGCCTTCCCTAAGGCCCAGTTTGGTCGGACTGGCCTTGGAAATCCAAGACAAGCCAGCGGCGTTAAGATTAAATGTCAGAAATTGCCCGATTGATATATTGCCAATGTCTTTGCGCTCAGCAGCGTCAATCCCTTCTGCGGGATTATGAATCTCTCCGGCTTTGTCAAACGCGGCCACTGGCAGTTTGGCCGTGTTGGCCTGGGTGGTTTTGACCACGGTGATGAAATCATCGCCGTCATTATCGGCATTGTCCTTGCTTGCGACATAAACTTTCAGTTTGGCGCCAGTAATTGCCGCGCCATCAGGCAGCGAAGAAGTGTCAAACGGGATAAATGCTCGCTCGATCTGGAAAGTCGTGTCTTTGCCCGTGCCAACGTACAGAGTGCCGTCCGAAAAGTTGGCTGCTGATCCGGCTGTGGCATGATGCGCTTTGGCCCACCCGGCATTGCGGGCAACAATTGAGCCATCGCCCTTGCTGGCGTAAAATCTTTCAGTCACCGGAGCGCCTTCGCCCTGAATAGTCGTCTTAACCAAGCGGTTGCGGTAATCGTATTCATGGGTTTTGCCTGCTTCGGAAATCAAGTTGCCGTTCTCGTCATACGCGAAAGTTATGATGTCGGTCCCGTCAAAAATGGCAGTGACCGCATGCGGGTTGGCAAATCCTGTTCCTTGATAAGCGTAAGTGTAAATAACACTTGGTTCAGTCCCAATAGTTTCGGTTCTGGATAAAATGTTGCCAATGCCGTCAAAGCTGTAAGCAAACGAATAATCCGTCTGGCCGTCAGCCACGTTGCCGGCAGTAGCCGAAACCAAACGATTCAAATCGTCATACGCATATTCTACGGTTTTCTGGGCATTGGTTTCCGAAGCATCAGTGATCTTGGTAATATTGCCGTTTGGATCGTAAGTGTATGACAAATCCTGCAGCCGGTCTCCTTCGGCGCTAACAGTCAGCTTGCTAGCCAGCCGGTAAAGCTTGTTTGCATCATAAGCATTGGTCGCAGAAGTCCCGTTGGCATTGACTTGATTTGTGACTTTGCCATGCGGGCCATAATCAAAGTCAGCCACAATGCCGGCAATGGATTCCAGCAAGCCGGCGGAGTTGTAAACGTACTGGACTTGTGAGCCGTCTGGATTAGTAATAGTCAGGACATTGCCTTGGCGGTCATAAGCATAACTGGTTGGATAGTCGGTGTCGTCAATGGTTTTGGTTTCTTGCCTTACTTGTCCCAAGGGATTGTACTGGTAACTGGTTGTGGCGCCAGTTGCCGCAACCAAACAAACTCGCCCGATGCCGTTGCCGCAGGCGTCGTAAGTGTAAGCAACTTCCACCCCTGCTTGCCCGGCAAAGTTTTCGGTCAAATTCCGGTTAAGCGCGTCATAAGTATAATCAACGGTCTGGCCACTGGGATCAAGAGTTTTGGTTAAATTGCCGTTGTCGTCGTAAGCATAAGTCCAAACTCCAAACGCGGCGTCAGCAGGGGCGTGCAAATCTTCCGCGCTCAAGCGTCGGCCCAAGCCGTCATAGCTCAAGTTCCTGACATTTCCCAGGGCGTCAGTAATCTTAATCAGATTGTTGTTGCCGTTGTATTCATAATTCGTGGTATAGGTATTGCCGGAATTAGTTTCTTCAACCTTTGTCAGATTGCCGTAAGCGTCTTTGTAAAGATATTTGTTTTTGCTTCTGGCGTCAGTAATAGTTTGTTTCCAATCATCATAGGCGTTGGTCACAGTGCCTGCGGCGTTAACCACTGTAGTAACACGGAGCATCGGGTCATAGCTGTAAGCAATCCAAAGCGAAGGGTTGGCAGTAGGCGAAGTTTTGCCCGAGCCAGAACTAAAGTATGGCAAGGACTGCTTCTCAACTTTGCCCAAGTTGTTGTAAATTGTGTCCGAGACAATATATGTATTTGCTTCCTCGGCCTCGGTTCTGGTCTGGATTGCCCGATCCAAGCCGTCAGTATATGTATAGCTTTCAACCGCATTGCCTTCGTCCAAATAGACGGTTTTTTTGATTTGGTAGCCAACGCTTAAAGGAGTGTAAGCGTAAGCGGCTTTGGTCACCAAAGTTTCGGGATTGGAAAGATCAGGCTGTTTTTCCTCAATCAAACGGTCCAAGCCGTCATATACGCTTTGGAAAGTCAAGCCATTGGGATCAGTGGTCTGCTTAACTTTCCCTGAAGAATAATCATAAACGTATTGGGTGGACTGATTTAAGGCATTGGTAACCGCAACCGGATAAAGATTGAAAGCGTCATAGGCAAAAGTGGCGGGATTGTTTTTGGGATCCAGCTCTTGGGTGACCAAGCCAAACTCGTCATAGGTTTTTTCGGTGTCAACGTAACTGCTGCCGGCTTTCCATTTTTCTTCTTTGGTTAGATTGCCTTTGCTGACACTGCCCAAAGCTAAACCATCATAATAAAACCTCGACTCCCGGACTTTATTGGAACTTTGATCAGTGACAGTTTCCCGCGAAGGCAAGCTCAAGATGTTAAGCGCCAGGTTGGAAGCATAGCTGAAGCTGCTTACGTACTTATCCAAGCCGGCATCAGCAAAACTGCCGTCGTCAGCGGCATTGACCTCGCCCCAGTCCACCTTTTGGGTCTGATTGCCGTTGGCATCGTTATAGGCAAAGGTGGCCGCCTTATCCTTGTGGCTTGAATCGCCGTCAAGGGTTTGTTCCACAGTTTGGGTAAGTTTGACAAAGTTTCTGCCGTTGCCCAAGTCCACATTTTCCCAGTTATTGACAGTTACCTGATAGTTATTGCCGGAGCTGTCAGAAGTTTCTATCTGATATGCCCGGCCGGCTTTGGCGATATGATTCTCAAACTGATGATAAAAAGTCGTTTGGGTATTGCCTGCCGCATCGGCTTGCGCAACCTTGGCAAAGCCGGCAAACCTGCGGTCAAATGCGCTGTTGTAATAATACTTGCCGCCTTGGTAGGAAAAATTGTATTGAGATGCCAAACCCAACCCGTTATTATGAATCAAATTTTTAACAGTAATCAAAACCAAGGGCAAATCTGGATTCAAACGAGCCGAGCCCTGGTAAGCAATCTCAGTATAACCGCCTTGGGAGTAAATAACCTTGCTTAATAAATCCGCTTTATTTTTGGCATGAAAATATACCTGCCCATTATTTCCAAAAAAATCAACTTTGCCGTCGCCGTCAAAATTGCCAGATCTGGTGCCCGTGTCGCTGGCTATGGAATCGGCTCGGATGAATGGCAGCGGCACATTCCAATAAGGATTTAGGGTCCAGCCGTTGCCATTGTTTATATATGTGAGGCCAGGATTGCTGTCAATCTTTATTACCAGATCAACCAAACCATCGCCATTTATGTCCATGGCTCTAACTCCGCTGTCAACCAATCCCTGGTCAGCAAAAAGGGTCGGCGGGACGAAATCTTCGCTCAAAACCCAGCCGGAGCCGGTGTTGAGCCAAGTTTTTTGAAGGATATTAACTCCGTTGGTAGTCCAGGACTGCATCAGGTCATCCAGCCCGTCGCCGTTGGCATCGGCTACCAAAACACCCAGTTCCACGTCAACCGGGATTGTCCAAGGAACACTGACCCAGCCGGACATACCGTCATTCAAATAAATAAAATCTTTATTCTTAATGATGTCTGGCAAGCCGTCCCCGTTAAAGTCCCCAATCCTGGTGCCCGGATCAGTTTGGGCCGCGAAATCTTGCGGCGGGACCCAGTCAGTTGTCCGAGTCCAGCCGGAGCCGGTGTTTAAATAAGTCTCACCCTTTAGTCCGCTCCTATCTTTCCTTCTTACCAGATCCACCAGTCCGTCTCCATTGACATCCATTGCGCGCACTCCTTCATCACTGTCATTGTCTTTAAATATCACAGGCGGAACAAAGCTGTCGTTTAAACTCCAGCCGGAGCCGTTGTTGAGCCAAGTTCTTCTAATTTCCCGGACAGAGTAAAAACTTTGGATAATATCGTCTAACCCGTCGCCGTTGGCATCGGCAATAATCACGCCGTCTCTTAAATCAACCGGAATCTTCCAGTAGTCATCATCTATATTATCTCTTATCCAAGCCGGATCAGGATTGGTCGGCTGTTGGTAATCAAATTTAGTCTGGGGTAAAAATACAGTGTTGCCAAATTCATCCCGGCCGCTTTCCATAATACTATCTAAAAGGGAACGGGTAGTATTGTCCGCTGCCTGATAGCCTAATATATATTTTCTCACCCAAAGCCCATCAACCTTAGCAGCAATCTCTTTAATCCGGTAATTGGTCGCCACGGCAAAAGCGCTCTTGTAAGACTTGTGCACGTCGCCTCTGCTT
Source organism: Candidatus Doudnabacteria bacterium (assembly GCA_016198045.1). Lineage (GTDB taxonomy): Bacteria > Patescibacteriota > Doudnabacteria > UBA920 > O2-02-FULL-48-8 > JACQJI01. Next base: position 5,602 of record JACQJI010000035.1, read on the forward strand.
TCCCTGACAAACTCCACTTCAAACGCTCCGTCAGTTGCGCCGTGGCCGGTATAGACAATGCGCGCGGGATAAATCTGTCCGCTATCTTTAAAGTATTCGTATTTGATATAGTTGTCGTTTAGATCGCGGACTTCCTCAAGCATCCACTTGTAAACTTTGGCCGTGTCGGCTGGATCATCCTGGCGGGCCGCAGCAGTAGCGCCAAATTTATAGCTTGTCCCCTTTTTGTCTTTGACTGTCCAGGCATTGCCGGCCAAGCGGTAGTCCAAAAAGTCTCCGCTGTCGACTTTCGCCCCAAAACTGCTGCCTCCGGTATTGACTAATTCTCCGGACAGCGAGGAGTTGAAATAATTTTCCGTATAAAGCTTTTCGCTGCCTTTGCGGTTAATTCGTTCAATTTCGGGAATATTCAAACTCCAGCCGTATCCGACAATGCTGCCGTCTTCGCTGTTCTGGCTGTTGTAAGCCAGAGCTAGTTGCGGCGTTAAGCCGTTTCTGCCGGGAGGAAACGTTAAGTCATAAGAATAATCAAGCGCTCCGGAAACCAAATCAGCCTGCGGCATCGGCTGTTTTGCCGCCACCGCTTCCGGGACGGTTTTAGCCGGGGCTTCTTGACCATCACTGGGCGCGCTTAGCATGTTTCTCTCGGCATCCAAGGCTGGGGCTTGGGGATCATGAGGTTCAGAAGTGTCTTGACTGGGCTCATGGGGCAAAACTGGGCTGTCGGCTGAAGCCGGAACAGGGACTTCTGCCGACTCTGCCAATTGGTGCGACTCGGCCAGGGCCGGGGAAGCTGGCATAATCACCAACAAAAAAGCCAACAGGACTGCTGTTGACTTCGCCGCAAAAACGGCTGTGTTTCGCCCACTGATGAAATATGAAAGCTTGAATATCATAGCTTTATTATATAGCTGCCGTTAGCCAGATAATATAATACTAAACCAAGAACTTGTCAACGGCCGACTATTTCACCAGTTCAATTTTGTCTGCTTCAACTATTAAATTTTCGTAAGGGTTAGTTTTGGTGTAAACCACGATAATGTCGCCAGATTTGATTTCTGACAGTTTAATGCTTTGGCCTTGGACCTGTTTTGAGATTTTGGTACTGGCGGAAACATTGGCTTTAAAGTCGAGGTTGACAATTTCCTCATCCAAAACCATGCCAGTTTCAAAAATCAGCGCTTTGGCCTCCACGCTTTTCACTGTCCCGGAAAGCGAAAAGGTCTCAATATCCAATTTTTTGACTTGGTCTGATACTGAAACCGGCTCTTCGGTTTTCGGGCCTGGGGATTTGGGCTGGCTTAAGAAATACCAGCCGAGGACCACCACGACTAGCGCGAGAGCTAAAATGGTTGATAATTGATATTTTCTCATTTGCTTTTAGTATAGCAATTATTCGCCGATTCGGCCAGAAACTCCGTCGACCGTGGCCGTGCTACTGCGGCTGCCGTCCAGGTGCTCAACTGTAATTATGGCGGTGGTAAAAGCAGCATACGCCCCGCCGTTGCTGGCGGCAAAAATTTTGGCAAACGGGGTGGTGAACTGAATCGACAGCGTATCTGCCGCAGCCGAATCCAGCAGCAGCCCGCCGCTTCTTATCTGAACCTGTTCCGGCAGTTTGTATCTTTCAATCTCATAGACAGTGCTGCAGTTGTCTTCGGCATAAATTATAAACTCGGCAGAAGAAGAAAAATCTATCCGAAAATATTTGGCCGCCTTATTAGCGCAAGTGCTGGTGACTATCTGCCTGGAGGTAAACGCGTTGTTCTGGGCGTTTCTGATGCCGTTGATCAAACTGTCCACTGCCAGATTCACGCGCTGCTGCTTTTCGCCGTTTCTATAATTGGCAATGCTCACGCTGGCAATGGTGACGATCATGAAGATCACGACGAGCAATTCGACGAGCGTAAAGCCCTTTTGGTCGGAATATGGAATATGGAATGTGGAATGTAGTTTGTTCTCTTTTGTAGATCTTATAAATGCATTTAATAATCGGAAAACTGTTTTTATTTGAAGATCAATATCATTATACACATGTTCAGATATATATCTTATATCTTTAGCAATAATAATTTGGCTCTCAACTTCGCTCAACGAGGATAATGACAAAGAATAAAATTGAACTTTCTCTCTGTTGGATTGCCTTCTAAAACCCTCTACAATATTTGAAGTGATTGAAACAGCCGCTCTACATAATTGGCTGGACAGGCCAAACTGTTCTTTGCTTGGAAATAGTTTTGTTGTTCTGTAAATAATTAACACTAGTTTATGCGATTCTTGCCAAACTACTAAATCCTTAAATGATTTTATTTTTTCTTTTTGTTCCATATTCTACATTCTATATTCTACATTCCAATTAAATCCAAATACCAAGCTAGAATTTTATCCCCATAAAGCAAGGTCATTATAGCAGAGGCCGACAAGAAAGTTCCAAACGGCAGCCTGGACGACAGCGCTTTGCGTCCGGCGGCGATCAGTATTAACCCAAGCAGCGCGCCGCCGAGGTACGCCAGCAACAAAACTATCAGGCTAAGATAACCAAACATGTTTCCCAGCACGAAGCCAAACTTTATGTCCCCCATGCCAATCCACCGGCCCGAAGACAAAAAGTACTGCAGCAGAAAGAATGCGGCAAACCCAGCGCCCATCAGCAATCCTTCGGCCAACTTTCCCTGATAGATGTTGTAGCCAAGACTGATCGCAAATAATAAAACCAAAACCTTGTCCAAAATAAGATAGTGCTTGTAATCATAGACAGCGATGAGAATGAAAAAACAAGCAAAGATTGCCTGAAACCAAAGCTCCATATTCCATATTCCATATTCCATATTCCAAAACAAAAGAACAAAAACTAGCGCCGTGGCTAGCTCTATTATCGGGTATTGCCAGGAGATTTTAGAACGACAATACCGGCAGCGGCCTTTGAGGAATAGAAAACTCAGCACCGGGACCAAATCCCAGATACCCAGGACATGCTTGCAGTTCGGACACTTGGAGCGATCAAATAAAATTGACTGTCCTGAATGCAAACGAAAAATGGCAGCGTTGAGAAAGCTGCCGATGATTAGACCGGAAACGATAACGATGACAATAACCATGACTTAGAACGGCGGAGTGGTGGTAATTCCCCGGGGACTCAGATAGTAAACTCCCGCCGGCCCGATAGTGGTAGCTCCTTCAGTGGTGAATTCCAGCTTATAGTCGGAATAAACCGTGGTTGCGCAGCCAGTGGTCGAATTGCCGCCTTGCGTGTAAGCGTAAACCTGGGCAGCGGTGGGGTCCTGCGGCGGCTTCACCGTATTTTGTCCGGAACAGGTCAAAAAAGCGCTGGCGCTTTGGGCGGTATTCCAATCTGCGGTGGAAGGATAACCAGAAGCCACATTGTAGTGGACGTCCAGTCCGGATTTAACTTGCTGAACGTCTGACAGCCTGCGGGCGTCGCGGGCGCGGATCCGGGCATTGCCCATGCCCACCAGAATCGCCGAAGAAAGCAAGCCGATGATGGCCACGACGACCAAAAGCTCGATCAGAGTGAAGCCTTGTTGTGTTTGTCGTTTTAAGTCCACAAGACTTCTCCCGAGCACCCCACTCAGGAGAAAAATCTAGACTTAAAGCTTCTAGTTAATTCCAGTTGGCCTGGCAGTATGGGCACCCTGAGCATAACCACCAGTGATAGATCCCAGACAGAAACTGACCTGATAAAAGGCCGGTGCGGTAGCATCGTCCGCAGTATCACCAGCGTTTCTACCCTGATAGAGGTAAGGGTTGTTAGCGGACGTGCAACCACCGTCTTCGGGGGTTGGGGCTGTGGGCCAAGCCACCATGTAGGTATTGAACGCCGGGGTACCGCTGGTCATGGTGGGGGTAGCGCCTCCGTCGTCCGGATAGCTGCTGGTAGCCTGGTCATTGTAGAAAAGTTCCAGCGCGGTCTGGATTTGCCTGATGTCTGCCAGCCTCCGGGAGTCTCTGGCTTTGGAACGAGCGGAGTTGAGGGATACCAGCACCACCGCAGCCAGAATTCCGATAATGGCAATCACTACCAAAAGCTCAATAAGGGTAAATCCCTTTTGATATTTGGTATTTGATATTTGATATTTCAATTATTTCACCCCCTCTCAGTACAGAGAAAGTTAGCCAATGAGAAGACCAGGCGCCTGAAAAGCCGTCTCCTTATTGGCTATTTTTTCCTGTTATTTTTTGTGTCATCTATCAACTATGCTGTACCGGCTAAATTATATATCGGCAATAAAATTCCTGCAACCATCACGGCCACCGCCAGACCCAACAAAATCATAATCAAAGGCTCGATCAGGGTGGTTAGGGCGCTCAGCAATCCCTCGACTTCCTTTTCATAAAAAGACGCGAGTTTGTCCATGATTTCCCGCAGTTTCCCGGTCGATTCCCCGATTTGCGTCATTTGGATCAGGACCGCCGGGACTTCCCTGTGGCTGGACAGAGCGCTGGCTATGGTTTTCCCGTTTCGGACCTCTTTGGCCGCGTCCAAAATCAAATCTTTATAAATCTGGTTGCCGACTATGTCCGCCACCGCCTCCAACGCCTTGACAATAGGAATGCCGCCGGCCACGAGGGTCGCGAGGTTTCGGGCGAAGCGCGACATGTAGATGTTTTTGGAAAGCCGGCCAAATATCGGGGCGTTTATCTTGGCATAATCGATCAGGTGCCTGCCCGAGACCGAACGGGCGTAGAACCGAAAACCAACAACCAATCCAACCAAGCCCGCGATGAGCAGCCAGAGATAATGCTGGACTAAGTTGGTGGCCCCGATAAGAATCCTCGTGGTAAACGGCAGCTCCACCGCCGATTCCTGAAGAATCGAAACCAGCGGGGGCAGGACGTAAATAAACATCAAGATGCCCACGACCAGCAGTGTCAGGACGATAAAAATCGGGTAGATCAAAGCGCCGATAACTTTGGACCGCAAGTCATAATCTTTCTCCAGCTGGTTAGCCAGATAAACCAAAGCCTCGTCCAAGCTGCCGGAGAGCTCTCCGGATTTAACCAGGCTGATATACAAGCTGTTAAAAACGTCAGGGTACGCGCTCAAAGCCGAGGACAGGCTGTTGCCGCTTTCGACTTTTTCCGTGATTTCATCGATTATCTTCTGAAATTTCTTGGACGAAACCTGCAGCCTCATGATTCGGAGGGCTTGCACGATCGGAACCTTGGCGTTGATCAGGGTCGCCAGCTGCCGGCTGAATAAGACAATGTCTTTGAGTGAAATTCTTTCTAAAAATGTAATGTTGCCGAATAAATTCAACTGGGTGTTGGGGAAAACTTTGATCACGGTCAGCCCGTGCTGTCCCAAAATCTCAAAAGCGCTGGATTCACTGGCAGCTTCCACTGTTCCAGCCTTGAGCACTCCTTGTTTGTCGCGCGCTTGATAAGCAAACTCCATAGCTTTACTAATTACTAATATTTACGAAATTACGAATCTTAATTCGTAAAACTATCTGCGAAGCAGACCGTCAAATGTATCATGATCGGTAACGTATGGCAGCACGGCCTCCACTTGGACCGTGTTTGATCTTACAACCTCTGCCAAGCTTTTGTCCAAAGCCACCATCCCGGCGGAACCCGAAGTGTGGATGATATTGGGCAGTTCGTAAGTTTTGCCTTCCCGAATGACGTTGGCCACCGCGTTATTGGTGACCATGATCTCGACTGCCGGCACGCGGCCGCCGCCGATTTTCGGCAGCAGGCGCTGGGAGACCACGCCAATCAAAATGCTGGCTAACTGGGCGCGGATTTGATTTTGCTGGTAGGCCGGAAACACGTCGATAATCCGGTCAATGGTCTGGGCGGCATTGTTGGTATGCAGCGTGGCAAATACCAAATGCCCGGTTTCCGCAATCGTGATCGTGGTGGCGATGGACTCCAAATCCCGCATTTCCCCGACCAAGACGACATCGGCGTCTTCCCGCAGCACAGACCTTAAGGCCTTGCCGAAAGACTTGGTGTCTTGGCCGACTTCGCGCTGGTTGATGAAAGATTTGTCCTGGATGTAAACTTACTCAATCGGATCCTCGATCGTCACGATGTGTTCGGCCCGGCTGTGGTTGACCAAATCGATGAGCGCGGCCAGCGTGGTGGACTTGCCGTGTCCAGTGGGGCCCACCACCAAAACCAGGCCTTGCGCGTAATCAATGAAGCTTTTGATGCTGGGCGGCAGATTGAGCTGTTCGATGGTTCGAATTTTGTTGGGGATCAGCCTTAAGGCGGCGGCGGGATAGCCTTTCTGATAATAAGCGTTGACGCGGAACCTGAGGTTGTCCTTAAACGAAAACGAAAAATCAAGCTCTTTGTCCTCTCTGAATTCTTTCTTTTTCTCTTCGGCGTCCAGCAAGACGTCCAGCATGCCCGCAATCACGTTGCCGGACAGCACGTCGTAGTCCTTCAATTCCAGAAGCTTGCTGTCCACCCTGATGGCCGGCGGTTTGCCGGCGACTAAGTGCAAATCAGACGCGCCCCGCTCCAAAACCACCATCAATAATTTGTTGACTTCCAACTCGGTCGATTTATACATAATGTAAAACGTGATCAATTAATAGTTGCGGGCTGGAGCTGGTCGTGGCTAGCCAGGCGTTGGCGCCCAGATTTAAAGCTTCGGGGACAAACTCTTGTTTGCTAAAAAAGATAAACACGCTGGACGTCGTGGGCGGATAACTTCGGACAAACTTGACCAGGGCGCGGCCGGACAGGAGCGGCAAATCATACTCGCTGATCACAATCTTCGGCTTATGTCGCCTGACTTTGCGCACGGCCGACAAGCCGTCGATCGCCCGGTGAACCTGGAAATACTGGCTGAGCTTGGTCGAACACAGATCCGTCAGCTTGTCGTCGGTGTGGACGAATAACAAGTCAGTCATCAATCTCCTTCCTTGGTCGCTCGCACGACTTCCTCAACGGTCGTCAAACCACTTAAGGCTTTAATGATCCCGTCTTGCCTCATCAGAATCATGCCTTCTTTGATGGCCTGCTCCAGTATGGCCGACTCGAGCGAGCGCTGGCTGATTAAGATTTGGATCGGTTTGGTGACTGGCAACACTTCGTAAATTCCGATTCTGCCCCGAAAGCCGGTGTTGTTGCAAACCGGGCACCCTCTCCCGACAAAAACTTTCAGATTTTTTTTATCGATCCCTTTCAACTCTTCTTCCGGAATGCCGGCCAGCTCCTGCTTGACAATCTGGACGATCGAGGGAGTGGCTTCCTGTTCGGTTTTGCACTTCTCGCAGACTTTTCGCACCAGCCGCTGGGCGGCCAGCAAATTTACCGAGGCGGTAAGCAGAAAAGGTTCGATGCCCATATCGATCAATCGCGGGATGGCCCCGACTGCGCTGTTGGTGTGCAGAGTGGAAAAAACCAAATGGCCGGTGAGCGCGGAGTTGACCGCCAGCTCGGCGGTCTCTTTGTCGCGAATTTCTCCGACCATAATAATGTTGGGGTCTTGCCGCAAAATTGAACGCAGGCCCGAAGCAAAGCTTAGGCCGATTTCCGGGCGGATCTGCGCTTGATTCACCCCGTCAATGAAGTACTCCACCGGGTCTTCCAGAGTCACGATATTGACCCCGGGCTTGTTGAGCATGCTGAGCACGGAATACAGCGTGGTGGATTTGCCGCTGCCAGTAGGGCCGGTTACCAAAAACATCCCGTACGGGCGCCTGATCGACTCCTCCACAATCGCCAGCCGTTTGCCGGAAAGCCCAAGTTCCGAAAGGCTCGGAGCCCCGGTGGATTTGTCCAAAATTCGAAGCACAATTTTTTCGCCGACCACGGTTGGAAAAGTCGAAACCCGAAAATCAATAGACTTGTCTTCCAAACCAACATGGAATCGCCCGTCCTGGGGCAGGCGCTGCTCGTCAATTTTTAAATTAGACAAAATTTTGATTCTGGAAATAATCGCGGCATGCACGGTTTTGGGCAAAATCAAGGAGCTGTGCAAAATTCCGTCGATCCGGTACCGGACCCGCAAATCCTCTTCCGACGGCTCGATGTGGATGTCAGAAGCCCGGCCTTCGACGGCGTGACGAATGATCACATCGACTATTTTCGAGATCGGCGCTTCATCGACGATCTTCTGCTCGGTTTCCTCCGGTTCTGCCGCGACTTTGGTTTTCTTTTTTTCCTTTTCTTGCTCAACTTCCTTCAGCGCCGCCGAAACTTCTTTGGTGATGTTTCCCGACCTTCGGAACACGGATTGGAAGCTGGAATAGGAGGTGATGTATAATTCGATTTTATATTTATTTTTCTGGGCCAAGAATTCCAAAGCCTCCAGCGCGGCCAAATCAGTCGGGTCGGCCAGCGCAACCTTGAGCACGTTGTTGTCGAACTCAAACGGAACAAATTTATAGGTGGAGATGTTGTCCTTGGAGGTAATGTTGATGACCTCCTTTTTGACGGTCTTGCTGCGCAAGTCAACATACGGCAAATTAAAAAAAAGCCCGCGTGCTTGAGTCAGTTGTTCCTCAGTCAGATATTTCTCGTTGATCAGGTAATCAAACAAGTTCCGGTGCGTCATCGCGCTCTCGGCGCGCGCCTTGGACATCTCTTCCTTGGTCAAAAAGCCTTTTTCGACCAAAAAGTCGTCAAAGGTCCAGATCGCGGTTTTTGATTTGCTTACGACAGCCATTCGCGTTGACTATTTAAATGGATCTTCTTTTCCGAGTTCTGCCGACTCCACAGTGAGCTGAGTGATTTCTTTCAGGCCGATAAACTTACTCGAGTTGAACACCGACAGGTCGAAATTCGCGTCTTGCGGAAAAACTTTTGGCGGGCCTGAGCTTTCGCGTGATGCCGAAGTGCCAACCGGAGAGCCTAAATCCGGCAAATCGGTTATTTCAGGCTTAAGAAACATGAAAATCGCAATGCTGCCTGCGATACACACGGCGATAATCACGATATATGCGTTGCGCCTCGCTTTGGTGATCATTTTTGGTAATAAGTCTTAAATTTTACTTCGTATTCATAGTTCAAATTGTCTTCTTCCACGCCAATGCTGATCAATTGCGGGTCGAGAATCCGAATGTGGTTTTCCAACCGGTTCAGGAAATCCCGGAAAGAAAAATAAGAGCCGGAAATCGACAACTGCGCCTCGATGGGAACCACGGAATTGGGAGGAACTTTTTCCAAATCACTCTGGGGCAGCTCGCTAAAGTTAATTGACGAAACTAGGATTCCGGAAAGTTTGGCCAGCTGTTCCATTTCGCCCAGCAGCAAAGCGACGCCAGGAGCCGTCGGCAAGGCCAAATTAACCTGCCTGGCCTCCTTATCCAGCGAGCGGTATTTTTCCAAAAACGATTCCATCTGTCTTTGGGAGTTCTCCAAATTTTCTTTCTCCTGTTCGACTCTGGTTAGTTCCGCTTTGACAATATTTAAATTTTTGTAATTAGCAAAGACAAAGAAATAAGCCAGCAAGAAACCCGCCAAAATTAGCAGGACCATGACCAAAGTTTTTGACTTAAAATCTCTCATTGTTTGGCCAAAAGCAATTCAGGGTTAATATTCAAATCTAGGGAAAAAATCAAACCACCCACTTCGGATGATTCGGGACTGGACGAAAGCAGCCGGACATTCGAAAAACTTTTGGAGGTGGAAAGCCCCAACAATAACTTTCCCAAGTCGGTATAGGTGTCAACCCGGCCTTCGAGATAAACTTTTCCGCTCGAATCAGCTTGCAGCTGGGTATATCTGACTTTTTTCAGCGTCACCGCGCTCAATTCGTCGAAAAAGGCCGTCCAATAGACGTGGGAGTCAACCACTCGGGTCAAATTTTTCAGCTGGGCCTGGAAGGCTTTGGCCGGGACCAGCTCCTTTTGTTTTTCATTAAGACTGCTTTGGATTTGGATATTGCTGTCAGTTATTTCCTGCTTTTTGTTGGTGATTGACTGTTTGAATAACAACAGCAAAACTCCGGCCGTAATTTCCAAAATAATCAAGGCAAACAAGCTGCTAACAATCAGGCGATTGCGCCTGACCCAAACTGCCGACCGGTCCTTCAGTTGATTTTTTAATAAATTTATTTCGGGCATAAATTTATTCCTCCCTCCTCATTGCCAGTCCAATTGCCGCGGCCAAATTAAGCCCCAGAGGTTCGATGATCCCTTTCAGTTCGGCTGGGTAAACAACCTTGCCTAGAGGGTTGGCCAAAGCCACCGGCTTGCCTAGGATCTGAAAATACTCCGCCAAATTGGGCAGCTTCGCCCCGCCGCCGGAAAGTAAAATTTTGCTGATTTGCTGGCCGCGGCTTTCGAATAAATTGATCAGCTGCATGGCTTCGTTTTTTATGATATCGAGAATCGGCCTCATAATCTGCGGGATTTGCTGGCCCTGGCTGGTCAATCCAAAATCTTTCTTGAATTGCTCAGCGCGGGCGAAGTTCACTGACAAACTCTGCGCGATGGAGGTGGTCACCGTATCGCCGCCGACCGTCAAATTTTTTGACAGCCGCAGATAACCGCGGTCCACCAAATTAATGCTGCTGTTTTTCGCCCCAATGTCGATGACCAGCACCGTGCTTGGGTCTTCGCCGACTAGGGAGCGAATCAGGGCGAGCGCTTCGATTTCCAGCGCCTCCGGCTCAAGCCCCGCGTCTTTCAAAACTCGGACATAGTTGTCGATCACAACTGTCGGGACGGCTGTCAGCAACACTTTGGTCTTGGAATTATCGGGAGCGAAACTGCTCTGGCTACCTTCACTGACGATTTGCCTACTTGACCGGTCTTCTATCTGGCTCCAAGAGAGAGCTATTTCTTCCAGCGGCAGCGGAACGTATTTTTTGGCCTCAAATTCGATTGCTTGCCGCAGTTCGTCCTCGGGCATCCGCGGCATATCGATGACGGAAGTAAACACCACGTTATTCGGAAGCGAGGCGACCACGCTGGTTGCAGTAGCGTTAGATTTCTTTATCAAATTTTTAAGCAGGGTTGTGGTCTGGCTGATAGAAGAAGTACTTTCTTTGCTACCCAGCTGGTATGCCACGTTAACCAATCCATAAGTTTCGAGGATAAATTTATTGTCTTTAGGTCGGAGCTGCACTATTTTGATATTCGAAGTGCCAATATCTATACCCAACCGGCTTTTGGACTTGCTAAATAGCATTATTTTGTTTTACTTGGTTTCTTCTGGTTCAATTCTGGTCAATTTGCCTCATAAGTATAATGAAAATGAGTTTTATAGTCAAATTGAAC
>JACQJI010000036.1 GCA_016198045.1 Candidatus Doudnabacteria bacterium
GAATCTAACTCCCCCTATCCCCCTCTTATTCTAAGAGGGGGAATCACTCAATCTTTGGAAACAGCGGCTGTGCTGGCTTAGTAATTTTTTCAGACTCCAAAGCAGACTTGATAATTTGCGCAGTTTCCGGCATCACAGGAGAAAGCTTTAAGGCAATATCATAAAGCAAAGCCGCTAGATTTACCAAAAGTTCTTTAACCTTTGCCGGTTCGGTCTTGACCAATTCCCAAGGCTTGCTTTGCTCAATCAAATTATCAGCCCATGAGATCGTTTCCCAAACCTCTACCAAACCTTTATCAAACTCTAATCGGTTAAAGCTTTCTGACACTTCCGATAAATCTCTGGGTGATTTGATAAACTCACCGACATCGCCGTCCAAATATTTTTCAATCATAGTCGTCACTCGTGAAAACAGATTGCCCAATCCATTGGCTAAATCGGCATTGTAGCGGGTCTTGAGCTTCTGTTCACTTACATCCCCGTCCTGCCCAAACGGCACTTCGCGCAGCAAAAAATAGCGGACGGCATCCGCGCCGTACTTATCCACCCATTCATTAGGATCAATTACATTGCCGATTGTTTTGCTGATTTTTTGGCCATCCACTGTGAAAAAGCCATGAGCAAAAATTTCACGTGGCGGCTCCTCACCAATAGCCAATAAGAGGGCTGGCCAGATGATGCAATGAAACTTAATAATGTCTTTGGCCATGACCTGCACGTCTGCCGGCCAATACTTTCTAAATTTTTCCTCATCAAACCCGTAGCCTATGGCTGAACAATAATTAAACAGGGCCTCCACCCAGACATAAACCGTTTGATTGCTATCCCACGGCAGGGGAATCCCCCATTTCACATTGGGTCTGGAGATCGCGATATCCTCCAACCCCTGCTGAATGAATGCCAAAACTTCATTTTTCCTGGTTGCGGGCTGGATGAGCAGCTTGCCGCTGTCAACTAGCTCCAAAATTTCTGATTGATACTCCGAAAGCTTGAAAAACCAATTTTTTTCCCTAATTCGCTCGGGTTTGAGTTTATGGTCCGGGCAAAGGCCGTTGACTAAGTCTGATTCTTTAATAAAAGCTTCGTGCGGCACACAATATAATCCTTCGTATTCGCCCTCGTAAATTTTGCCGGATTCTTTAAGTTTGTTTAAAAAGATATTAACGGCGCGTTCGTGCCGCGATTCGGTGGTGCGAATAAAGTCATCGGGCGCGATACCCAGCTGATCCCAAGCAAAAGAAAATTTGGCTGAAACTTCATCCACAAACTCCTTGACGTCTTTGCCTTTTTTCTCTGCCGCTTTGGCAATATTTGCGCCGTGCTCATCCGTTCCGGTCAAAAACCACGTATCATCTCCCAGCTGGCGATGCAGGCGCGCCAAAACATCAGCCGCGATGGTCGTGTAGGCGTGCCCAATGTGCGGCTTGTCGTTGACGTAATAAATCGGCGTGGTAATATAGAATTTTTTTCTCTCAGAAACCATAAAGTCGATGTAAACTAAAAAAGCCTATTTAGGCTTGTTAATTATAACACATTAAGCCTTAACTTTGCCCTAGTTCTTCTCCCTCCACCATATCCCAAACGAAGACTGAAATACCAGACAGAATCGGCACTGCGATGATCGCACCAACCACGCCGCCCAGAGTGCCCCCTACCAAAATCCCCAAAATTACCAAGACGGGATTAAGTCCCACGCTTTTGCTCATAACCACCGGGACCAAAATGTGATTCTCAAGCTGCTGAATAATAATGTAGAGCACCAACACGGCCAGAGCCAAAACCGGACTCTGCAAGAAAGCAAAAAACACGGCGGGAATTACCGAGACAATCGGACCAATGTAGGGAATAATTTCGAGGATGCCCGCGATCACTGCCAGCACCAAAGCAAATTCCACTTTTAGCAAGGTCAGTCCGATAAAAGTCAGGCCAAAAATGATCGCGGATAAAACCAACTGGCCCAAAACCCAAGCACCTATTTTTTTCTGAATTTTGTTCACTAGTTTCATGGCATAAACCTGATGTTTATAGGGGGTTAAGTGCCTGATCAAATTTTTCATGCCGTTTTCTTCCACGGTCAGATAAAAAGAAACGGCCAGCACGGTAATCACAGAAATAAAACCGGTGATCACCCCCTTGGTTGTCTGAAACAGGGCGCCGGCAAAGTTTCCGGCAAAATTTTTGATGCTGTTTTCTATGGCCTGCCCGACTCCGATCCTCGTCAAATCATCTCGGTAAAGCCCAATGCGCGACGTAAACTTATCGTAAAAATCAGCTTGGGAAATCGCTTTGAACTGCTCGGTAATGGGAGGCACCAAAAGCAAAACTATCACCGACAAAAGTCCAAAGAACACGGCGTAAACCAAAAGGACACTTAAGGCGCGCGGCACCCGCTTGCGATAGAGAAAATCCGCGACCGGATCAATCGCGGATGCGATGATTATGGAAATTAAAAACAACAAGACAATTTCTTTGATCGCCCACAAAAACCAGATCAAAAGCAGGACAAACAAAACCTTGAGTATGGTCATCATGGAAACATCCACAGTTGTATGGCTCTTGTCATCCATAACGATAGTATAGCATAAACCCGAGCTTTAATCCCCGCGCAATTTTTTGAGTATTGTTATGTTGTCCGGATCATCCTTGGGATCGTCTTTGGGGGTTTCCAAAATCCAATCAAGTTTAGATAAATGCTTATGGTTGACCAAAGCTCGGAAACCTTCCAAGCCGATAAACCCTTTACCGATGTGCTCGTGGCGGTCTAAATGGCGGCCCAAGTCGGATTTCGAGTCATTGGCATGGACCAAGACCAACCTTTCGAAGCCGATAATTTTATCAAACTGCTGTAATGTCTTCTCGACTTCCTTTTCGTTTCGCAAAGGATAACCGGATGTAAAAGCGTGACAAGTATCAAAGCAAACCGCCAAATGCCGTTTCTTAAATTTGGGATGATCCAAAATTTCCGCGATTTCTTCAAATGTGTCACCAATGATTCTGCCAGCTCCGGCAGAGATTTCCAGCAGTAGCTGAGTAGTCCCTTGGTATCCTTCTAGTACTTTATCCAAGGCCATAACTACCCGTTCAAGCCCCTGCTTCTCGGTTAACTCGCCGAAACTTCCGATATGCGTCATTACGGCCCGGCAACCCAAATCCGATCCTCGCTCCAACTCTTGGCGGAGCACCGAAATCGAGCCGTAATAAATATTATTTTTGACTGAACCTAAATTTATAAAATAGGGCGTATGGATATAAAACGTATCCAAGCCATATTTTTTCATTTCGGCCGCAAATTTTTCTTGAGTCTCCTGATCGATCGGCTTAACAGGTCCGCCGTGCGGGCTGCGCGAAAAAATCTGGAACACTTCCGCGCCCACCTTGGCGGCATTTCCAGGCGCTAACCAAATCCCTCCGGCTATTGAAACATGAGATCCTATGCGCATGATAAATGGTTATTGGTTGTAGGGCATAGCGACGAGTATAGTTTTTAGTCTTAAGTTTTTGGGTTCAGAATCAATAACCAAAACCTTAAGACCATACCCGCCGCTATGCCTAAAAACTTACAACCTTAATCGCTTCTCAAACACTAACTTATCCGGAAACGGGCCGATCAGGGCCATGGTCAAGCACTCGTTTCTGATTATATTCTGTGCCACTTCGGAAATCTGTTGCGAATCAACTGCATCCAGCTCGACAAACGCCTGCTTAATGGTTTTGATTTTGCCCACAAACGCCTCCTGCCCCAAATACCACTCCAGCTTATCATGCGGATCTTCCATAGCCAGAGCTATCTTGCCCTTGATATACTCTTTGGCTTTCTTCAACTCCTTGCTGCTGACTCCGTCGGAGCGGATTTTGCGCAGTTCATCCAAAATCACTTCCATCGCTTTGGGGGCAGAGGAAACCTTAAGCCCGGCTTGGATTATAAAATTGCCAGTATCCAAGTAATTATTAAAAGACGTAGAAACATAGTAAGCCAGGCCCATTCTTTCGCGGATGCGGATAAACAGGCGGGAACTCATGCCTCCTCCCAACACAGTCGACAACAGCCGCAACGGATAGTTCAACTTGCTGCGATAGGGATAAGCTTTAAATCCTAAAATCATGTGCGCCTGCTCAGTGACTTTGTTCTGAACAGACAAACGCGAGTTGGTTTGTTTGGCGTTTATGGGCTCAAAACTTGGAGCTTTTTTTCCGCTCAAACTCCCCCAATTCTGCTCGACTAAATCTTCTACTTGTTGTTGCTGGAAGTGTCCGGCAAGCGCAATGATCATATTGCTGGGCTGATAAAACTTGTTGCGATAATCCAGGACGTCCTGGCGACTAACATTGCGGATCACCTTAGCCTCACCCGCAATGTCCCGTCCGAGCGGCGTGTCTGGCCAAAGCGTTTGTTCAAACAAAGCCTCCACATGAATCTGCGGATTGTCTTTGTACATATTGATTTCCTCAATAATCACCCCTTTTTCCCGCTCCAATTCTTTCTCATCAAACAAAGGATTTTGCAGCATTTCAGTCAGGACCGAAAACACTAATGAAGAATGTTCGAAAGCGGCGCGGATGTAATATTGGGTGTGCTCTTTGCCGGTGTTAGCATTGAACTCCCCGCCGATTGCGTCCACCACTTCCGAAAGTTTTTTGGCGCTCGGATATTTTTTGGTTCCCTTGAAATGCAAATGCTCCAAAAAGTGGGAAATGCCATTGAGGCGAGGTTCTTCGTAGCGGCTGCCGGCTTTGACAAAAATCGACATCGTGATCGACGATGCTGATTCGATAGGGACGGTAAGCAATGTCAGGCCGTTTTTGAGAACCTTCTTTGAATATATGGAACCATCAGGCATATTTATCCTTAAAATAATCCACCAACTCCGCAATCTTAATCCGATCCTGCTTCATCGTATCCCGATCCCGAACAGTAACCTTCTTGTCTTCCAAGCTGTCAAAATCAACAGTCACGCAGAAAGGCGTGCCAATCTCGTCTTGCCGGCGGTAGCGCTTGCCGATTGATCCGGTCTCGTCATACTGACACATCCAATGCTGCTGTAAATCGTGCAAAATTTTTACAGAGGGCTTAATCAGCTCTTCTTTCCTGGAAAGCGGCAAAACCGCAATTTTGACAGGAGCCAACTCTTTGGGCAGGCGCAGGACAATTTCTTCTTCTTTCACGGCTTCCGTCGTGGTCGTGCGTCCGCCTTTGACTTCTTCGTATGCTGAAAGCAATACTGCCAAAACCGTGCGTTCCACTCCCCAGGTCGGCTCAATCACGTGGGGCAAAAACTCCTCGCTGCTTACCGGATCTTTGTACTTTAAATTTTTGCCGGAAGCCTGCTCGTGGTTTCTCAGATCAAAATCCGTGCGGTAAGCCAAACCGTAAAGCTCTTTTTGGCCAAACGGATACCTAAACTCCGTATCCACCGTGCGCTTGCTGTAATGCGCCCGCTCGCCATCCGGAATTTCCACGTATTCCACCTTTTTTTCATCAATGCCGCAGGCCTTGATCCATTTTTTTTGCTCTGCCAGCCAGTGCTCAAACTGCTTTTTCCAATCTTTCTCATGGATAAAGTATTCTATTTCCATGATTTCAAACTCGCGCGTGCGGAAGATGAAATTGCCCGGAGTAATTTCGTTGCGGAACGATCGGCCGATTTGCGCTACCCCAAACGGCAGCTTCATGCGCGAGGTCTCAAGAATTTGTTTGAAATCTGTAAACATGGTTTGAGCAGTTTCGGGACGCAAATACACTACCCCCCCTCCCAGAAAGACTCCCTCTCGTTCCCCCCCTTTAAAGGGGGGGATAGGGGGGGTATGCTCTACTGGCCCTAAATTGGTTTTGAACATCATGTTAAACTGTCTAGCTTGAGTAAAATCCTTGCTTCCGCAATTTTCACATTTGTCTCCAAGCTGATCGGCCCGATACCGCATGTGGCATTTTTTGCACTCAACTAAGGGATCAGAAAATTCCTTCAAATGCCCCGAGGCTTCCCAGACTCTGGGATTCATAATCACCGCGCCATCCACTCCCACGACATCTTCTCTTTCCTGCACAAACATTTTCCACCAAAGCTTCTTAATATTATTTTTCAGCTCCACTCCCAGCGGTCCATAGTCCCAAGAATTGGCCAGGCCGCCATAGATTTCGGATCCAGGAAACACAAAACCGCGCCGCTTGGCGAGGTTTACTACATTGTCCATCAGGTCAGTTTTCTCTCTCATAACGCTCCTTGAATGACGCTGGATTCCGACTTTTTAGTCGAATGGCTGCGTCACCCTAATAATTATCCACATCTTAGCATGCTTACCGAAATCAGAAAAGCAATGCCTATTTTTGGCGGTTTCTGCTAAATGGCCAGGAAACCAAAAGCCAAACCAAATAAAGCAAAGTCGCCAAAAAAATAAAGGCCAAAGCTTGGGGAGCCAAGCGAAAGCCTTCTTCGCCCAAAAAAGTAGAAGCAACTACTAAAGGGGTAATCCCTGCCAAATTTGCCAAGGTGAATTTCCAAAAACTAATAGGGGAAGCGCCGGCTAAATAATTCCAAAGGTCAAACGAAGTAATCGGGTTGAGTTTGAGCAAAAAAATCGCCAGCGTGCCGTGATGCTCCATAAAATCATTGAATTTTTGGATATGCCGGCCGGCTATAAATTTATTAAGAAGCGGCAAGCCCCACTTCCGCCCGATCCAAAAACTGATGCTGGCCGCCAAAAAATTTCCCAGCAATACCAAAGCAATGGTTTTGCCCAGCCCAAAAATCGCGCCGCCCACGGGATAGACAAACCAGCCTGGGATGAAAGCGATCAGCACTTCCAGCATGACTGCCGCCACGTAAGTCACTACTGACCACGGCCCCAATCCCAAAAGGTAGTTTTTGAAACCTTGCGGATCATTAAAGATCAAATCAAAAATAACTTCGCCCGAAAAAAACGACCAGAACGCCCAAGCCAGAGATAAGCCTAAAATCAAAGTGGCGAGGATATCCAAAAATTTTCTCGTCTTTTGAGTCATAATATTTAAGCCACGCTTCGGTATTTTTTCAAAAATTTAGCAAAACTGCCGTTTTCAATCATATCCCTAATTCGTTGCATCAGATTCAAATAAAATCTTAAGTTATGCATAGTGGCCAGGCGAATGCCAAGCGGCTCTTGGGACGCAAACAAGTGGCGGATATATGCCTTGGTGTAGTTGAGACAGCCATAGCAGTTGCAAGTGTCGTCAACCGGAGCAAAATCTTCTTTGAACTTTTCGTTGTCGATATTGATCGTGGTATAGCCGTCGCCGTCTTGCGGCTTTAAATTGACATAAAACTTGCCGTGGCGAGCTTCTCTGGTGGGAATCACGCAATCAAAACTGTCACAGCCAAGGCCTACTGCCTGGACTATTTGCTCGGGCGTGCCTACTCCCAGAAGATGCTTGGGTTTTTCCTCTTCCAAATACGGCTGGGCATACTCTATGGCCTTGTACATTTCTTCTGCCGGCTCACCAACCGCCACTCCGCCAATGCAATATCCTTCAAAACCAAGCTCCCCAATCTCTTCTGCGCTTTGTCTGCGCAAGTCCGCGTATGTGGAGCCTTGCACAATGCCCCAAAGCTGCTGGTTTTTTCCTAATCTTTGATGTTCTGCCAGCGCCCGCTTGGCCCATTGGGTGGTCCGCGCAACTGACTGCTCCGCCTGTTTTTTAGTTGCCGGAAAGCCGGGAAATTCATCCAGAACCAAAGCAATGTCTGATCCCAAGTTTGCCTGAATCTGCACTGACAATTCGGGAGTTAACTCGCGCAAAGAGCCGTCTACTTCCGATCTAAATCTCACCCCGGCATCAGTTATCTTAACCACCTTTCCCAAACTGAAAACCTGAAACCCGCCGGAGTCAGTGAATATCGCGCCTTTCCAATTCATGAATCCATGAAGCCCGCCGGCTTTGGCGATCAGCGCGTCCCCTGGCCGCTGCCAAAGATGGTAAGTGTTGGCCAGAATCATTTCCGCTCCCCAGAACTTCAGCTCTTCGGCGGCGATCGCTTTGATTGCGCCTTTAGTGCCAATAGGCAAAAATACTGGGGTGTGCACCTCCCCATGCGCAGCATGAATCATGCCGGTTCGCGCTTTGGTTTTTTGATCTTTCTGAGAGACTTTAAACATGCTTTATTATGTCATTTGTCATTGACACAATCAATTACTTATGATAACATTTACAAACTAGAGCAATTAATCTGGAAAGGAATATCATAATGTTAGACAATGACAAGCAAGGCCAGCAAGCAGGCCAGCCGGCTGTGCCACCCGCGACCGAGCCTACGCCTATGGAAGACGAAAAAGAAGAAGGTCAACCCGGCCAGCAAGCTTAAAGGTTAAAATCAAAACCCCCCGCCGATGGCGGGGGGTTTTATCTTGCACCAAAGACTCTTAATGTTTAGTAAATCTCGAGCCGCCGCGATGGTTGCCGTTTGAACGGTCAAAGCGCTCTTTGGAACGCGGACGGTCGTCATAAGTCCCGCCTTCGGGACGCGGGATCATAACCTTGTGTGAAAGATTAAGCCTGCCCATTTGATCAATCTCCACGATTTTTACGGGAATCACGTCGCCAACCTTCACTACATCCTCGACTCTGCCCACTCGGTGCCAAGCCAATTCCGAAATATGCACCAGCCCTTCAGTCCCTGGAACCAGTTCCACAAATGCTCCAAAGTCCATGATCCTGGTGACTCGTCCCTGGAAAACCTCGCCGATTTTAAATTCTCGAGTTAAGTTTTTGATCCACTCAACGGCTTTTTTGCTGGCCTCGGCATCGCTTGAGGCTACCATGACTAACCCTGAATCCTCGATGTCAATTTTGACCCCGGTTTCAGCTATGATTTTATTGATGATCTTGCCGCCGGTGCCAATCACGTCCCTAATTCTTTCGGGATTGATTTGGAAGCTGACAATTCTGGGAGCATAAGGCGAGAGGTCTGGTCTGGGGGCTGCGATGGTCTGCTTCATGACGGATAAGATGTGCATGCGTCCTTCCCTTGCCTGTTTTAGAGCCTGCTCAAGTATTTCCACTGTCAAGCCCAAAGTTTTGACATCCATCTGCAAAGCCGTAATCCCTTTTTCGGAGCCTGCGACTTTGAAGTCCATGTCACCATTGGTATCCTCAATGCCGGCAATGTCAGTTAGCACTTTAAATTTTCCGGCTTCAGCATCCAACACCAGGCCCATAGCCACACCGCCAATCATATCGCTAATCGGAACACCAGCATCCATCAAAGCCAGGCAAGAGCCGCAAGTCGAAGCCATGCTGGTCGAGCCGTTGGAGCTTAATACCTCGGAAACCAGGCGCAAAGTATAAGGAAATTGTTCTTTTGCCGGCAGCACCGGCTCCAGCGCCCGCTCGGCCAAAGCGCCGTGCCCAATCTCCCTTCTGCCCGGGCCCCGAATGGGTGATACTTCCCCCACCGAGTAACCGGGAAAATTATAGTGGTGAATATACCGCTTAGTCGTGCCCTCGGCCGTAAAGTCCTCCATGCCGTCCAGGATTTGGGCGTCTCCGGAAGAGCCGAGCGTGACTGTGGTTAGCACTTGGGTTTCGCCGCGGTTAAACAGGGCTGACCCGTGAGTGCGCGGCAGCACTGCCACTTGAGCCGACACCGGCCGAGTTTGGGTAAACGGCCGCTGATCCACTCTTTGTTCTTTTTCCAAGATATTATCACGGATAATTTTCTTAAGCATTTTGTCGATTGCCAGGCCAATGTGCGAGGCCACGGCAATGTCCGTGCGATCTTTATACGTTTCGGCTGCACTTTGTTTGATTTTTTCCATCACTTCGGAAACTTGGGTTTCTCGGACTTCTTTGGGAAATGCTCCGTACAAAGCTTTTTCCATATCAGCCTTAAACTTCATGACTTCGGCCAGAACCTGCTCGTCCGGCAAAACTCTCTGCACTTCGGCTTTGGCCACACCGACTTGCGAGACAAATTGATTTTGGGCCGCAACCAGCGACGCCAGATAAGGTTGGGCAAACTTAATACCACTCATCACATCCTCTTCCGTGACTTGCCTCGCTCCCGCTTCCACCATGAGGATGTTTTTTTCGGTTCCCGAAACCACCAAATCCAAATCCCCGGACTTGCGCTGTTCGTAAGAAGGATTCAGGACGAACTCGCTGTTTACGCGCCCCACTCTGACCGCGGCAATCGGGCCATGAAAAGGAATTTTGGAAGCGCAGAGCGCTGCTGACGCGGCATTAATCGCCACCATGTCCGGGTCATTCACCTCATCCACCGAAAGAATAGTCGCGACCACTTGCACTTCGTTACGCATGCCTTCGGGGAACAATGGGCGGATGCTGCGGTCGATCAGGCGGCCCGACAATACGGCCTCGTCTGTGGCCCGCCCTTCTCTTTTGATAAATCTCGATCCCTTGATTTTGCCGGCGGCGTACAATCTCTCTTCGTAGTCAACCAAAAGCGGAAAGTAATCCATGCCTTCTTTGACCTCGCCCATCACCGCGGTGACCAAAACCACGGTATCGCCAAGCCGCCCTAGCACCGCGCTATGAGCTTGCAATGCCAATTCGCCGGTTTCCAAGGAAATGGAATTTCCGGCCAGACTAACCTCCACTTTGCCCTTTTTCATTAAATTGTCCTTTTGTTTCCGATGAGTGCCTATGGCACAGAAGTAATATTAGAAGGGAATGCGGAATGTCGAATATTGAATGTAGAATTCGGCGATTCTATATTCCATATTCTATATTCCATATTCC
>JACQJI010000037.1 GCA_016198045.1 Candidatus Doudnabacteria bacterium
AGGTTATAATACGTTAAAGTATTTTAACTTTTAAAATTATTAATTATAGGTACAACTTGTTTGAGATTATGAATGATAAAATCCGGTTTGGCTGCTACGAGTCTTCTGGTGCTTTGGTATCCGCCGGTCAGCGCCACGGTAAAGTAACCGAATTTTTTGCCAATTTCTATTTCCTCTGTCGTATCCCCGATTGCCAAAACTTCTTTCGGCATCAGTTTGAGGTTTTTCACATAACTTGCAAGTTTAGTGTCTTTTGATCTTTGGTGCATATGGGAAATATCACCTAACTCTCTGGCTAATATCGCATCAAACAAAGCGAAGATTCCTAATCGTTTTAATTGCTTTTGAATGTGCGGCAGCGTATGATTGCTGAAAATGATTGCCGGAATTTTATTTTTTTTAAGCCAATTTAGGATTTCTCTGCTGCCGCTTCTGGTTCTGCACAAACTTTCCTGTGGCTCGTAAGCTTTGACGAAAATTTCCTCAATTTTGCGTGCTTCCCGATGGTACTCGTTAAGGTTAAGCCGCATATTTACCCAGTATTTGCTAATCGGTATGTCATAATATTCGCGGAATTCCCTGACACTCGTTGGCTTCATGCCATAATATTTTAAGATGGCTGTCTCGGATCTGACCACGGCATTAGTATCGGCAAAAATCGTGCCATTCCAGTCAAACGCAACTAGTTTGATCATACGGCAATCGGTGCCTTAATTGCCGGATAGGGGTCATAGTTTACGAGTTCAAAGTCCTCGTATTTGAAATCGAAGATACTCTTCACTTCGGGATTAATTTTCATAGTTGGCAGCGGACGCGGGGTCCTGGCAAGCTGGAGCTTAACCTGTTCTACATGGTTATTGTATATGTGAGTATCGCCCAATGTGTGCACAAACTCTCCCGGTTCTAGACCGCAAGCCTGAGCCATCATCATGGTTAGTAGTGAGTAGGAGCTGATATTGAAAGGCACGCCCAAGAAAAGATCGGCGCTTCGCTGGTAGAGCTGGCATGAGAGTTTGCTTTCGTTGACAAAAAATTGGAACAATAAATGGCACGGCGGCAAAGCCATTTTGCTTAATTCCCCGACGTTCCAAGCGTTAAGAATTAACCTGCGCGAGTGCGGGTTTGTTTTAATCTCATTGATTAGCCAGGATATTTGGTCGATTTCCTTGCCGTCGGGGGTTTTCCATCTTCGCCATTGAGCTCCGTAGACCGGACCGAGCTCTCCTTCTTTGTCTGCCCACTCATTCCAAATTGTGACCCCGTGGTCATTAAGAAATTTGACATTGGTATCTCCGCGCAAAAACCACAACAACTCGTAAATCACCGATTTCAGGTGAACTTTTTTGGTAGTAAGAATTGGGAATCCAGCTTGCAAATCAAATCTCATTTGGGCGCCGAAAATAGCGCGTGTCCCAACTCCAGTCCGGTCGCTTCTGGGAGCGCCCTCCTTAAGAACTGTTTCTAACAAATTTAAATATTGTTTCATGGATTTCTTTGGGCTTTAACAGTTTGCCATTTTTTACGCATTCGATTACAGGATAGCCAAATTTTTTGGCTATTTCCAGATAAGTTCGTTCTGCAGCGATTATGTGTCCAATGTCCTTCTCATGCATGTCCCGTTTTCTGCCGCCGATATAAAAACGACGGGCTTTCTTGTCCACCAGTTTTTGCGCGATCTTTGCCGGAACGTGTAGAATCAATGATAAGTCGGGTTTTGGGATTTTGAAAAGTTTAAATTCGAGTTCATCAAGCCATTTAAAGTATTTTTGCCGTTGTTTTAAGTCCTTAATCTTCCCTCCCTGATGAGCCATGTTGGAAGTTGTATAGCGGTTACAAATTACCGTATAGCCTTTTTTTAGATAGTCGGCAATTCTTCTTGAAGCGGCAAATCGGTCCGCCGCGTAGAATATAGAAGGGATGTATGAACCAAGCTCTTCCGAACTCCCGTATAATCCGTTGAGATAATCCTCGACTAAGCCAGCTGACTTTTTGCCGTATTGCGGAAAGTCCACCATGCGCACCTTTTTTCCGGTTTTCCGCAAACGTTTGATCAGTAATTTGGTTTGAGTTGCTTTCCCTGATCCGTCCGTTCCGTCGATGACTATCAATTTACCTTTAGACATTGTGGCCTCCAGTCGAACCAAAACCGCCCCGAGATTCCGTTCGTATTTCATCAACCTCGTCCCATTCGACTTGATTGCGCTTCAAAAAAATGCCTTGACACAAACGTTCTCCTTTCTTAACGTGCACGGGTTTATCGGTAAAATTGAACAGCTGCAGTTTAACTTCATCTTGGGGACCGGAATAATCTCGGTCAACAATTCCGATGCTTTGTGGAACCGATAAACCTTTTTTCAAAGGCAAACTGCTTCTTGGGGCAATCATTAAAAAGTGATCATGAGGCGCTTCAATGATTAGGCCGGTGCCTAGTAATTTAATCTCGTGAGGTCCAATCACTGCGTCTTCGTTTGACGCCAAATCAAAAGCAGCAGATTCCTCGGTTTGGTAATTGGGTAATTCTATACTGGGATCTAGTCGTTTGATTTTGACTTTCATTTTACATTTCCTCGTTGAGTTTGGAAGCGAGCGGAGATGTTTGGCCTGCATACTTATTGTTTTTTTTCATCCTGTAAGGTACTTCCACCGGACTGGAAACTTCCTCAAAAGTAAATGAACAAATACGCATACCTGGATACAGAGCGATTGGCATGGTACCTAAGTTTCCTAGTTCCATAGTAGGAACGCCGATCCATCCAGGGTCAAACACTGATGCGGTGCCGTGAACAATTATTCCCAGACGTCCGAGTGAGCTGCGCCCCTCAATTCTTCCAAGCAGGTCATCGGCTAATTCCAACGATTCCATAGTGTTAGCGAGCGCAAACGACCCAGGCTGCATTATGAACGGTCTCTCGTCATTTATTTCCACCTCATCCATCAGTTCGTTGATATCAATATTTTTCCGCAAGTCGATATATGGATATCGGGAGTTTTTAAAGACCCGGAATTTATTACCTAGATGCAAATCAATCGAGCAGGACCCAAGTTGAACCGCAAGGTTAGGTTCAGGGGTTATTTTTATCCTACCGGTTTCAAGTGCTTTTTTTATGTCTTTGTCAGAGAGGATCATGTGGTCATTTTAGCAAAATTTACCTAGTTTTAAAAATCTTGAGCAACGGATAATAAATGTCGCCTTTGAGGGGCATAACCAGTTTTCTGTAGGTCTGTTTTTCAGTAAACTTTACGGCAGCGCCCCTGATCACGATTATTGGCGTTCGCTCGCTTCCCTCACCCATAAGAAAAACGCTCATGGCGGCCAAGGCGTCGGGGATGTCAGTTTGAGTATATTTGAATTTCCTGCCGAAAATATCTTTGGATTTACGATAGTCTTTGAGCGGCTCGAATCCGAAAAGTCCGATGGCCAGTCCGATAGTTCCCCGTCTCATGGGAAAAGTGTGGCTGTCAGTGGCAATTACTCCTAAGTTTTTGATCTTATGCTTTCGCCGAAGAAAAGACCAAATTTCCCTAAGCAGCTGGTTTACGTTGTTTGGCAAAAGAACATAGTAGCCGTTGGCATTGCTCTCGTCGATTCCCGCAGACATCCCCAGCGCGTGGTTTTTGATGGTTAGAACAAATTTCTGCTGTTTGATGCGGGTAAGTGCGTAGTAATCAGCTTCCCGTTTGATTAATTTGAGCTTGTCGATTTTAGGTTCGATTTTGACGCATCGGCCTTGGTGAATAGCCAAGACTTTGGAGGTGATAACAACGATATCGCCGTTTCTAAGCTTTGTGATGCCTGACAGGAGGTCATAGATGTCATCCTTGGGCGGAAGAAAGGCGCGGGTTTTAACCTTGAAAAACCTCATGTAACCAGTTTTTGACGTCCAGTTCCAAAAGTTTTTTGACTGCCAAGAAGCTGACAGCAATTCCTGCCGCAAACAGCAGCCTTTCTATAATTACGACTGGAATAAGACTCAGCCAAACCTCTCGGGGCAGATTAAAAGCCCAGATCCACAACGCTCCACCAACCGCGTGAGCCGTGAAAGTAGCGCCCAAACTTCTGGCCACCAGCGATTTCTCGCTAAAGAAGTATGTTATAACCGGAATCAACCAGAGTAAAGAGTAAACCCAAACTGTTCGGCCGATTGGGTGGGATATAAACGCAATCATGGCCAGCAACGGAATCAGGATATTGAATTTTGTGTTGCGGGAAAAGTAGATGACAGCAAACGCTGTGGGGATTAGACGGATTGCAAATCCCGCGTCGAAGTTAGCGCTTCCATGCAGCAAAAAATTGACAAATTGCATGGCTATGACGGAAACAACTCCCCAGGTGGTGCCCAAAAATGCGCCTGAGATTGGAGCAAAGCTGTCGAACAGCGTGAAAGTCGCCGTGGATCCCGCGAGGTTGGACAATTTAATGTTTAGTGCCAGCACCCCAAACGCCACAAACAACAGAATAAAAAGAATTTTTTTGCGACTTGTCATATTTTAATTTTAATTGCTGGGCCCATGGTTGAATGAATAGTCATGGACTGGATAAATTCCTTTTTAATCTCGGCTGGTTTGGCTGCTCTCAGAGCGTCTAGGAAAGCTTTAAAATTTTCAGTCAGTTGACTAACATCAAAACTCGTCTTGCCGATTGTCATATGGACGTTCCCGGAGTCGTCATTTTTGAATTCCGTTTTGCCGCTGGCATATTCCTTGAGAGCTTTTTCTATGTCCGCGGTCACTGTTCCGGACTTGGGATTGGGCATCAAGCCTTTCGGGCCCAGAATTTTGGCGATTTGGGCAAGTTTGGGCATGATTGCGGGTTCGGCAATCGCGATATCAAAGTCAACTTGGCCGGTTTCTTTGATTTTTTTGATCAGTTCATCGCCTTCGTTGCCTGCAAAAACTGCGATTTTTTTCGTTTTGCCGCTCCCGTGAGGCAGGGTTATGGTTGCCCGGACGGTTTGTTCGGTTTTTTTAGGATCAATACCAAGACGAACGTGAACCTCGACGTTGCCAACAAATTTGGTGGTTGCAGTTTTTTGGGCCAAAGCCACTGCCTCCTCAGGCTCGTATTCTTTGGTGGGATCTATTTCTTTTTTTGCCGCGCTTAGGCGTTTGTCCATATTTAAACCTGTCCTTCTTTTCGAATCAGCATCCAATGATAACCAAACAGCGGGACGCCCACGATCAGCTGGGCAATGGCCAGAGATGCTTGGCTTTGTTTTTGCGCCGGCCTCGTGACCTCTCTGCAGTATTGTTCATCTTCGGCTCGCTGGCGATCCAATTCTTCCTGCGTTTGTCCTGTGGTTCCGTTTTCCTTTAGGGGAGCCGCGTACCTCGGACCATAAAAGCACATCGCGTCATCAGCCTTGGTGAAAATCCAGGTTTTGAGCCCAAGGTTAATGAGGCTGACTGAACCGATAATTATCAGAACCAAACCCACAACCGCAAACAGGTAGAGGTAAACTTTTCGTAATGTGAGATTGAGAGCCATAAAATCAGTTGATAGTTAATAGATGATAGTTGATAGTAACTCACTCAATAATTTCCACGCCCATGGAGCGGGCGGTGCCGGCTACGATTTTTTCTGCAGCATCGAGGTCATTGGCGTTTAAGTCTGGCAGCTTGGTTTCAGCTATTTCCCGCAGCTGTTTTTTGCTAATCTTGCCGACTTTGTTGAGCAAGGGGTTGCTAGAGCCTTTTTCCAGGCCAGCGGCTTTGCGGATCAAAACCGAGGCCGGCGGGGTTTTGAGGATAAACGAATAGCTTCGGTCCTCGTAAATCGTAATCTCCGCGGGAACCACCGTGTCACCCATTACCGCGGTTTTTTCGTTGAAATTCTTGGTGAATTGCCCCAGATTGATTCCGTGGGGGCCCAACACCGTGCCTACGGGCGGAGCTGGGGTAGCTTTGCCGGCCGGCAGCTGGATTTTGATGACTGTTTTAACTTTCTTGGCCATAGCTAGCCTTTCGTCTCGTCTTTGATAAATTTATTAAGTTCACGGATGGTGCTCATAAACTGCGCCGGGAAAATTATGGTGGAATTTTTCTCAATGCTGATTTCGGCCATAGTTTGCAGGTTTCGCAGCTGCAAAGCGATTGGGTGGGCCGCGATCACGTCCGCTGCTTCAGAAAGCTTCTGGGCGGACAGAAATTCTCCTTCTGCCGCGATGATTTTTGACCGCTTTTCCCTTTCGGCTTCGGCCTGTCTGGCCATGGCGCGCTGCATGTTTTCGGGAAGCTCAATGTCTTTGATCTCCACAACCGAAACCACTACCCCCCACGGCTCGGTGTGCGTATCCAAGACGTTCCTGATTTCCTGGTTGATGCGGTCGCGTTCAGACAAGATCTCATCCAATTCAAATCTGCCGACAATGTTGCGGACCGTGGTTTGCGCGATCTGATTGATGGCGGCCATGACGTTTTCGATAGCTACAATGCTTTTGATCGGGTCAACTATTTTGTAATACGCCACAGCCGAAACATCGATTGAGACGTTGTCTTTGGTGATGATCTTCTGCGGCTGAATGGGCATGGTGACTGTGCGCAAATCCACCTTGCGCACCCATTCGATATAGGGAATGACCCAGTTAAGGCCTGGCATTTTAGTGCCCATGATTTTGCCCAACCGGAACACCACGCCGGTCTGATACTGTTGGACAATCTTAAGCCCGGGAAGAATAACAAAAATTATAACAAAAGCGATTATATAGTAGAGCATATTTATAGTTTTTTAATTTGTAAAAAATCCAATTCCAGCGGCGTCTCTCGACCGAAAATAGACACCAGGACTTTAACTTTGCCCTTTTCCTCGTCCACATCCGAAACCTTGCCTTCGTAGTCTTTGAACGGCCCATCCATGATCCGCACCAAATCGCCTTTGGCCACGTCGATTTTGTACTTCGGCTCCTCCACTCCCATTCGCTTCTGCAAAGACTGGATTTCAGTATCAGAAATTGGAGTTGGAATGGTTCCAGAACCCACAAAACCCGTGACGTTGGGCGTGTTTCTGACCACATACCATGAGTCATCGGTCACGATCATCTCCACCAGAACGTATCCGGGGAAGATTTTTTCTTCGACAGTGACTCTTTTTCCTTCTCTGATCTTGATTTTTTTCTCTTTGGGAACTAGAACGGCGAAAATTTTGTCTTCCATGTCCATGGACTCGATGCGCTGCTTGAGGTTGAAAGCCACACTGTCCTCATATCCTGAGTAAGTGTGCAGTACGTACCAATGTTTTTCACCTGTGACTTGCTGTCGAGCCATAGTTTTATATGAGTAAACCCAATGCTGTTATTATTAAAATTATTTCTAGCTTGAAAGAAAAAACTTTTGCGTACTCTTTGAGGAATGTCAGCCAGTATTGGAAAAATGAGAGGTCCGGCAGGCTGATTTTACGATCCAGTGGCAAGTTGTAAAGTGTGTTGGAAAACGGATAAAGCCAGAGAATTCCTTCAGCCGAAAACGTGTCTATGAAAAAGTGCGACCATGTCCCGATTATGAATGCCCAGGCGAATAATCTTTGTTCAGGAAATAGTAAATAATAAATAGCAAATAGTAATAAGTACAGAAGAGGGGCGTGGGTTTTAAACTTGCGGTGGTTGATCGATTCGTCAGCGATGAATTTTCCCTTTTTCAGGAAAACTAGGAAGAAGTCGATGTCCGGGAGGAATGCGAAAAAGGAAGTCAGCGCCAGGAATTCAGGGCGGTTGAGGCTTGGGACAAGCTGTGCCGCCGCTTTCGCGGCCAAAAATCCCCCAGCAATGTGTCCTGGCGGAAGCATTTCAGGTACTAGAAATTTGACTTAATTTTTCGACCATTTGAATTGGCCCCATGCCTGGTCGAAAATTATAGCGCAATATGTTTTTGATCAGGAATCCGGGAACGAAAAACATATTGCGGGTCAAATTTTCAGTACCTGACATTTACCGCCTTTCAACCACGTACTTAATCAATTTGCTCAGGCCAAAATCAATCGCGCCCAAGAAAACCGCCACAGCTAAGGAAATAAGAATGACCACAATCGTGATTCTGATTATTTCGGCTCTGGTCGGCCAAACCACCTTAAAAAGCTCGTTTTTGGCCTCTTTCACAAATTGCCAGGGATTGATCATTTGATTATGTGTTACTTCAGCTTAATTCTCCCCCTTTGGGGGAGATGTCGCCAAAGGCGACAGAGAGGGTTTTTTACCCACCTCTCTCGGCACTTCGTGCCACTCTCTTCTTCCAGGAGAGAGTTATACTGTATTTCTTATCGTAAGGCTTTTCAACACTTTTGCTCTTTAAAAAGGCCTTTGCGGCCTTGTGTTCTGATTATAAGACAAGTTTTAAAATTCCGCAAGTCTAGATATCTAAATTCTTAACCAGTTTGGCGTGGGTTTGGATGAAGTTTTTGCGCGGCAGGACCTCGTCGCCCATGAGAGTCTCGAAAATTTTGCTGGCGCGCTCGGCGTCATCGACTTTAACTTGGAGCATCACGCGCCGAGCCGGGTCCATAGTGGTTTCCCACAGCTGGGGTGGATTCATCTCACCTAAACCCTTGTAGCGCTGGATGTTGGCAGTGATCTTTTTGTCTTTTGATTCTTTGGTGAATTTTTCTACCAAAAGATCCCGTTCTTTTTCGCTGAAAGCGTAGCTGGCATTTTTTCCAACTTGCACCCGAAACAGCGGCGGCTGGGCGATATAAAGATAGCCTTGCTTGATGATATCCAGGAAGTACCGATAAAAGAGAGTCAGCAGCAGCGTGCGAATGTGGGCGCCGTCAACGTCCGCATCAGTCATGATGATAATCCGGTAGTAGCGCAAGTTTTTCACGTTGAACTGGTCCCCCACTCCCGCGCCCATGGCGATGACCAAATTTTTGATTTCCTGGTTGCCCAGCATTTTGTCCAAGCGGGCGCGCTCAACGTTCAAAATTTTGCCCCTCAACGGGAGTATGGCTTGAAACCTTCGATCGCGTCCTTGTTTGGCAGATCCTCCTGCTGAATCACCTTCAACGATGTAGAGTTCAGAGGCTGCCGGATCGGATTCTGAGCAGTCTGCCAGTTTTCCTGGCAAAGCCAGGCCATCCAGCACCCCTTTTCTGATGACAGCGTCTCGCGCGGCTCTTGCGGCTAATCTCGCCTTAGCCGCCAGCAGGACTTTTTCGATTACTCTGCCAGCGTCTGCTGGGTGCTCCTCCAGCCAAAATTCCAATCCTTCGCCCACGACGTCTTCGACAATTCCCCTGACTTCGGCATTGCCCAATTTGGCTTTGGTCTGGCCTTCGAACTGCGGGTTTGGCATCTTCACGGACACAATTGCATTTAGGCCTTCGCGCATGTCTTCGCCGGTCAGCTTGTCAGATTCTTTTCCGCCAGGGGCGGATCCGCCTTTGGTGGACAGGTATCCGTTTTTGATGCCGTAATTGTTTATGGAACGCGTCAGAGCCGAACGAAAGCCGGTAAGATGCATGCCACCCTCAACCGTGTAAATGTTGTTGGCAAAAGTTAGCACCGTTTCAGTGAACTCATCGGTGTATTGGATAGCGACTTCCACCATGACGCTGCCGACAGTTTTGGTTAGGTAAATAGGCGCGGTTTTTGCGACTTTGTTGCGGTTGATGTGCTTGATGTAAGAAACCAGCCCGCCTTCGAAATAATATTGATAAGTAAATCCGTCTCGCTCATCGCTGATGGCAATGTGCGCGCCTTTGGTCAGGTAGGCTTGCTGGCGGTAGTGGTCCAAAACCAGCTTCAAATCAAACTCGCGAACGCTAAAAACTTCCGGATCAGGTTTATAAGTAATTTTAGTGCCATGCTGCCAGGGGTCTTTGGGGTCCACTTTTCCGGCTGGCTTGACTTTGGTGACCGCTTTCCCCCGCCTGTATTCCTGGGTATAAATTCTTCCGTCTCTGCGGACCTCGACTAGCAGCGATTCAGAAAGCGCGTTGACCACAGAAACGCCCACACCGTGCAATCCGCCGGAGACTTTGTAGCCAGAGGCGTCGCCGCCGAACTTGCCGCCAGCATGTAAAACCGTCAGCACGGTTTCCAACGCCGATTTTTTGGTCTGCTTATGGACATCCACCGGAATGCCGCGGCCGTCATCAACTACCGTAGCGGAATTGTCTTTGTGGATGATAATGTCGATTTTTTTGGCATACCCAGCCATCGCCTCGTCGATAGAGTTGTCCACCACTTCTTTCAGGAGATGGTGGAATCCCTCTTCCGCAGTATTGCCAATGTACATCCCTGGCCTTTTTCGGACAGGCTCTAAGCCCTCTAGAACTGTTATTTGTTCTGCGGTATACTTTTTGACATCTTTTTCTTTTGAGCCTTTTTCAGGATTTTTTTTAGCCATATGAACGATTCGAGTGGTTATTGTTATCGTTAAAAGTTAATAGTTTTCTTAATACATTATAGCAAATTTTTGGTTATTTTTCTAGCGTAATTCGGCATTGAATTGGCGTTTTGTTGCATCGTAAAGTTTGGCTTGCAGAGGCTCCACTTCTTCGGCTCGCAAGGTCCGCTCCGGGCTTCTGTAAATTACCCGATAAGTATAGCTGCCCTTGCCTAAACCAAACTTGTTTTCGTCCTCGTACTTGTCCAGAAGTTGCACCTCCTCCACCAAGTCCTTGCCAATTTCTCGGATCAGATCAAAGTAGTTGTTGGGCACGAAGTCCTTACTGACGATAAATGAAATGTCGCGGATGATGGGCGGATACTTGCTGACCTCTGCAAATTTCTGGCCTAACTTTAATTGTTTTGTTACCCGCGGATCATTTGACCAAAGCAGCCTAATATCGGGCAAATCCATACTTACAATTGCCAAGCGCTCCAAACCGAAACCGAATGCCCAGCCGTTGTACCCGGTTACCCCGAAATTCTTCAAAACATCCTTGCGCGGCAAGCCTGAGCCGACCATTTCGACCCATTCGTCTTTGATCTTTATATTCATTTCAATGCTGGGGTCAGTGTAAGGAAACGTTTCCGGCGTAAAATTGTATTCCACATTTGGGCCGAAAATACTTTTAGCAACCTCAGCTTCGACGTTTTGCAAATCTTCCAAAGTGATGTTTTTTTTCTCATCGGGTGTGAGATAAAGACCTCCGAACTGATGGAATACATTCATGTGATGACGGTCAATTTCGTCCTTGCGGTAAACCTTGGCATAACAGATAGCCCCGATGTCTTGTTTGGCCTCGATCCGCTTCTTTATCTGTGGATGATTAAAATAGTAATACCAAAAAACCGTGTCATGCGTTATGAGTATGTGGTCGCCATCCACGTAATAAGTGTCAGACTTACTGCGCGCCGGATGTCCTGGCGGCATATTGAACGGGTCAAATAAAATCTTGGTCGGAACAATTTCCGGAATCGAAATGTCGTCGAGATTTTTAAACGCCGGAATTTGTTTGACCTTGTCGATAATCTGGGCAATCGGGCTCCCAGGAGTTCTAGTAAGATCAGGCATAGCTAAATATCGCCGCATTCTCTGAGCCTCAAAGTCGGTCCGTTTTTCCAGCTGTCGTTTTAATTGATTCTCTTCCTCCCTGCTAATGGTAATATTTTTCATGTTTTTAACATATCCTCGGTAAATTGCACTCCCAACGGCGTTTCATCTTTGAGTACCATGATTCCCTGGCCCGTCTCTTCGCTTAGCCCAAGCTCAAACGCGGCGCATATCATACCTTGACTTTCTATTCCTCGGATTGTGGCTTTCTCTAGAACAAAGGGTTCGTGGGATTGGCTGTGAATGTTGTGTGGGATTAAAGTGTCAGGCAAAGCCAACGCAACCACGTCTCCGACCGCAAAATTAAAAGCGCCGCAGACAACCGGACCAATCGCGCTTGCACCATCGAAAAGCTCAACTATTTGCAGCCGAGAAGCTGATGGGTGCTTTTCTATTTTGGTAACCTTCGCGGTGATAATGCCGCTCATTTAACCTCTATTTTGCCTTTGATTGCCGGATTTAGCTGATCTTCGTAATCAAAAACCCCGCTGAGTTCGAAAGTATAGCTGAACGTTTGGTTAGTCTGAAGTTGTGGGGATTGGAATCCGCCAAAATTACTGCTCGCAAAATACATGACTTGGTGCGCTTGCGCATCTTTGTTTAGCCAAACTACTGTGTCGCCTTTGGTCACTACCAAAGCAGCCGGGTCAAATATATTATTCTGAATAAATATAGTGTAAGTTTTGGGAGTAGTGCTGTTCTTCTCGCGTAAATTTTTGAGTGTCGTGATTGTCGGTTCATGCAGGCCAAAGCTAGCGGTATCTGCTTCGATCTGCTTGAGTCTTGCTTCAGTCATTTTTATGCCGGGAGTAAGGGGGTCAAACTCGGCGGCCACGTCAACCGCGTCGTTAAAATCCTTCAAGACCGCGACTTCTCTCCGGTCCGTGTACTTAAGTCCAGGATCGGTTTTGTAGACATTTATTTCGTCGCCGTCAGCCAGCCCGTCAGTATCGGTGTCGGCATTGTTTGGATTGGTTCCCTCCTTAAATTCATTATAATTCGTTAGGCCGTCCTGATCTGGATCTGCTTCATCTTTGCATTTCTCTTCCGAACAAATTTCAGATCCGAAGTGTTGGGCAAGCCAAACTTTGGGCAGCTTTGACTGATTAGCAGCCTCGTCTCCATCTTTTCTGGCGATTAAGAAATATACTAGTATGCCCAACAATACTACGAGAATTATTGCGCCGCCGATGATAAGCCATTTGCGCATATTTACGGGCGCTGAAACGACAATATCTGCGCTTTCCGATTTTATGGCTCGGTTGGGCATTACTGTATAGTTGATATCATCTGGGTTGGTCATGTGGAATAGAGAAAATATGACTCGAGAAAAGTAAACGCCAGGACAAGAATAATGGCATTTAGGAAATTAAATAAACCAAAGGACTGGAGTATAAGCGAGCTGATAATCAGGATCGAAAACCACAGTGCCTGTCTGAGAGAGATGAGAAAATAGTATCCGGCTTTTTCCTTTTGGCCGAATATGTCTCGAATTTTGAATCCGGTGAAAGTGGCCAAGCTGACTGCGAAAATCGAAAGAGTGAGGTAAAAAAGGACAACACTTAACCAGCTGCGAAAGGGATCCAAGAATTTCAGGATCAGAACCAGACCTATAGCCGAAAGTACGAGCAGTATGCCCAGTAAAAGATTGAAAGCTTTTAGCCTATTACGCATAAATCATACCAAAAAATGGCGATATTTACAATCATGGGCCCGAGCCTGATCCAAAGCCAAGAAGGAGTCGGTTTTGCAGGCCTCAACTATCTGTTCGATGGTTTGCGAGAGTTTGGATTTTACCTCGTTGATTTCCTGTTCTGTGCCCAAGAACTCCTGACTGTCTCGAATGCTTGCCAGATACCAGTAGTTCAGAGACTTGACTTTGCGCTTGAACTGTTCCTGAGCAGCCCACTGATATATCAACAGTTGACTCTTGTCATCGCTGTTTAGTTTTTCCTTAACTTGGCCGGTCTTGTAATCGATAATGCTGATTGTGCCATCGCTGTTGAGATCTGCCCTGTCGATTTTGCCGGTGAATTTGTAGTCCCCAAGCTTGAGCTTGAATCTCTGCTCGAGAAATTCAATTCGTTTCGGATTTTCGGAAAAGCGCCGGTGGAATATCTCAAGCATTTCCAATCCCCGTTTTCGCCCTTTTTCTTTTTCGATTGCGTCCGGATACCAATCATCCACCCAGGATTCTTGATAGAATTTTTTGAGGACATCAAAGCTCGGTACCTGTAAACCCGAATTTTTTGCCCCAAACAGATCGGTTTGCTTCTGGCTATTGAGCTGGTTATAGTGCTCGAGGAACTTCTGCAGCGTTTTGTGGATGGTGTCCCCAAGCGACAAATATGCGCTTCCTGGCAGAGGCAGCTGATAAACATACCGTAATTTATATTCGATCGGGCAGTTGAGGAAGCAAGAAATTTGTGAATATGAGAAAGTGTCGGGGACGTACCGATCCGTTAGCGGCTTACTTGCCTCTCTTTGCCTTGCTTCAAAAAAAACTCGGCCGGAAGGTTTAGCCGCCTGCGGCAGCGGAGCCAAGTTTAGTTCCACCAAAAAACGCGAAGGTTTTTTGTGAGCACTTCCCCCATAATCGTCTGCCCACGTTAGAAACAAAAATTGCTTGGCGCGGGTAACCGCTACGTAGAACAGCCGGCGTTCCTCCATAAGATGCACGTCTCCTTCGGGCAAAATTTCTTTCACTAACGCCGTGGGAATTTCGATTTGCTCCCGCCGTTCCCTGGACGGGAATCTTTGGTCTACCAAATTCACGACAAAGACGCACTTAAACTCCAAGCCCTTAGCCGAATGCACAGTCATGATTCTGACCGCATCTGGTCCCAAATCCGGATTGAAAGCTAGGTCACCCTGATCTCCGGCCTCTTGTTCAAGTTTGATTTGATTGAGGAAGGCTTTGAGGGTTTTGTCGCTACTTTCCTGCTCGAAATTCTGCGCCTTGCGATAGAATTGCTCAAGTAAATTTCTGTTTTCCGCCGTTTCGACTGAATCATGGATCAGAGCACTAGTAATACCAAGGTCATTTAGGATCCTGATCATCAATTCTGACACTGGTGTTGCTCTGGCCAAATTTGTGTGTTTGCCGACCAGTTCGAGTAATTTATCAATTTTTTTCAAAGACTGCGCATCGATTCTCGCCAAATTTCGGGCTTGATGTAGTGCTTCAAACAGGGAAAGCGCCTTTTTTTTGGCCGCCTGTGAAAGCTGGATCAAGTCTTCATCGCTGATCCGAAACATGTCCATATTCAAAATTCTGAACAGGTTCTCGCTTTCGTGCCGGCTGTCCAAAATGTTGCAGTAAGATAGCAAATTGAGAATAAACGACTTTTTGTATAACCCACGGTTGGCTACGAAAATATACGGTATCTGGCGGCGGTTAAGCTCCAAAATAAACGGCTCAGCATGATCATTTGCCCGCACCAGAACGGCGAAATCATTCCAGTTTAGCTTTTCTTGGTTATTTAGTTCAAGCAATTTGTCCGCAACCCTGTGGACTTCGTCGTGAATGGATTGCCCGTGCAAAACCTCGATAACGCCTTTGTCTGGTCTCTTGTTGCTCGTTTCTAATTTTTTGCTTATCTTAAGCTTGCTTTCCAGCCGCTCGGGGTTATTTTGCTGGATAAATTTGTACGCCAGGTCAAGGATGTTCTGCCTTGAGCGATAATTGTCCGTCAGCGTGATTTCTTGGGCATGTTTGTAATCTTCCTTGAATTTGAGGATGTTGGAAACCGAAGCGCCTCGGAATTTGTAAATCGACTGATCATCATCCCCGACCACAGTTAGATTGTTTTGCGGCAACGCCAGCAGTTTTACCATTTCGTATTGGGCCAAATCCGTATCCTGGAATTCGTCGACTAGGATGTATTTGTAGTGGTTCTGGTAGTATCGCAGCACGTTTGGCCGCGTCCGGAAAAGCTTGATCGTGTAGTTAATTAAGTCCCCGAAATCTAAGTAAGAATTATCCAGCAAAAGCTTCTGATATTTATGGAAGGCGGCCGCTACTTCGTTGACGCGCGCGATTTCTTGCTCCTCATCAGCGTTAGCAATCCCTTCTCCCTTTACCCTTCTCCCCTTACCCTTCTCTAATCTGTCTTTGTTCAACCGCAAGCCCTCGGCGTACGCCAAATATTCCTCCGGCGTAATTCCCTCTCCTTTGGCTTTCTGAAAATGCTTGATAAGAGCGTGAATAAACTTGTTGGGATTGCCAAACGGTTTGTAATAGTCCAGCTCAAATTCGTGCAAATGTTGCCTGATAAGCATCCAAGCGGCGGTTTCATTGAGCACGCGGAAATCACCTGGCAAGCCAATGTCCAAGGCGTGTTGGGCCAATACCTTCTGGCCAAAGGAATGGAAAGTGGAAATGTCGATTTCCATAAAGCCCAGCGGTAGCAGCTGATCGACTCGCTCTTCCATTTCGGCAGCGGCTTTGTCCGTGAATGTCAAAGCCAAGATCTCTTCGGGTTTCGCGAGTTTCCGTTCAAGCAGCCAAGCGATGCGCCGAGTCAGAACCGTAGTTTTGCCCGTGCCGGCGCCGGCGATGATCAAAAGCGGTCCGGTGCCAAATGTCACGGCTTTGATTTGCTGTTGGTTTAAGCTTTCAAGAATTTGTGATTTCTGTTTAACAACCTGCTTCATAGGTGGATTAATTATAACATTTTGGCATAAAAAAAGAGCAGACGCAGGGCCTGCCTCACCAAATTGCGACGGCTCGGGTTATGGCGCCACTGTCCATGATCATGAACTCACTCGCTGTAATAGCCGACTGAGTCATGATCGTTCCACATACCGCCATGGCCTTAACGGCCATCTCGTAGTGGAATTGGAGAGTTGTGCCGGCGGTCAACCGCGCTATGACCTTGCCGTAGTCAGCCGCGTCAACCACCACCAGCACGCGCTGGTAATCCATGGCTGCAGCCAGGACATTCGTGACCTTGCGAACATCGAGAAACCTGAGGACTCGATCAACGTCTTCTTCAGTGACGAGGTCCTCAAGTTTCGGTAGGGGTACGACCACTAGTTGGTAGGTGGGCCGTTTGAATAGACGATCCCACGCCTCAATCAACCTCCAAACGAAGCGCTCAAGTAACCCCACTGTGGGATCGTGGACACTCCATCCCAGGCCACGGAGGATGCTCACGAGTTCGACGCTGTCAGCATCGACCAAAGCTCGCCTTCTCATATTTCCTCCGGTTTGGTCGGGCGCCTCAATCTTGCTTAGGACTATCGGTGCCCCGCCACACCGCCGGTCCATAAGCTCGCAGGTCAAGGCGCCCCACACTGGAGTGGGCCCCGGAGTGTTCTCGCCGGCCGACTGTGCGGCGGGATTGCCGCATCCAGTCCCTCCAGGGCCCACATTGGATCTAGTTCCACGCTAACAAAAAAGACCTTGCTGGTCAAGGCTTTTTCTGGCGTTCCCTTGGGTAAATGTATTTGGTGCTCCCAAGAGGATTCGAACCTCTATCCCGAGCTCCGGAGGCCCGTGCTCTATCCGTTGAGCTATGAGAGCTGGAGTTAACCTATTTCTTCCTAATAGGCATCAGATACCGGCGGGTGTCGGTATCCAAATCGAGATACCAATCCACCAGCTCGCGCATTTTGCTGGAAGTGCTTTTGCCGAAAGAGACTAATTCCACTCTCACCCCCTGAATTTGCAAGTACTCAAGCAGTGGAATATAGTCGCCGTCGCCTGAGGCGAGTACCACCACGTCAAGCTTGGGCAGCAACTTAATAATATCCATAACGATGCCGACGTCCCAATCGCCTTTCTTGGTTCCGCCGTAAAAAGTTTGCAAATCCTTGAGCTTAACTTCAAACCCGGCTTTTCTTAAGGCATCGAAAAAACTTTGTTCTTCCGGCATGTCTGCCTTAATTCCATACGCGATTGCCCGAACCATCGGCCTTTCCCCAACCGCATCCTTTAGCACACTATTGAAATTCACTCGGGCATTGTAGACATTTCTTGCCGTATAGTATAAGTTTTGAATATCCACAAACAAGCCAACTCTTTGTTCTGCTTTAGCCATAAATTAGTTGATAAATTATAGTTAATAGTTGATAGCTACAAAAGCTTCTCGGGAAGCTCCTCGACCTTTTTCTTGTCCGCCAAAGCTTCAGCGACGGTGGATTCCGCTTCGAGTTCTAAATTCGAAGCGTTTACAATTTGACTTCTAAGTTTAGCATATCCGTCAACCACTGTCGACATGGTGTTGTTTGTATTTTTTACATGATTGGTAAGCGTATCCAATGTTTTATTAAATTTATCTGATTCCTGTTTAATGCCATTAATCATGGCCAGCACTTGCTGGGCTGCTTTGCTGATTTGCTGTCCGCGCAGCGATACCAAGAGACCGCGCAGTGTGATGTTTAAAGTATTTGGGCCGACAATTATTACTTTTTTGCCGCGGCTGTAAATTTGCGTCTCTTGATCATTCGCCGTTTCCATATATACGCCTTCACTTGGAATAAACATTAAAGCATAGTCAAAAGTGCCTTCGTGAGGCAGAATATATTTTTTGTGAATTTCATCAATGCGCTTTTTGACATCTTTCAAAAAGGCTTTTTTTAATCCATCGGCTGACTCTTCGGTTTTAGCCTCTTTATATAGCCTGTAATTTTCCATGCTGAATTTGCTGTCTATAGGCAACAGTAAATCACCAATCATAATCGCCGCATCCACAACCTCGCCGTTTTTAAAGCGAAACTGAAATTTGCAAAATTCTTTTGGAAAAACATCAGTGAGCAAGTTTTCTAAAACCTCTTCGCCAAAGTTTCCGCGCAATTTCGGCGAGGTTAGTGTTTCAGTCAACCTCCTTATGTCTGGGCCGATTTGGCCGACCGAGCCTAGTTCTTTATTCAGCGCCGCAATCACCTTGGCGGCATTATCCAAACGTTCGTTAATCGCTTTGTTGGTTTCGTCAATGCTTTTTTGCATGCCTTGACGAGTCAGTTCTGTGCCAGCTTTTATCTCCTTCATCCACTCCATCATGACATTCAAAGTATCGCCTTGCTTTGGTTTTTGGCGGATAAAATAAATCACTGCCGCGAAACCGGCAATCAAGACTGCTAAAATAACATAAGGGTTAAGTCCAGTCATGTAATCATTATATCAGAACACAAAAACGCCTCAAAGGCGTTCTTATGGCGGGTCCGAAGGGATTTGAACCCTCGATCTTCCCCGTGACAGGGGGACGTGTTAACCGGGCTACACCACGGACCCGTGGTGCCGGCGAGAGGATTTGAACCTCTGACCTTGGGCTTATGAGTCC
>JACQJI010000038.1 GCA_016198045.1 Candidatus Doudnabacteria bacterium
TAGTAATTAGTAATTAGAAACGTATGAAAAAAATTATTTCAAGTTTCTCGATAATCGCCTTGGTCGCGGCTTTCGCCATTGGCGGCACTACCGCGTTCTTCAGCGACACCGAAACATCCACTGGCAACGTCTTCACCGCCGGGTCAATTGACCTGAAGGTGGACAGCCAGTGCCACTACTATCAGTATGATCCGGAAAATGAAGAAGCCAATGAAGAGGGTTATGTGGACGTAGGCTGTGATGGTTTTGGGGTATGGGAAGAAAGTGATCTTGGAGTCCAACAGTTTTTTGATTTTAGCGATCTTAAACCAGGTGATTGGGGAGAGGACACTATTTCCCTCCATGTCTATGATAATGACGCTTGGGGACAGTTTAACTTTCAGGTGACTTCCGATAAGGATAATAGTTGTCAGGAACCCGAAATCGCCGATGTGGACGAACCTGCCTGTGCACAGAATAATGCTGGCGAGCTTCGCTCTCAAACTTTATTCACACTATGGTTGGACCAAGGTTCAACACCAGGATTCCAAAATTACGAACCGGACAGCGAGGAAGAAATTGTCGATGAAGAAGAGGGAGATAATGTCTGGCAGTCAGAAAACGAGCCAGTGGTCTACACAGAAGCAGTATTAGATAATGGCGATAATGAGGTTGACCTGGCTTCAATCTTAAGTAATACCTTTGAGAGTGTTTGTGAAGGCGATGCAAACGAGGATGGTGATGATGATTATGGATACTGCCATGGGATTGCAGAAGATGGCCGCTTGGTTGGTTCTACAACCTATCAATTTGGCCTAATGTGGTCAATTCCGACGAGTGTAGGCAATGAAGCCCAGACCGATTCGTTCGGCGGCGACGTTGTGTTGAGTGTTGCCCAGCACCGAAATCAGAGCAATCCTTACGAAGTAGAAGACTAATCGATAGTATTTTCAGCATTCCTTCCCGGCCTCAAGTACCCCTCTCCGGTCCAGCACCAAAAATTTGGCGCTGGACACCCTCTCCCAAAATGGGAGAGGGATAAGCGGAAAGGTCAGTTGGGGCTGGGTGTGGAGGGTTGAAAAATAGTTAATAGTTAAAAATGCCAAGGGCTCTGAAAATTACATATTACATAGTATTGGGCTGTCTGGCGCTGGTGGCGTTGCTTTTGATATTCTCTACGTTCTACATTCCCGGCAATATCAAATTCTATGTCGTCCAGTCCGGATCTATGGAACCGGAGATTAAGACCGGCAGCATTGTGCTGGTCAAGCCAGCCAGCGAATACAAGATCGGCGATGTGATAACTTTTGGTCCAGTAGCCAAAGGCAAAGTCCCCACCACGCACCGGATAGCGGAAGTAAGAGTGCAAACCGGCGAACCGGTCTATGTAACCAAAGGCGATGCCAATGAAGCCGCTGACACCAGAGAAATTAGCAAGAAAGATATTTTCGGCAAGGTTTTATTTGACGTGCCTTTTGTCGGCTACGCCGTGGCTTGGGCCAAAACGCCAGTAGGATTTTTAATTCTCGTGATTATCCCGGCAGTCCTGATTATTTACGAAGAGAGCAAAAAATTATTTTTGGCGCTTAGGCATTGGCGCAAGAAAGAAGATGAAACAGTCCCGGACAAAACATAAGAAAGCAACAACGCTTAGTAAACAAATTTTTGCTTTGCTGGCCATATTGAGCGTATTTAACTATTACGCGCTGTTTTCCGTCAGCGTAACCAATGCATTTTTTGGCGATGCCGAAACTTCGGATACTAATGGTTTTACCGCCGGCTCCCTTGACTTTTCGCTTGATTCCGAGGCCGACTTTGATCCAGAAGTGACACCTACAGAGGATGCCACACGCACCGTGACAGTAGAGAACGACGGCAGTTTGGGATTTCAATACCGCGCGCAGGCAGTTAATTTGTCCGGCGATCTTTGCGGCTCGCTTGATTTAACTGCCGAGTTGGATACAGTGGAGCAATATTCAGAAGCGTTAAGTGGATTTAATATGTTGCCTTTTGTGTTTGAGGATCCCGAGGAATGGGACTTTACGGTTTCGCTTAATAGTTCGGACGAGAGTTTGCAGAACGAAACTTGCAATTTTGATTTTCAATTTGACGGCTGGCAAGAAGAGCTGGCCGAAGGTGTTGGCGGGTTTACTGACCAAGAGATTATAAACAACACGGTCACAGCCGGAGAATGGGAGACAGAATGCACTGATCCGACTGTGGAGATTACCACAGTGGAGACCGGCTCCAGCTTTGACTACGGCGATGCCGACGTGGTGATTAAGAGCGGCGGGGCGCTTCAAAATACTGGCGGCGGCAACCTGGCCGTAAGCACTAATTGCGATCTAACTGTGGAAGACGGCGGTGAAATACTGACAGATGAAACGACTAATGCCGGAAGCATTACTCTGACCGTAGGAGGCAATCTAAGTATCGCGGGAAGTTCGGTTTCCGCAAGCAGCGGCAGCAATTCCAGCACCAATAACGGCGGAGATATTACCATCAATGTTACTGGCGACTTTACTCTGACCGGCACAGTTACCAGTTTTGGCCAGGAGAATGCGGGCGATATCAGCGTGACTGTCGGTGATACATTTAGCATTTCAAGCACCGGACAATTATTCTCCAAGAGCGGAGACAGTTCCAGCACCAATAACGGCGGAGATATTACCATCAATGTTTCTGGCGACTTTACAGTCAGCGGTGAAGTCAATTCTTATGGATCAGAAAACGCCGGGGATATCACTCTTGACCTCGGAGAAGACTTTTCTATCCCCAGCGGCGGCAAAGTGTATTCCAAAGCCGGCAGCACTTCTTCTACCAATACCGGCGGCGATATTACCGGCACAATTGATGGCAACTTGAGTGTTGCAGGCGAGCTGGCAAGTTCTGGCGATGAACAAGCCGGAGACATTGACTTGACCGTTTCGGGCACAACTTCAGTGGCTGGTACTTCGATCCAGGCTAAATCTGGTGATACTTCTTCCACCAATACTGGTGGCCTAATTGCCATTACCAGCACAGGCAACTTTGCTGTTTCCGGCCTTATAGATGCTTATGGGCAAGAACAAGGCGGAGATATT
The DNA here is from genome assembly GCA_016198045.1 of Candidatus Doudnabacteria bacterium. Taxonomy (GTDB): domain Bacteria; phylum Patescibacteriota; class Doudnabacteria; order UBA920; family O2-02-FULL-48-8; genus JACQJI01. The sequence goes on from JACQJI010000038.1 coordinate 3,063, forward strand.
GAACTGATTACTCAAGGAATCTTTACTCTAACTTCTTCTGGCACCATTCAAGCCAAGGGTGGTAGTTCGTCTTCTGCTAATAAAGGCGGGAACATTTCGATCATAGCTCGCGGCGGTAATTCTAGCTTTGCCGGCAATGTTTTTGCCGGGGCAGACGAAACCGGCGGCAATATTGCCATTACTGTGGCCGGCAATTTGTCTATTTCCGAAGATCAAGACGTTAATGCAGGCACCACTTCCTCCACCAATACTGGCGGGACTATTGTTTATACAACTTCTGGTTTACTTACCGTCTCATCCGGTATTGAGGCTACTGGTCCGGAAGGTGATGGCTCGATTCAGACCAATTACTGCACCAAGGACTTTACTGGCGCGACCTTTGATCCCGCGGCTTTGGAGATTACCAATTGTGATACCGTTGTTTTGAACGAGTATCTTCCCAATCCGTCAGGATCGGATGATGCCGCAATGCCGGGTGGGGAGTGGGTGGAACTATATAATTATGGCAGCAGCAATGTGAGTGTTGCTGGCTGGGTACTCTATGACAGCGATGATGGGAATGAACTGGCAATCACCACTGGCAATACTGATACCGGAGGCACAACTGTGGCTGCTGGCGGATATCTGGTAGTTTACCGAAACGGTGATGGTGATTTTGAGCTTAACAACAGCGGCGGCGATTCAGTCAGGGTTTATGATGGCGAGATTGGATCCGGCGGCACGCTACGCGATTCAAACGTCTATACTAGCGCCGCAGGTGTCGACAAATCATTTGCCAGGATTCCGGATGGGGGCGTATGGGTTGATCCTGTGCCCACGCCTGGCAAACCAAACAAGCGAACACGAGTAATAGTTGCGGACGAACCGGTTGCGGAAGAAGAACCGCAAGAGGTGAGCCAGCCAGAGGAAATAACCCAACAGCCCGTTGCTTCAGAACCAGAACTGTCTGAAACGCCTCCAGTTGAAGAAATAGTTGAGGAAACAGATAACAGTGAACAGATAACAGATAACAATTCGACGGAAAGCGCCCCTGTTGAAAATGAGGAAACAAGCCAAACGGACGAAACAGAAGAACTCTTGCCAGAAGAAGTTAGTGAGGAACCATCAGATACAGATAACAGTGAACAAATAACAGATAACAATCCGGCGGAACAAGAACCCGCGATTGAGACAGAAATTCCTGATGAAACGCTAGTTGAAGAATCCCCAACAGAAATTATTGCGCCGGCGGACGAACCAGCAGCCGTAACTTCAGAACCAAGTTTAGAAGAAGGAGCCAGCAATGAATAAAATTCTTGTCACAATTTTAGGGTTAGCGCTATTGCTGCTCGTGGTGCCGCAGTCGGCTTTGGCTGATGAGTCGGACTTGGTAGTGGAGTTTGAAGACACGCCGCTGTTTTCCGAATCCGATTTCAAGCCCGGGGATAGCATTATCAAATTTATCAAAGTCACTAATAACACTGGTGATACCCAGCCCATCGCGATTGAAGCCATCAACCAGAGCGATCCGGACGAGATGGCCTCCTCTATGGACATTCTAATCAAAGAGGGCTCAAGCACTCGGTTTTCCAACACGCTTGAGAAATTCTTTGAGGGCGGCGAGACGCTTTTGTCCGATCTGGCCGGAGGCGGGACGCTGACCCAGTATGATGTCACAGTCAGCTTTAATAGTTCAGCAGGCAATGATTTGCAGGGCAAGGCCTTGGGTTTTGATTTGATTGTTGGGTTTCAGGGCGCGGAAAGCGGCGGCGGAGGTGGAGGTGGAGGCGGAGGTGGCCCTTTGCCTCCGGGCCTGACAATTCTTGAGGACACAGTCACAGCCACTGATGTTGGCCAGACATCAGTCACGATCATCTGGACTACCAGTTATTCCTCAACCAGCCAGGTCGTATATGCCGCGGATGGTGAAGGCTACGCTTTTGAGCTAACTCCGCCCAATTACGGCTACCCGCACGCCACAGCCGATGACTCAACTTTTGTCACCAATCATTCGGTTACGATTACGGGATTGACCCCGGGCACGACTTACCATTACCGGGTCATTTCTCACGCTTCGCCAGCCACAATCAGTTTTGAACATGCGTTTACCACGCTGGGCATTGTCTTGGGAATTGAGCAGCCGCTTGTTTCTACCCCATCAGGCCAAGTTGGAAACGGCGCTATAACAGGGCCGAGCAGCGGCGTTTCATTTACCGCTGGCAGAGCGGCTGGTACGACAGAGCAAGGCGCGGCAGAACAGGAACCGGGCGAAGAGGGCCAAGTTGCGGGTGAGAATATATTTACAGGGGACAGGGAAAGTGAGGAGACTTGCGTTTATAACAATCGCAACGCAACGCCTTTTATAATTTATGCCTTGCTCGTTTTGATAAGCTATGCTTGGTTGAGAAACAGAACCCGTCTTTCCTGGTACGCAGTTTCAGTTATTCTGACTCTGGCCGCAGTTTTGCTTTGGTACTATGCCAGTTGTGTCCTGCCTCTATGGCTGCTGCTTGCGATTTTGGGCTGGTTTGTCCTGTTCAGTGCCGTGTTTGAAACAGAGAAATATCTCGCGCGTCCGAAATTATAAAAAGATAGCTTGGCAGCAAAAAATCGCCTGACAGGCGATTTTTTGCTATATTTATGCTCAAGGGGAACGCCTGACGTTCCCAAGGAGCGGATGAAACAGGAGGATAGTAGCTATGATGCTCGCGATTGTACTTGCGTTGACGGCCGTGCTGAGCAGTGATCCGGTCTGGAGTCCTGAAAGAACCTTCATCGTCGAGGTTTGCGATTCCGATCCGGATGAGATCATCAAGCCGCCGATGTATGGTTATAGGCTGCACATCGGCCCGTTCTCGCTGTCTGACGGGTTGGAGCTCGGTGTGTTTCGGGATCAGCACTACACCGAGCACGAACACGATACGAGGCAGCGGAATTACCCGGACGGGTTGCCTCCGGGGATGCTGCCAAACCTTCTGGGTGAAAAGTTTTGGGTGGAGCGGACCCAGAAGGACTTTTACTTCGAAAACCAGGCTTTCCGGCTGTACGTGGCAACTCCGGAAGGCGTGAAGGGCCGGCCGATCCAGGGAGGCTCGTCGTCGCAGGAGTTCTGCGTCGAAGTCTGGGTGAATTTCACCGCGGTCAACAGACCGACGACTGAGTAGATACCACGAAGGGTCGAGGTTGTGCGCATTCCGCGCCGCAACCTCGACCCAGATTTTTTTATCCGTGAGCTGCGGTAATGGCCCAAACTTCGCCCACATGCGCTTGTTTGAGCAGTTTGGCGATCTCGTTGAGCGTGGTTCCGGTGGTGGCCACGTCGTCCACCAAAAGAATTTTTTGGCCAGTAACTTCCTTGGCCACTGCGAAGGCATCAGTAATATTGGTTTTCCTCGATTCTCGATCCAAGTCCGCTTGCGGCTTGGTGTTTTTTGTTCGGATCAGGCCGCTTGCAGCCGGCAGATTAAGTTGGCTGGCCAGTTTGTCTGCCAGAAGCTGGGACTGGTTGAAGCCCCGCCATTTCAGCCTGCGAGGATGCAACGGCACGGGTATTAGAGTGAACTTCCCGAAATAGTCTTGCAGGCCTTGCTGCCTGATTGCCTGAATCATCAAGCTGGCCAGTGATCCCGCGAGCGTATCCACAAAGCTGAATTTGAAAGCGGTAATGATTTTTTTGACGTCTGGATGGGAGTAGGGAAGCGAAGTCACAAATCCGTCCACCGTGTTTCTGCTGGTACAGTCAGGATGCGTTTTTCCAAAAGGAGACGGTTTTTGGCAAACCAGGCATTGTTGTTTTTGCCTGGGCAGGCTGTCTGTACAGCGGGCGCAAAGATATGCGTTTTCCCGGCCGCAGACTAGGCAAGAAACAGGAAACACTAGGTCAGTTGCGGCTTGGCCTAGTGCTTTGAGGGTTGTTAGTAATTGGTTATAAGGCATAGCAGCGAGTTTGGTTTTGTGTTTTTGGTTTTTGCGACTACAGACCTTCAACTTACAACTATACTCGCCGCCACGCCTAATAATTTTAAACTAAACCTTAGCCATTTCGACTTGCCTAATCTGGACTTGTCCGTCGCCGATTTCAATTTTCACCTCGCTTCCTTCTTTGATCTCGCCGTTGATCAGCTTTTCGGCCAGCCGATCCTCGATCAGTTCCTGGATATTGCGGCGAATCAGCCTGGCGCCCTGGGCGGCATCATAGCTTTTTTCCGCGATGAACTTGATCAAGTCCTTGTCATAAAAAATTCTAATGCTTTGCTGCTGGATGATGTGGTCTGACAGTTCTTGCAACTGTAAGACGACGATCTTTTTTATTTCTTCCATGCCGAGCGGGCGGAACACCAAAATTTTATCGATTCTGTTGAGCAGTTCCGGGCGCATGGCTTGTTTTAAGTTATCCAAGACTTTCTCTTTGGTTTGGTTGTATTCGGCGTCCGCCTGCTTTCGCGGCTCAGTTTCGCCGGCGCTCAAACTAAAGCCCAAAGCCCCGGCTTGATGCGTCAGATCCGCAGCCCCGATGTTGGAGGTCATGATAATGATGGTATTGCGGAAGTTGACTCTCTTTCCGGCGGCGTCGGTCAGTTCGCCTTCCTCGAGAATCTGCAGCAGGATGTTGAAGACGTCAGGGTGGGCTTTTTCGATTTCGTCGAACAGGATCACGGCATAAGGCTTTTTGCGGATTTCCTCAGTCAGCCGACCGCCCTCTTCATATCCGACGTATCCGGCCGGAGCGCCAATCAGTCTGGCGACGTTGTGGCGTTCCATGAATTCCGACATATCCACGCGGATCAAGGCAGTTTTGTCCTCAAACACCTCGGTGGCCAAAACTTTGGCCGTTTCGGTCTTGCCCACGCCAGTTGGCCCCAGGAATAGAAATGAGGCGATCGGCCGTTTGGGCGAAGTAATCCCGGCGCGGGAGCGGCGGATGGCGGAAGCGATGATTTTGGTGGCTTCTTCCTGGCCGATGATTTTTGCCTGCAGGGTTTTTTCGAGGTTGGAAAGTTTCTTGGCTTCGCTTTTGATTATTTTGCTGAGCGGAATTTTGGTGATAGATGAGACGGTTCGGGCGATGTCTTCCGAGCTGATTTCGAAAGCCGTGCCCGGCTTTTTGACCATCGTTTTTTGGTATTCAGCTTTTTGCTTCCTCAGCTTGTCTTCCTGGGATTTCAAATGCAGAGCCGTGGTGAAGTCCTGCAGCATCACAGCTTTGGTTTTTTCTTCTTCCAATTTCCGGAGCTCCGCTTCAATTTTTTTGATGATGCGGATATTCCTGCTTTTGGCATTGATCGTCTTGATGTGGGCCGCGGTTTCGTCGATCAAATCCAGGGCTTTGTCCGGCAGGAAGCGGTCATTGATGTAGCGCTCCGACAGTTCGACTGCCGATTTGATAGCTTCGTCGGTAATGATAACCCCATGATGCTTTTCGTAATTTGGTCGGAGCCCCTCAAGAATCTGAAGAGATTCTTCAGTGGACGGTTCTTCCACCAGAATCGGCTGGAAACGCCTTTCCAAGGCCGCGTCATGCTCAATGTGTTTTTTATATTCAACCAGTGTGGTCGCGCCAATGACGCGAATTTCTCCGCGGGCCAGCGCTGGCTTGAGGATGTTGGCGGCATCCAGCGAACCGGTGGTGGCCCCCGCCCCGACTATGGTATGCAGCTCGTCAATAAACAGAACGACGTTTAAGTTATCCTTAACTTCATCGATGACTTGTTTCAACCTCTGCTCAAATTCCCCGCGAAACATCGATCCGGCCACGATCAGCGCCATATCCAAGGTCAGGATTTTTTTGTCGAGCAACGAATCCGGGACTTCGTGTTTGGTTATGGCCAAAGCCAGCCCTTCCACGATCGCGGTTTTGCCCACGCCAGGTTCGCCGATTAACACCGGATTGTTTTTGGTCCGGCGGTTTAAAATGCTGATGACCCGCTCGATTTCCGCTCGTCGTCCGATGACCGGGTCGATTTTTCCTAAGCGCGCTTTTTTGGAAAGATCAGAAGTAAAGTAGTCAAGCGCCGGAGTTTTGGCCGGTTTTTCGTCGGTAATCGGCGGCTCCTCAACGTTGAGGAGGTCGGGAAACCTGGAAACGTTTTCAAAGATTGAAATCAGATTTTTTCGGAGTTCATTGACTGAAATTTTCAGGTTAAGCAGGATTGAGCGGGCTTCGTCGGTTTCCATTTCGGTTATGCCGTAGAGGAAATGCTCAGTCCCGATGAACTGGTACTGGTAGCGGGTGGCCACGATGGCCGCTTTTTCTATGACTTCCCGGAGGTTGTTGGATAATTTCGGCTGCCCGTTCTCGGATTTGATATGGAGTTGGTTCATCCGGATGATTTCGAGGCGCACCATTTCCGGGGTGATTTTATTCTTCAGCAGGATTTCCGAGGCAAACGAAGAAATTTCCTGAACAATGCCATAAAGCAGATGTTCGGTGCCGATGTGGTCGTGGCGCAATTCTTCCGAAAGCTTCTGGGAACTGATCAAAGCGCTTTTGGCTCGGGAAGAAAGCCGTTCTAAAATGTAGGAAAAGTGATTCATGCGTCGTAATTGGTCGAACCTTCGCGATTTTGCTCCGCAAAATGCGCTCCGGTCGACTTATTACTCCTTTTCGCAAAAAGTCGTGCTCGCTTCGCTGCGCACCTACTTTTTGCGATTAACTAAAGCATACTTTACTATTAGTATACCAGTCATGTCAAACAGGTCAATTGAGAAAATCTATAATAAAGCCCTCAAGCTTCTGGAAAGGCGGCTCCATACCCGCCTGGAGCTGGAACGCAAGCTGCTGCTAAGAGGTTACGAAGGCCTGCTTGTGGCCGAGGTAATTGAGCGGCTGACCGAGCTCGATTATCTTAATGATCAGCGGTTTGCCGAGATTTTTTTGGATAACCTGATTAAGTACAAAACTTTTGGTTTCTATGGGCTTAAGGCTAAACTATTGCAGCGGGGGATTGCAAGCAATGAAGCCGAGCAGTTGTTAAAAGATAAGTTGCCTTTTGAGAAGGAAACAGAAATTGCCCAAAGGGTTTTGGATAAAAAAAGAGAGAAAAATCCGGTTAAGCTGGCGCAGGCTCTTAGCCGCAAAGGTTTTAGGACACAGGTGATAAAGCAAATATTGGGTTTTACTAATTACTAATCAGTACGAATATACCAATAGAATTAGGCAATTAGTATATTAGTAACCATTCGTAATTAGTAA
>JACQJI010000039.1 GCA_016198045.1 Candidatus Doudnabacteria bacterium
AATTATAGCTTTAATCTAAAAAAAATAAAAACGAGGAAAAACGCTCTCTCCTCGTTTTGCATCTATATCTATTCAACCACTGTAATCGTGCCGCCGCGGGCGGGATTTAAATGGTCGTGGAATTTCCATTTTCCCACTCTGTCAAAAGTGAATGACCAGGACGCCCCGGCAACCACCGGCTGTTTGGGATCAAATTCGGGATAATCGGTATGAGTGGGGTGCGAGGCAGACGCCGGCCATCTCGGCTTGATATCTTGATTCAAGAAAGTCACAGTCGTGCCTTTTTTTATTGTTATGTCGCTTGGCTCAAAGCCGCTTGCGGTCATGACAATTTGCGTGGTTTCAATCCCGGAAACCTCGCCGACCGATTCAGTTTGAGAAATTTTCTGGTTACAGGCCGCTCCCACAAACAGTAAGCTCAAGATTAGAAAAAAAGTTTTTATTCTCATAGTCCTCTTCCCTTAATCGCTTCGGCAATGCGTGTAAGCGCCAGCACATATGCCGCAGTTCTCAAATCTTTGCCGTATGCTTTCTGAGTATTCCAAACGTTCTGCCAAGCCTCAAGCATATATTTCTGCAGGCGTTTGAGCACTTCCTGCTTGCTTAAATAATAACCGGACCGGTTCTGCGACCACTCCAGAAACGAACTGGCTACCCCGCCGGCGTTAGAGAGTACGTCTGGTACTACCAAAATTTTTCGTTTCCACAAAATAGGGTCAGCATCGGGAGTGGTGGGGCCGTTAGCCATTTCAATTATGGATTTGGCTTTGATTTTGCGGGCATTCTTCTCGTGAATCTGGTTTTCTAAAGCTGCCGGCACCAAAACATCCACCGGCAATTCGAGCAGTTTTTCGTTGGTGATTTCAGCCGTGCCTGGATAACCTTTCAGCTGGCCCATTTGCTTCTTCCACTCTGCAACTTTGGCAATGTCCAATCCGCGAGCTGAATAAATCCCGCCTTTGGAGTCAGACAGAACCACGACTTTGAATTTATTCCTGCTGGCAAACAGCGCGAAGTAGTGCCCGACATTGCCAAAGCCTTGGACCGCCACCGTTGCATTTTTTTTCAGTTTCAACTCTTGGGCCGCCAGTTTGAGCACTTCCACGCCGGAAAAACCAGTGGCTTCTTCGCGGCCTTCCGAGCCACCCAAACTCAAAGGTTTGCCAGTGATGACTGCCGGCGTGAATTTGCCGGCAATTTTCGAATACTCATCCACCATCCAGGCCATAATTTCCGGATCAGTGTTGACGTCCGGAGCCGGCACGTCGGTTTCTGGCCCGATGTTGTGCGCGATCCGTTCGATAAATTTCCGCGACAATCTTTCCAATTCGCCTTTGGATAATTTTTTGGGATCAACCGTAATCCCGCCTTTGGCCCCGCCATAAGGGATGCCGATTACCGCGTTTTTGATGCACATCCAAAAAGCCAACGCTTTGACCTCGTCCCTATCCACCTGCGGATGGAAGCGCAGCCCGCCTTTGTACGGTCCGCGCGCGTCATTGTACTGCACCCGAAAGCCTTCAAAAACTTTGATACTGCCGTCATCCATGCGCACTGGCATAGTTACGTCCAAAATCTTGTAAGGTTTCTTAAGAATAGCCAAAATATCAGGCTCAAGCTGCAAAACTTCTGCCGCGCGCGTAAGCTGCCGCATGGCGGAACGAAAAGGATTAATTTTTGGCATAAATTCTTAGCTGTTTTACTAATTACGAATGGTTACTAATATACTAATTGCCTAATTCTATTGGTATATTCGTACTGATTAGTAATTAGTAAAACTTAGTCTACCTTCTCCGGCCCCTTGTCGTAGAACGCTTCAATGAATCTCAAGACCGACGCTTCCTCATATTGGTCAAACTCCTGCAATCGGCCCCAGGCTGCCAGCGCGATATTGGCATCGTTTTGGCTCCGCGGCTCCACCACTATTTTCCGATAGCGATGAGCCAGATCTTTGAGCAGTTCAACTTGGGCCGGATCCAATTCCGGTTTATATGACACCCAAATCCCGCCGTGCTCCAAATTATGGATTAAGACCTCATCCGGCTGGGTTTGGTCATAAATTCCCCAAGCCGCAGGCTTGGGATCATGGCAGCCAGAAGTCGGGGGATTGGAATTATAGGGTACTTCACCAACCGTGCATCCAGGCGTATGCTGCGCTCCCTGGATCTCAAAACCCTGCCCAGGCAAATTACCAGCTGGTTGATTTGACTGCTGGAACAGCAAAAAGCCAAGGCCTAAAACGGCGACCATGACGATAACAATGACGATGACAGTCTTCATAATAGCCTGATAATTATATCATATTCAAGGCTGAAATATCGGCAAACTTTTGTCAATGTTTAAAAGCAGCTTCTCAGTGACAAAGCTCACGGCCTCGGCCATGGTCGGAAAAGCATGAATCATTTCGCCCAATTTTTGCACAGGGACATTGGCAAACATGGCCAATGCTATTTCGTGAATAACTTCTCCAGCATCATCCCCGACCATATGCCCGCCCAAAATTTGACCAGTTTTATTGTCCACCACTAGCTTAATAAAGCCTTCGGTTTCTCTGGTGGTTAAACCCCGGCCCATTACCTTTAAGGGATAAGAACTTGCAATTATTTCATAGCCTTTTTCCATTGCTTCCTTCTCAGTCATTCCCACACTGCCGATTTCCGGATGAGTAAAAGTCGCCCTAGGCACCACGCGGTAGTCCGGCTTTTTCAGTTGCTCTAGATGAGTAAGATTCCAGCCAACAATATCGCCCTCGTAAGCTGCGACGTGGGTAAATAAATATCGCCCCGCGGCATCACCGGCTGCCCAAATATGCGGTTGGGTGGTTCTCAAATATTCGTCCAGAACCAATTTGCCGCGGTCATCCAGCTTAACTCCGGCTGCTGCCAAATTTAACTTTGAAAGATCAGGCCTTCTGCCAGGAGCCACCAAAATTTCATCAACAGTTATTTCTTGCTGGCCGTCTTTAACCTTCAAAGTAAGTTTTTTGCCTTCAGGAATTCTTTCTGCTTTCGCAACCTCCGTGTTCGTAAAAATTTTCACTCCTTGGGCGAGAAAAGATTCAGAAACGACTTTGGAAGTTTCTTCATCTTCCCGATCCAAAATCCGCTCTCCTCTTTGGATAAGATAAACTTGCGTGTGCAAACGGGTAAACAATTGGGTATATTCGCTGCCCACGGCCCCGCCGCCAATAATCGCGATTCGTTTTGGTTGAACCTTAAGCATGCTCGCGGCGATGCTGTCAATAAAGCCGGTCTCAGCCAGTCCTTCAATCGGCGGGATAAACGGATCAGAACCCGTGGCAATCACAAATTGCTTGGCAGAATGTTTCTCGCCCGAAACCTCAATCGTGTGTTCGTCAACAAAGCTGGCTTCGCCAAAAATATATGCAACATCATTGCGCTTTAAAGCATTTTCCAATCTAGGGGAGCCAGTCAGCATTTGAATGATCGGATCTTTCGAAGAAACTATTTCTGGTAAGGTAGCATGCGCTTCCTTGACATGCACGCCAAATTTTTCGGCGTTCTCCGCCAAATTCAAAACCTCGGCAGATCTAAGCATAGCCTTGGACGGCAAACAAGCATAATTAGGGCATTCCCCTCCCAGCTTATGTTTCTCAACCAAAGCCACGGTTAAATTGGCTTGCCTTGCTTTGAATGCCGCCACAAACCCAGCGCTGCCTCCCCCGATGACAATAAGATCGAATGATTTCATAGCTAATTTCCTTGCTCTCTTGCTGTTTTCAGCGCTTGAGCCCACCAAATAAGCTGATTTAAGAAAGCTTCAGCGCTTTTCGCAAACGGATCAAGTGCTCCGTCTTGCAGACTGCCTTTTTCATCCAGCATATTCCAAGGGTTGGGAATGTGAATCGCACTGCGAATCGGGGCCATTTGCAGTTCAACCGCCACCCCGCGCAGATGCTCAACCGATCGAGCTCCGCCTACACTACCGTAAGCCACAAATCCGACTGCTTTTTTGTTCCATTCGGCGTAAACCGAATCCAGCGCGTTTTTAAGCACACCGGAAATGCCGTGATTGTACTCGGGTGCGACGATAATAAACGCATCGGCTTCTTTGATCTTGGCCGCCCATTTTCTGACAATCTCCTCGGCATAGGCGCTGCCTTTGATCTGGCTCGGCGAGACCGGTTGATTATAGAACGGCAGTGGATAATCCCTCAGATCCAAAAGTTCGGCCTCGACCCCTGGTTTTTTCTTCGCCTCCTTAAGTATCCAAGCGCCGGGCTTATCACTGAACCGGTTCGGGCGCGTACTGCCCAATATAATCTTGATCCTGAGCTTGTTAGATGTTGGCATGATATTGCTTATACTCCTCTTGGATTAATTATTTGCGGTTTTCTGAATTGTCTTTTGTTGTAAATGACTGCAATCAATACTAACAATGCACCCGGCCCCCAGATCGGCCATGCGCCCCAAGTGCTTAAGAATACGTAGCGCCCGACATAGAGCAGAGTTGCCCCCAGGGCAAGAAGTATGAGCGGCTTTGGATTTCTATGCGCTCGGTAATCAAGACTGAAACCCACTGCCCCAAGAGCAATGAAGCCAAAGGCAACCCATCGCCAGACTGGAATCAGCGCCCCTAACCCCAAGTAGGTCAACAGCGAAGCCGAGCCGAGCCAGCAAAGCGGGCAGGCCCCGACTGCTCCGGCCCCCAGAATAGGAGCCAGTCGTGTCAATAATTTGTTTGTCATATAATTCCAGTTGATTGCTTGATTAATTCACTGGGAAACCAGCGATAGACTCACTGGCTCCACGCTGGACTAATTTAATGATCGTGGTCCGTATGTTCATCGTGACCCATTTTATCCACTGCGTCTTTATGAGGCTGATCACCTTTTTTAGCTGCGTCCGCGGTGTGCGAATCCACATCTTCAACATCCAGGTTACAAACTGGGCAATGTGCCATATTTTTCACCCCCTTTCCAAACTTTGTTTAATAACTTGAGAAAACTTGCTGCCGCTTAGCCGGTAAAACACCGATCGAAATTGCCGGCGGGATTGAACCAGTCCGATGC
>JACQJI010000001.1 GCA_016198045.1 Candidatus Doudnabacteria bacterium
GTGTTAGATACTATATTTAATGCATTGAATAATAATTAATTTTACCCACCTCTCCCGGCACTTCGTGCCACCCTCTCCTGAAAGGAGAGGGTCGGAGCTCTCAGAATGGAACCACTAGCCAATAAAATCAGGCCCAAGAGTTTAGATGAATTTGTGGGCCAGGAGCACTTAGTCGGCAAGGATAAACCCTTGCGGATTGCCATTGAGCAGCGGCATTTGTTTTCGTTTATCCTTTGGGGACCTCCGGGAGTTGGTAAAACCACTTTGGCTCGCATTTATGCTAAGGCCTTGGAAGCCGAATATTTTGAATTATCCGCGGTCTCGGCTGGCAAGGACGACATCAGAAAAATCGTAGAAAAAAAACCGGACCTTTTGAGCAGTCGGCCTAAGGTTTTGTTCCTGGACGAAATCCACCGGTTCAACAAAGCCCAGCAGGATTATTTATTGCCGTCGGTTGAATCGGGAAAACTGACTTTAATCGGCGCGACAACTGAAAATCCCAGCTTCGAAGTTATTTCTCCTTTACTTTCTCGCTGTCGTGTGTTTGTGCTCAATGAGCTTAATGAACAGGAGATGGGTAAAATCATCGAGCGCACAGGGTTTGCAATTTCCAAAGATGCGAAAGATTGGCTTATCAGAATGGCCAACGGAGACGCCAGACAAGCCATTACCATGCTGGAAAACACTGACAAATTTTACAAGGAAATAACTATTGAAAATCTTAAGAATACTTTGCAAAGCAGGCACTTGCGGTATGACAAGCAGGCCGAGGAGCACTACAACACCATTTCGGCGTTTATCAAATCCATGCGCGCCAGCCAGCCGGACGCGGCATTGTATTATTTAGCCCGCATGGTGGAGGCAGGAGAGGATCCGAAATTTATTGCCCGGCGCATGGTTGTGTTTGCTTCAGAGGATGTCGGATTAGCTGATCCAAAAGCATTGATGGTGGCAAACGACGTTTTTCGCGCTGTGGAGACGATTGGATACCCTGAATGCGCAATCAATTTAGCTCATGGCGCCTCATATCTTACGCTTGCTCCCAAAAGCCGCGACTCGTATGATGCGTATTTTGAAGCCGTGAATGATGTGAAGGAACACGGCAATTTGCCGATTCCGCTTAAGATTCGCAATGCCCCAACCAAGCTCATGAAGGACTTAGATTACGGCAAGAATTATGATCCTTACACTAAAGACGATTTACTACCCGAGAAACTAAAAGGTAAAAAGTATTTAAAGAGAGATAAATAATCTTTGATCTATTTGAGGGGCCTAAGATTGAGGCCTTTTTTAACTATTAAAAAAAGGATATAATGACTATCATGCTTTCTAAGGAGGATTCGACATGTCAAATGATGGCAAGTTGCTTCCTCTGAAGGAGGCACAGCGCATCCTCGTTGAGGAGACAGTACCGTTCGTTGAGGCCACCGGGCGCAGGGTCGTAAAATCTTTCCCGAACTTCGTTGAGCTTGATGATCTGATTCAGGACGGAATCGTGGGATTGATTGATGCCGCATTGCGGTTTGATAAAACCCGCGGTGTTCAGTTTCGGACCTTTGCCGAGAGGCGCATCAGGGGCAACATGATTGATGCTCTCCGAGAATCATCATGGCCTCGCGGGATCAGGAAGCTTAGGCGGAAAATCGAGGAGGCGCGTGTTTCGCTGCGCGAGGCGGGAATTGAGCCTTCTCACGCTGGTTTAGCGGCTCAACTTCACATGCAGGAGAGTATCCTTACGAGCAATATTGTAAGAATCAGGACCTTAGAGGTTCTCTCGCCCTCGGCAACCGCTGAAGAACTTGACGGTTTTGTTCTACCGGATGGTTTGCTTCCTAACGAGCCCACTTCACCTGAGCAGCTGGTTATGGAAAAGGAGCGAGTGGCTCAGATTCGGGCAGCGATTCTTAGCCTTCCGCCAAAAGAGCGAAAAATAATCGTCAGGTACTACTATGGTGATCGGACGATGAAGCAGATTGGCAAGGGGGTTGGCGTTAATGAATCTCGGGTGTCGCAGCTCCATGCGCGAGCGATACGCCGACTCAGGGAGGCGTTGACGAATTTCGCTCTGCCGAACGGAAGACGGGCCCTTCGCAATTTCAGACCAATCTCATCTGAGATTCCTCAGGTGACTGAGCTTTCTCGTAAGACAGAGAAAGTGTCTGAAGTTCGTGAACAGTTAAGCCAAGGCGAGCCACAGCGGCTACCCAGAGAAAAGAAGAGAGTGCCGCGGTCCAAGGCGCAGCCGAACCGTAAGCGCAGAAAACGAGCGCGGACTATCTCCAAGCGCGACTTCTCCCGATATGCGCTAATGGGCGCTAAGATGGAGATCGAAATTGACACACTCAAGCAGCTAATTCATCAACTAGCTACTTGGCGGCCGTAGCTGTAAGCTTTCGGCCTTTTTTAAAAAAAACAGTTATTCAATCAAGGCGGTAAAATCAATCCAGTCATCAAGTTCTGTTTCTGATTGGACATAGCCGCGGATGTCGCTTGAAAGGCCCTTTTTGATTCCCAAATGCAGGTGCTTGCGCTCACCATCTGTTTCACTGCTGTCAGCATCACCCAACAAAGCAATTTTTTCGCCGGGGATTATGTAATCTTCAGCTTGTTTGGTCACACTACCCAGTTTGATATGCCCATAAATCACAGTCACTGGTTGATCTTGGATCAAGCAATCCTGGATCAAAACGCCGCCATAGCCCTGCGCGGTTTTTTTCTCGCGGAGAAACCCTCCGCAAATCGCAAAGATTTCAACATTCTTCTTTTCCTCGCCGGCTAAAATTTCGTAATCAACCGCATTGTGAAACCCCTTGAATCTTTCTGGTGCGACTGGGGACTGACCCGGCTCCACGTATAGCCCAAAAGGTTTTTTGGTGACTCTTCTCTCAGCTTGCCTAATTGGTTGGACTAAGCTTTGCTTGTCATTATGAAATACCAGACTGTCAATAAATTCCCGAAAAGTTGCTTCTGACAGTTTTGGATTGTAAGCAAAGACATAAAATATGCTGGGGTCGTTGTTCGTAAGGCGAATATCAATTAGTTTGTGTTGTTCATTTCGCCAACTTGGTTGAAAGGGAAAATCGGCAATGTTTGGCTTTTTCTTAATTTCATATTCTATGGCAGCATGACCTTTGATTTCGGTTGGTTTTCGGCTTAGTATATCCACCGTTGAGAGTGTCAGAAACTCGTTGCCAGTAAAATATCGGATAAAAATTTGTGGCTCTTCTTTGTTGTTTATGCTAATACTTTCAATTTGCGGCACATATTCAGCAGTAACATTTGAAGGCAGTTGAGCTGAAAATCGGAATAGGGGATTGAGTTTGGTGAATTCAAAGCTGTTTGGCTGTTGTGCCAAATCCTGGTTTGGTTGTTGCGTTGTTTGGGATTGCTGTTGTTCTTCAGATCTGTCTGATTTGCTAAGAAAAATTATTAGCAATACTGCTCCAACTAACAGCAAAAAAATGATAATTTTGACTTTGTAATTCATAATCATAATATAAACCAAGCAAAATGCCCTGTCCATGTTGGTTTTATTTGCGTGTCGGGGTGGATATGCTAAAATGTACTATCGTTACGACGTAAAATGCGCGGCCGCGCAAAACACGAATAGGCTTTATATTAATTAGAAAATTAGCTATAATATCGAGGCCATGCTTCACATCGGCCGGAACATTTTTAGCCTGGTTGTGTCTAGGATAACCGCCGGAGTTATCCTATTTTTAATTTACACCAGGCTAGTTCAGTATTTAGGGCCTGAGGTCGCCGGCCAGTACGGACTTATCTCGTCTTACCTATTGGT
The DNA here is from genome assembly GCA_016198045.1 of Candidatus Doudnabacteria bacterium. Classification (GTDB taxonomy): domain Bacteria; phylum Patescibacteriota; class Doudnabacteria; order UBA920; family O2-02-FULL-48-8; genus JACQJI01. The sequence continues at coordinate 3,800 of JACQJI010000001.1, forward strand.
GTTTTCATTTTTCATCGATTTGGGCATGTCTCAGCTGGTGATCAAGAAAGTCAGCGAGAACCAAACCCATGCTGACAAGTACCTAAATAACTATTTCTTGATCCAACTTGTTTTGGGTTTTGTGTTTATGGCAATTATGGATGCGGTGGTCTATTTCGCGAATTATCCTCCCACAGTCCAATCAGCATTGTACGTGGCCAGTCTGGGACTGTTGCTTTCGGCGGTCAGCTTGCCGTTCCGCTCCGTGGTCAACGCTTTTCAGAAGCTGACGGTGATCGCCAAAGTTAATTTTGTCAACTCCTTGATCAACGGCGCCATGATGGCTTTGGCCATCTGGTTGAGGCAAGACATTTTTTTCCTGGCCTTCATCAGTGTGACGGTCAGCATTTTCGACATAATCGTTTATGGTTATATCGTGCACAAAAAATTTGTGCCGTTTCGCTGGCAGTTCGATCCTCAGTTTATAAAAACTTTATTCATCTGGACTTGGCCATTTACTCTGCTGACTGTATTCAGTATTTATAATCGGGTTGATACCCTGTTGCTGCCGCATTTTCGGAATTTTACCGAAACGGGATATTATGCCGCGGCTTACAAGTTTTGGGACGTGCTGGCTTTTCTGCCGAACGTGATTGGCATTTCTCTCTATCCATTTTTTGCGGAAATGATTGCCAAGGGGCTTAAGGATCAGGTTAAAATTGGTTTGGAAACTTATACCAGATACATGATTGCGCTGGGTTTGCCGCTGGCTTTGGGAGCATACTTACTGGCTCCGCAACTGACTTTGGCTTTTTATGGCAAGGATTTTTTGCCTGCTGCCGGAGCCCTTTGGCTTTTGGTCAGCGCGGTTGCAATCCTGCTGATCTATTCTCCAGCCAATAGTTTGATCATCTCTCAAGAGACCAGACTTGCTACCAGAGTTACTGGTTCGACTTTGTTTTTGAACTTGATTTTAAACGTGATTTTTATTCCCAAATACGGTTTTGTGGCCGCAGCCGCAGTGACCGTGCTTTCGGAGCTGAATCAAGCTTTTTGGTATTGGATTTTGATCAGAAAGAAAATAATTGAATACCGGTTTCTGCGCTACTTTATCAAGCCCATAGTGGCCGGAGCAGTGATGGCCGCCGCAGTTATGTTTTTGAAAGAAACGAATCTTTGGTTGGCGATACTTGGAGGAGCCGTGGTCTATGGTTTGGTTCTGTTAGGCCAGAAATTTTTCCAAAGATCTGATTGGGAGCTGTTTAAAGCCGCTATTGATATCCGGAAACCCGCCGCGGCTCCGGCAAGTGATATTAACCCGTCCGGCACTTAAATATGACCATAGGGATTGAAGCGGAGAGGGCAAATTTACCGCAGAAAACCGGAGTGGAGGTTTATGCTGCGGAATTGATCAAAAATTTGGCTAGGCAAGATGCCAAAAACGATTATGTTCTTTACTTTCGCAGCCAGCCGCAAGACTGGTTTCAGCAGCTGCCGCCAAATTTCAAACTGAAAGTTATCCCATTTCCCAAATTCTGGACACAACTGCGGATTTCTTGGGAAATACTTTGGCATCCGGTGGATGTCCTGGCCATTTTGGCTTCCGCCCTGCCGATTTGGCATCCTGCTAATTCTGTGGTCACGGTCCACGACGTGGCTTGGAAATTATTTCCCGAAGCGTTTACCCCGTTTATGCGCCGTTATCTGGAATGGTCCACCAGCTTTGCCGTGCGAAGCGCGTCCAAAGTCATAGCTGTATCAGAATCGACGAAAAGAGATTTGGTGAAATACTACCAGATAAATCCTGAAAAGATTGAGGTCATCCCGTTGGCGGCAGGCGAGCAGTTTAGGCCACAAAGTTACGAACAATCCCAGCCGATCCTCGATAAATTTGGTCTGGTCTATCAAAAATATATTCTGTTTGTCGGTACCATGCAGCCCAGAAAAAACATTCCGCGCTTGGTTGAGGCCTTTATCCGGCTCAAACAGAAAAACCACATCGAAGAAAAGCTGGTCATTGTCGGGAAAAAAGGCTGGCTTTGGCAGCCGATAGAAAAAAAGATTGCGGAGGGTGGTTTGGGCCAGGCAGTAAAAGTGCTGGATTACGTGACCGATGAGGACTTGCCTGCTTTGTTCTCCGGAGCAAGCGTGTTCACTCTTCCTGCTTTATACGAAGGATTTGGGATTCCACCGCTCGAAGCCATGGCATGTGGAGTGCCGGTAGTCGTGTCCAACGTTTCGTCCCTGCCGGAAGTCGTGGGGGATGCCGGGATCTTGGTGGATCCTAATTCCGTGGATTCGATTGCCGAAGGGCTGCTTAAGGGTCTTACTGATAAAGAGTTTAAAGCGAGTATGGTTCAGAAGGGACTGGAGCAGGCAGCAAAGTTTAGTTGGGAAGAGACGGCAAGAAAGACTTTGGTATTACTAGAAAGTTTAAAGAACTAATTACGCAATGCTGAACTTGATTCAGCATCTCAAAACGAGATCCTGACTTTCGTCAGGATTGCGAAAAAAAGCACATGCTTTTATTTATAATTTTTCTAATTCTAGCCGCGGCGTTTTTCTACCTCTTTCTCCGCGACAAAATTCATCAATTTAGCCCATTGTGGCTGATGCTTTCGGCTTGGATGTTGGGACTTGGCATTCCGCAGCTGCATTTATCCCGGATAGAAAAGGATTGGTACCCGGCATTTTGGTTGTTGCTGATTGTGTCTTTATGTATTTTTGTAATCGGGTTTTATGTTTTTGACCGGCTTTGGTTTCGTGCCTTTAATGGTAACCATTTCGACCCCGCACTTGATGCGGGGGAGAAATCGCTCTTAGGAGAGATCTCTCACTTCGTTCGAGATGGTGTAAACACCCATAAGCTGCGAATAGTAATTTATGCATTATTTTTAACTTCGCTAGTCGCTCTCTTTCTTTTCTACACCCGCGCCGGCAACTTCCCGCTGCTTGCCCCAGACACTGACGTTTTCCGCTTCGTCGCTGATGAGCAAGTGCCGGGACTGATCAATTACACTGCGCAGTTTGCGAGATTATTTATTCCTCTGTCTTTTTTCTTGATTTTTTGGGAGAGAAAAATTACCTCCCCTAGCCAGTTCCCGACGGCTGGTGAGGTAGTGAATTTCTCCTTTCAGGAGGGGAATCAGATTCCTCCCCTGAAAGGGGAGGTTAAGAGGGGTAAAACAGAGTTCCTCAAAAGATACTGGGATCTTATCTTAATAATTCTGCTCGGCACCATAAGCCTAACCCTGTTTGCCTCTCGTACTCAAATATTTTTCGTGGATTTGTGGGTCATGGCTTTGTATTTGTTGATGAGAAAGCCCAACCTGAAGCAAGCGCTTAAATTTTATCCCGTGTTTCTGCTGATTTCAATTTTGGTTTTGGCCGTGGTTCCGCTCTACCGCCAATACAAAAGTTATGAGACGATTGATTATTTGGCAGGCGTGACTGAAATCAATTCAGCTGGATTTAATCCAGTAGGCAAGGCTTTATTGCCGATATACGTGGGTGTATCATTCAACCAGCAGGCCCTGTTGCATGCTTATGAGTATTATCAAGTTCATCCGGTTCAGGGAGGAAGGGTCTCACTTGATCCCTTTACGAATCTTTTGGGCAAAGCAATTCCGGCTCTCAATCAATTCAAATCCGATTTTGATCTTTGCAAAATCTTCAAATGCTGGTGGAACACCGGGACTTATCTGTTTCCGTTTGTGCAAGATTTTGGAGCTAAAGCATTTATTTTCGTCCCGTTTTTACTCGCTGGAGTTTTGGCAGCAGTTTGGCGCTATTGGCAATCTTCGCCAAATTTTCTATCCTTAAATCTCTACGCCTACGCCTGCTTCTTTATCGTCATGACGATTTATCTTTCATTCACCGTCCGCGCAGAAATGTATTTGGATTTGGCATTATTATTTTTTAGTTATGTATTTGTAAGTAAACAGGTTCAAAATTATGGGAGAAGATGAAAATAGATTTAATCCCGATAGGACCAAAGAATTAACACCCCAGGCCAAAGAGCTTATTGGTCTATTTCAGAGAGCCAGAAATTCTGCCAGCCCTCAAGATAAAACTGCCTTGCTTCGGGAGTTTGTTAACAAATTACATGAACTTATTAGTCCAGGAAGGTCAACTTGGACTCCCGACGACCAACTTTCAGGAATAATCGTTGAAGGCGTGGATAAGAGTCCTATTCCAATCCATACAGGTACGAATGGTCAGAGAATCTATTTTAGTAGAAATAAACCATATGACGGAACAGAAAAAAGCGCGGATGGGAAAGTGCAATGGATGTTTTATCCCGAGCCGCCCAAAGACGATCGTTACGGCGGTCGAGAGTTTTATAATCGATTTCTGGAAAATTTTGGCGATGAGATAGTTGATATGTTACGAAAGATAGATTAGTAAATTGTCATCCCGAACTCGTTTCAGGATTCATAAAATGCTATATCTAGATATAGCATAAGTATATACATGAAAGAATTTATTAAAAATCGATCAGGGCAAAAAATAGCGGTGGTGGTGGAAAAACTGCAGGACAAACCGCAGGGATTGGCATTTGTAGTGCACGGCCTCGGCGGATTTAAAGAAAATCTATTAACACGCGCAATGGCAGAGTCGTTTATTCAAAATGATTACATTACCGTGACTTTTGACGCAGGACACAGCATAGGGGAAAGCGAAGGCAACTACGAAAAAGCGACAGTAACCAGCCATTATTGCGATTTGGAAGACGTGATTAATTGGGCGATGAGGCAGCCTTGGTTTAGGAGTCCTTTTGTTTTGGTCGGTCACAGCCTTGGCGGAATTGCCACAGCATTGTATGCAGAATGCTATGCAAGCCAGGTCAAAGCTCTGGCTCCCATAGCTACCTTAATTTCCGGCAGGTAAGCATGGCTCGGACGATGAAGAGGAAAGATCGAAGAGATTGGGAGAAGACGGGTTGGCTGGTCCGCGAAAGCCATTCCAAACCCGGAACGATATTAAAGTTGCCTTGGTCACATATGCAGGACAGAATGAAGTATGATCTTTTAACTGACATAAAAAAGTTAGTCATGCCGGTATTGCTGGTCGTCGGCTCAAAAGATGAGGGTAATCCTCCTGATGATCAAAAAATTTTGTTTGATGCTTTGCCAGGAAAAAAAGAACTACATATCATAGAAGGTGCTGACCATAATTTTCGGCCGCATGAAAAATACCTTCCGGAATTAAAAGCAATTATGGATAATTGGATTAAAAGCTTAGATCGATAACGGTTTAGATACTGCAATACTTCCCCGTATTGCAGTAAAAGTATAGTAAGTGTTAAACTTAAGCAAATATATACGAATTTAAACAATATGACTAAATTATCAAGAATGCGTTTGGATCCAAATGACATGGGTTATTACATTAACAATCTCTGGTCAGTATTTACTTTGGTGTTTGATAAAGAGCAAGTTCGAGCATTATTCAAAGATTTATTTACCCATACGGAATATAAAATGTTTGCCAAGCGTCTGGAGATCGCACGGCGGCTTTTGGAAGGGCAAAAATACCAGACGATCCGAAACGATTTAAAGGTCGCGGAGCATACTATTTCTTCAGTCAGTAATATCTTGGAGCGTGACGGATCCGGCTTTAGAAAAGCCCACGAGATATTAATAGAGTTAGAAAAGAGTTTTCAGAGAAAAAGAGAAGAAAGACAAGCCAGGATTGAGCGGCGCACGAGGCGCAAACTGCCTGCGGAAACTTTACTGCCGAATTTGATCGGAGAGGGTTTTAATCAATTAGAAAAGGCATTGAATCGTCGAACCGCGAGATCATCTGCCCGCAAGCAATTAAGTGTCTAATTACTGCAATACTTCCCCGTA
>JACQJI010000006.1 GCA_016198045.1 Candidatus Doudnabacteria bacterium
CTTTAACGTATTATAACCTCATCAGCTCATGAAAATTTCATTCGTCGTTGCAGTTGCCAAAAACGGTGTAATAGGAAATCGGAATGATTTGCCTTTTTATATCCCGGAAGATCTGAAGCACTTTAAAAAAATTACCGACGGACACACAGTGCTTATGGGCCGCAACACTTATAATTCAATCGTTCAAAGACTAGGCAAGCCATTACCGAATAGGCGCAGTGTCGTGATTACTCACCAAACAGATTTTCAAGCACCGCAGGGCGTCTTGGTCTTTCATGATTTAGACTCTGCCCTGAAAGAATTGGCTAAAGACACGGACGAACTAATGATCGCCGGCGGCGGGCAGATCTTCTCGCAATTAGCCGACAAAGTTGATAAAATATACATGACTCACGTGCACCGCGACGTCGAAGGGGATGTGATGTTTCCTGATATAGATTTATCTAAATGGAAGAAAGTCAGTGAAGAGCCACACGAAGAATTTACGTGGACGACCTATGAGCGAGCAGTACTGTAATACTGTACAGTATTACAGTAAGAGGTTTGACTACACTTATGGACGAACTAATCAAGCAAATTAACGAACTAAAAGATCGGCTCCTTGATCTGAAGGAGCATCTTTGAGCTGGCACAAAAAAAACAAAAGATCCTAGAAATTGAGGACCAAATGGCGAGTCCAAATTTTTGGTCAGATCAACAAAGGACAAAGGAAATTGCCCAAGAATTGGATGCGCTCCGAAACCAGGCTCTAGAATGGGAAAAGCTGGAGAAGGACCTAGACGAGCTTCAAAGCATGGCAGAAATGGCACAAAAAGAAGGAGATAAGGCTTTAGAGAGCGATCTAAAGGCCAAATTTAGCGATCTAAAGGCCCTATTTGAGCATATTCGCTTAAGCACCTTTCTGTCTGGCAAATACGACAAAAATCACGCTTTTTTGTCCATCCATGCCGGGGCCGGGGGCGTGGATGCCCAAGATTGGGCAGAAATGCTTAGGCGGATGTATTTGCGTTTTGCGGAAAAAGAAAAATTTAAGGCAGCCATCATAGACGAAAGCCGCGGTTTGGAAGCGGGGATTAAAAGCACGGTAATGGAAATTGTGGGCCCTCACGCGTTTGGCTACCTCAAGGGCGAAGCCGGAGTGCATAGGCTCGTTCGGCTTTCTCCTTTCAATCCCGCGCACACTAGGGAAACTTCGTTCGCGTTAGTCGAAGTGCTGCCCAGCATTGACCATTCAGAGTACAAGCTAAGCTTAGCCGAAGTCGAGATAGAAGCCAAAACCAGCCGCGGACACGGCGGCCAGTCGGTCAACACCACTTATTCCGCGATCCGCGCCACGCACAAACCAACCGGAATTACCGTGACCATCCAAAACGAGCGTTCGCAAACCCAAAACAAAGAACAAGCTCTAAAAATTTTGGCTGCCAAACTCATGCAACTCGAGGAAGAAAAAAGACAAGCAGAAAAACTTAAAATTCGAGGCGAGTTCAAAAGCGCGGAATGGGGCAACCAAATCAGATCATACGTCTTACATCCCTATAAACTGGTCAAAGACCACCGCACTAACTATGAAATCTCGGATGCCGAAGCGGTATTGGACGGCAATCTGGAGGGGTTGATTAAGGCTTATTTAGAATACGCTCGAAAGTAAATGCACCAAGTATTAGGCCACTTGCTTGCCAGACAAAATAAGCAGGTCCCGATAGATGATGGACGCAAAGTCGTCCTTGTTTTGTATGGCGGCAGCATGACTTGCGTAAGAACTGTCGCGGTCATGCAAGTCCTTCAGGAACTGAAGCTGACCAGTGCGTTCGACGAAATCTATGCCATCTCCGGCAGTTTCCCAATAGCTTCGTATTTTCTAAGCGGCCAGAGCGACAGAGCTGAAAGTATTTTTTTGGAGAACCTCTCAGGCGGCAGATTCATCAGCCTCAAAAGGTTCTGGCAGGTGTTTGACACCGATTACTTATTGCAGGTCTTCCGGGATAAATTCCCAGTTGACCTTTCTTTGCTTCGGCAAAGCAATACCAGGCTTTTTCTCGCAGCCCATAATCTTAGCAGCAAAAAAATTGAATACCTCAATCTGCGCGATTATTTGGACAAAGATCACTATAAATTACTGGAAATTTCCGCCACTCCTGACTACTTCAGCCCTGGAACAATCAGCCTAAACGGCAGCCAGTACAAAGACGTGCCATTTCGAAATTTCACTCACAAAAACCACTTTGCCCAGGCTGGCAATTCAGCCGCGACTGACATTTTGGTAGTGTTTAACTACGCCAGGCAGCGCAAAAAAGTTTTTTCCGAAGCTACCCCCGACAACACGTTTGTCCTCGCGCCAGACCCCAAATGGCATCTCAGCCGCTTCGAAACCAGGATAGAGAAGCTGAAAGAGCAGCATAGGCTTATGAAAGATTACGCACGCCAAATTTTATCTGGTATAATCAACTCGGATGATTAAATTTGATAACGTCACAAAAACGTACGGAAATGTCACGGCGCTCAAAGACCTAACCTTGGAAATACACAAGGGCGAGTTTGTTTCACTGGTGGGGCAGTCGGGCGCTGGCAAATCAACTCTGATTCGCCTGATTATCGGCGAGGAGCGGCCGGATACGGGCAGGATCCTCATTGACGATATAGACGTGGCTCATATCCGCCGCGCGGACATCCCTTATTTGCGCCGGAAAATCGGCGTGGTTTTTCAAGATATCAAACTCCTGCCCAACCGCACGGCTTATGAAAACGTCGCTTTTGCCATGGAAGTGGCGGAAGACAAAAACCCCACCGTCAAAAGAGAAGTGCCAAAAATCCTCGAACTGGTGGGCTTAGCCGAAAAAGCCGATTCTTTCCCGAACGAAATGTCAGGGGGAGAAAAGCAAAGAGTGGCTATCGCCCGCGCGTTGGCCCATAAGCCAGTTTTGCTGCTGGCGGACGAGCCCACGGGAAACTTGGACTCCATCAACGCCTGGGATATCATCCAACTTCTGATCAAAATCAACAAAACCGGCACTACCGTCATCCTGGCCACGCACGCCAAGGATTTGGTCAACAGCATCAAAAAACGCGTAGTGACCATCGAAAAAGGCCAAATAGTTTACGACCAGGAGAAGGGGAAGTACGTTTTGTGAGTTGAAAGTTTATAAAGTTCTAAGTTCGTAAAGTAGAGCATATCGCTAACTTTATAACTTAGAACTCAGAACTTAGAACTAACCTTATGAATCTCGTCACGCTCAACAGACTCATCAAATCCGGCATCACCAATTTTCTTAGAAACATTGGCGTTTCGATCTCGGCCACGTCTGTGATGGTGATTACTTTATTCATCATCTCCACGGTTTTGGTCCTATATAACCTGACTGATCTTTCGTTGGACAACGCCAAGGATCGTGTCGGGGTTTCGGTCTATTTCAAAGATTCCACTAACGCGGACGAGATTACCAAAGTTCGATCCGAACTCGAAGCTTTTCCGGGCGTCAAAAGCGTCATTTTCACAAGCAAAGAACAAGCCCGCGACCGTTATATCGAACGGAATAAAAATCGGCCGGATCGCCTGCGAGCGCTTGCTGAATTGGACAATGACACTGATCCGTTCCCAAATTCTTTGGCAATCACAGCCGCAGAGTTTGCCAACTACGAAGCGATCGTGACTTATCTGGGCAGCGACCGGTTTGGCCCGTACCTCGAAGATGATGGAATTAGGGATAACCGCAAAGTAATCGATAGGCTTTCGCAACTAAGTACCATGATCAGACAATTCGGCGTACTTTTGACTATTGTTTTCATCGCCGTCACCATCATGGTTATGTTCAATACCATCCGTTTGGCCATCTACAATCGCCGCGAAGAAGTGGAGATTATGCGCTTGGTGGGCGCTACAAACTCATACATCCGCTGGCCGTTTTTCATCGAAGGGTTAATTTACGCAATCCTGGCAACCCTGATTACTTCTGTGGTTATGTTCGGCCTGCTGTCTCTGGCTTCGGCAAAAATCGAGGAATTTTTGGACCTGCAAAACTTCGGCGGCAGCCTGGTGCGCGGTTTGTTTCTCAATCTGTTCGTCATCAACCTGCTTTCCAGCATCACGATTGGCATAGTCTCCAGCAGTATTGCCATAAGAAGGTATTTGAGGATATAATTGCTATGAAAGTCATTCTCAGCAAAGATGTTTCTTCCTTGGGTCGGGCAGGCGAAGTCAAAGAAGTCAGCAACGGTTATGCCAGAAATTTTTTGCTCCCCAAGCACTTGGCCCTCCCCGCAACTACGGATCTGCTGCTCAAAGTCCAAAAAGAGCAGGATGAACTCCAGCGAAAAATTGCGAAGCATAAGCAGGAATTGGAAGCTTTGAAATCCAAACTGGCAAATAAAACCATTGCTTTGCAGACAAAAGCTTCGGGACAAACGCTCTTTGCAGCTTTGCATGAATCAGATATCATTAAGGCAATAGAGCAAAAAACAAAGATTTCGCTTAAACCAGAACAGGTCCATCTGCCGGAGCCAATAAAAAAACTGGGAACCTTTGAGATCACCCTCAAGCTGGCGGACGATATTTCTGCTAAAATTAAGCTTGAGGTTATGCCCTTGTAACTTTATGCTCCAATCAAGAAAAACCGCGAAAAAATCAGTGAAATATATCTTTGTTTCCGGTGGCGTCATTTCGGGTCTAGGTAAAGGAATTACAACCGCGTCAATTGCGGCTATTTTAAAAAGCAAAGGCTACGCCGTGTCTCCGGTGAAAATTGACATGTACCTAAACCAAGACGCCGGCACCATTCGCCCGCAAGAGCACGGCGAAGTGTTTGTGACCGACGACGGGATGGAGACCGACCAGGACCTCGGCCATTACGAAAGATTTTTGGACGTCAATCTTTCTAGAAGCAACTATATCACTACTGGCCAAGTCTATTCCCATGTACTCAAAAAAGAACGCTCCTTTGAATACGACGGCGAAGATGTGGAAGCTATCCCGCACATCACCGATGAAATTATCAGCCGCATCAAAGCCGCCGGCAAAAACGCGGACATTGTTCTCATAGAGCTGGGCGGCACTGTGGGCGAATACCAAAACGCCATCTTTTTCGAGGCTTCGCGAATCATGAAGCTTAGAACCCCGCAAAACGTCATCCAAATCCACGTGGCCTATCTGCCGATTCCGGGCAATATCGGGGAAATGAAATCCAAACCAGTACAGCAATCAGTCAGGCTTCTCAACTCCATGGGGATCGAGCCTGACTTTATTGTGGCCCGCTCCGAAAAAATCGTGGACGACCGCCGGAAAGAGCGAATCGCGCTTTTCTGCAACGTCAAAAAGGAAGATGTGATTGCCAATCCGGACGTGGGAAGCATCTACGAAGTGCCGCTGGTCATGCAGCATCAGAAATTCGGCGAGAAAATTCTAGAGCGATTGGGTTTGCCTGGCGGCAAAAAAGATTTGAGGCAATGGAAAAAGCTGACCAAAACGATCAAGGACGTTAAAAAAGAAGTCAAACTCGCGGTGGTAGGCAAATACTTCAGCACTGGCGACTATCACTTATCTGATGTCTATGTCTCCATAATCGAAGCGCTCAAGGCCGCGGCCTGGAGCAATAAGGTCAAGCCCAAACTGGTCTGGTTTGATTCGGAAAAGTTGGAAAAAACCGGCACCGACGTGCTCAAGGGTTTTGACGGCATTGTCATCACGCCGGGATTCGGCAAAAGGGGAGTGGAAGGGCTGATTGCTGCCATTACTTTTGCCCGCACAAAAAAAATTCCGTATCTGGGGCTTTGCTACGGCATGCAGATGGCCACGATTGAATTCGCCAGAAACGTTTTGGGACTTAAGGGCGCTCACACTACGGAAGTTGATCCCAAGACTGCGCATCCGGTAATCCATCTTATGCCTGAGCAGGAAAAGAAACTATTAAAGAAAGACTATGGCGCGTCAATGAGGTTAGGGGCGTGGCCTTGCACTCTCAAAGACGGATCAAGAGCGCTGCAGGCGTATGGACAGAAGAAAATCTTTGAGCGCCACCGCCATCGCTATGAGTTCAACAACAAATACCGCAAACAGTACGAAGCCAAAGGCTTTGTCTTTTCCGGCACCACCCCCGATGGCTTGCTGGTGGAAATCATTGAACTGAAAGACCATCCGTTCTTCGTGGGCACCCAGTTCCACCCCGAGTTCAAATCGCGGCCGCTCAATCCAGGCCCGCTGTTCCGAGAGTTTGTTAATGCTGCGATAAAGAACAAAAAATAAATATTATAAATAAATACTATATTCGTGCTATATCTAGATATAGCATTCCAAGGTTAATACATTAGTTGAACATTTACTATCGCCATAGCTATCGCGATAGTATTTGCTCAATACGGTAATCTCAAAAAATGGTCTAGAGATCTAAGGCGGTTTTTTTATTGTTATCTGCTTTCGCGGATTTGGTCGTAGGAGTGGCGGAGCACCGCTCCAACCGCTAACAAGAACAAAATCAGCAACACGACCCAGCCTTAGCAAGAGTTCATTCGGACTTATAAAAGGCGACCGCTAATTATAGAGCCGAAATCAAATTCCTGAAACGACTCAAAACCGCCCCTCTCGAGGCGGTTATCTTCTTAAAATTATTTTTGTGGTTCCACGTGTACGAATTTCCGCAGATGCAGCTGGCCGTCAAAGCCGCGGACTTTTTTGGCAGTAAACTTAACCACGCCATCTGCCACAGCATACAGCGAATCATCACCGCCGCGCCGGACGTTTTTGCCCGGATGCCACTTGGTGCCGCGCTGTTTGATGACAATGTTACCGACTTTGGCAGTTTGCCCGCCAAACAGCTTAACCCCAAGCCTTTTAGCTTGAGAGTCGCGTCCTAATGCTGTACTGCCTCCGGCTTTTTTATGAGCCATATTATTGCTTTAGCTAATTCTTGAGAAATTTCTAATATCTAATTTCTAAACAATATCTAAATTGAAATGTCCGAATGTTCTAAACTTCCGTTTTGAATTTTTGAATTTTGGTCATTTGAAATTGTTTCGGATTTCGAATTTAGTGCTTCGAATTTTTGCTCGGGTTCTCCGAACTGGAATATAATAATCTCTCGCGCCACCACTTGATCCTTGCGGTCATAGACTACTGATTTTCGTTCGGTGACTTTCAAAAACTTATACTTTTTCGTCAGCTCCGCAGGAATCGGATCCAGCACAGTATAGCCGTTACTGAGCGCAAAGTCAACGTTATCGATATAGACATAATCGGAAGCGCTGACTTTATATGCTGGCAGGCAAATCACCACCCTGTGACCCTGAGGCAGGAATTTTTTGAACTCCACAAATGCTTGGCCGTAAAGCTTGCTTAAAGCCTTAAAATTTGCGTTCATTTCGCTTTTCTTCGGTACCTTGGTGTAGATTGGCCCCAGGGTGCCTTCAGTCACTATGGCGGCAATTTGAAAGTGGGGGAGTTGCAGGGAAATTTCTGTGGCGTCCGAGAGAAACAGTTTATACCTGCCCAGCGCCACATGGTAGCGGTTGCGAAACCACTCTAAATTCTTTTCGCTGTTGTAGATCGCTTTTTGATCCAAGTCTGAGCCAATCGCGCGGTAACCTAGCAAAATCGCTTCCTGCAATATAGTGCCAGAACCGCAGAATGGATCCAAGATATAATCAAGCGGCATAAGCTTGCCGGCCAAGTTGATCATGCTTTGGGCCACCTTGGGCGGGATCATGCCCGCTTTTTCATCCCGTGCCGGCCGCTGGTAGTCTCTCCTGCCGTAGTCCTCATAATTTTGAACGGACAGGGTTTTGCCCACAAACACTCTTTGGGTGCCGGAAATTACCACTATTTCCGCGCCCTTAGCAAGCAGCTGATTTTCGTTGACCTGGACTGAAGTCAGCGCCATGGCCGGAAATTGGGGAAGAACAGCGCGCACGCTTACCGCTTCCTCTTGCAGAATTTTTTTGATCAAAAAAGCTATCCGGGTCGATTCCTCTCTAAATCTTACAGCCGGGTCCAGCGAATAGATAGAAACTCCGAACTGGCGCTTACCCGAATATTCGCCAAAATAGTCGGTTTTTATCCGCTTAAAATTAAAGTAATTGACCAAGGCATTCGACGGATACTCTTTGCCTTTCTTTTGAAAACTGTCCAGAAGTCGTATAATCTTAATAACGCCTCCCAGCTGGGGCTGGAGCTTGAGCGCATCTACGGCTTGCTCAAGCTCCAAAACTACCACTTCCGGCGCGCAAGCCATGACTTTATAGCCAATGCCCAGATTATTGAGTTTCAGCAGCAGCTCGGCCAAGGACAAAGTGTATACCCGGCCGAGTATGAAAGCGTAACGGTTCATATCTATTCTATCAACTATTAACTATAAACTATTAACTGATTCGTGAAATTTGCAGAGCTAATAAAAACCCACCAACAAAAAATTGTTCTGTCAGTAGGCTATATTTTGGTCGCCAGTCTGGCTTTTGCCATGGGAAGAATTACCGCGTTTAAAGTTGATGCGCCCGAGATCAAAATTGAGCAAGTGTCCGAAGCGCTCTCCAATTATACCCCAGATGTCGCGGGCGCGCAATCAGCCAGTGTCGATAATTGCGAAGGTAAAATCAAGGGAAACATTAGCTCATCGGACAAAATTTACCATCTGCCCGGCGGCGCTTTTTATAATCGCACCAATCCCGAACAGTGCTTCAATACCGAAGCCGAGGCCAAGGCAGCGGGATTCAGAAAATCAAGTCTCTAAAATATGAAAAGAATTTATCTTGACCACGCCGCGACCACGCCGCTTGACAAGCGCGTTGCCAAAACGATGCGTGATTTCGAATTAAAATATTTCGGCAATCCCAGCTCGATTCATCACGAAGGCCAGCAGGCGCGCGCGGAGATCGATTTTGCGCGAGCCAAGATTGCGGAATTTTTAGTCTGCAAACCGCAGGAGATCATTTTTACTTCTGGCGCTACCGAGGCCAACAATCTGGCAATCAAAGGCGTAGTCAGCCATGCAATTTTTAAATTAGGCATCAAGCCTCACATCATAACTACTGAGCTTGAGCACCAATCGGTGTACAACGTAGTCAAAGAATTGGCAGACAGGGGAGTGGCGGAGGCAAGTTTTATCAAACCCAGCGCAGATGGCCTGGTTTTTCCCGAGCAGATTATCAAAGAAATCAAAGATAACACCGTGCTTGTCTCCACGATCTTTGTCTCCAACGAAATCGGCTCAGTGATCCCCGTCCGCGAAATCAGCAAACAACTATCTCTAATTCGCGCGAATAGTAGAATAGTCTATCATGTCGACGCGGTCCAGGCGGCTAAGTTTTTCAACTGCAACGTCGAGAAACTCGGCTGCGACCTGCTCACTCTTTCTGCTCACAAACTTTACGGCCCGAAGGGGATTGGCGTCTTATATGTCAAAACTGGCACTAAAATTGACAGTTTGCTCCAGGGAGGGTCACAAGAGTATGGCCTGCGGCCAGGGACCCAAAACACCGCCGGCATTATCGGCATGGCTTGCGCCATTGAGCTTTTAGGGCCGTTAGAGGAACGGCAACGCCAGGCTGCGGAAATTAAAAAACTGCGTGATCGGCTTTGGGATTCAATTAAGAAAATACTAGGAGTAGAAATTAATGGACCAGTAGGAGACAGCCGCAGTCCTGAAAACCTCAGCATCACGATTTACAAAACAGACCAAGACGCGCTTATTGCCGCCCTCGATCTGGCTGGATTTGCCGTCTCCACCGGTTCAGCCTGCGTTTCCGGCTCATCCAAGCCATCCCACGTCATCCAAGCATTGGGTAAAATCACCGACGGCCCTACCGCCACCCTACGTATAACATTAGGAAAAGATAATACAAAAAGAGAAATTGATTCTTTTATCAAAACTTTTCCAGAAATAATCAAGAAACTAAGACAAAAATAAAAAGCCAGAGACAGGGGAGTGCTACTGACTTTAGGCGTTATCCTGACTAAGCCGAGTGATCTCGGCAAAACGCTGCTGCATTCGAAGCAGCTTAGCTCGGAGATCCACGGCTTCTAGTTCCAACCTGGAGACTTGTGCCCGCAGCTTATCATTCTCAATTACAAGACGCGATTTCTCGTGATCGAGAAAATCTGCAAGCGCTATTAGCAGGTCACGAATTTGCTGAAGAAGCCGTGCCACATCACCGTTTTGATCCACCCTCCGATCAGTCTTTGGTTCAGGTGGCTGAGTGCTGGCGCTTTTTTGCGCTGACGAAGAACTCGCCGACCCAGCCATCGATTTCCGGTGCAGAGAAATCGCAGCGGCCAGCGAATTGACGTGCGTAGTTGGCCTGATTCGGACGGCGGCGGGCAGCATGCGCCGGGCCAATTCAGCTGGTGGCACGCTGAAGTCTGTATCCGTTTGAGCTACCAACTGCTTGATCGTCCCAGTTAAGTCGGGCTCAACCGGACTAACATCGAGCATTGGTTCTAAAACCTGTGTCTCTGTGCGGGATCTGTATTGCTCGATGGCCCGGTCAAGTTCCGACAGGAGATCTGGGCGCCGTTCGAACCGGCCGACAGGGATGCCACGCGATCTTGCAAGATTGAGAATCAACCGTTTGTGATTGTCATCTCCCTTGACAAGGAAGACCTTGCGAATCGAGGGTTGGATGTCACCGAGGGATTTAACTCCTCCCTCATGGAGGAACTGCACGCCTTGGGCTTGGTGCCACTGGTCTATATGGGTCGATTCCGCGCCGATAACAAGCACGAACGGTGGACCTTCATGCCGGTGAAAAGGCTTTCCACCTTCACGACTGGCACCGTTAAACCTACCCAGTCTTGCCGCGAGAAGTTCCTCAGGAACGTCCTCGATCCTCACACCCTTACTGGCGGCTGAATTTCTGATTTGTTCCTTCTGGCCGGACGACAGACCCGGACCCATACAGATAAACTCGACGCCATCTGGGATATCACTCTTGGAATGCACGTCGCCGGATGAAGCGAAGTAAACCTGCGGCGATATATCACGGACATAACTGACCTCAGGATACCCGACGACGATTACTCTAACACCGTGTGGGATAGCCATGGAAGATCCTCCTGTTCAGAGGTCAGGGGACTTCCTGACCGTTTGTGGTTTTTTTATAACTGTTTTTAATTAAATCTGCAAGCGCGGAAACAGTTGCACGACTCGTAGGCAAAATCAAAGGGGAGTAGGATAAAAAGTTTAAAGATTAAAATTTAAAGATAAAAGAAAAGACCAATGCAGAGTGTTGGGGAGGAGAGCATAAATAGCCAGGTTTAGGGATAGTTAGGTAGTCGCACAATATATCTTATGCGACGTATGCTATTGATAGTTCTAAACAACGTCACATAAGATTCGCGCATTGTTGCGACACACTTATGTATCGCCTATTAATTGTCGCAAAATGCACTTAACAAATATTTTTTGAAAATTGATACTTGAAAATTGAATATTGCCAAAAACCGCTTTAAGCGGTTTTTGGCTTCCTCTCCCCTATCGGGCCTAAAGAAACTCGAGCGGATTGTAAGTGTAGCCGTACGGAACGCGGTAACTGCCGAAGATTTTGGTAAATTGTCCTTCTGCCACATCGTAGCCTTCGGTATCAAACACTGTGAAGTGCAAGTGGTAGCCGCGGTGCGGTCCATAAAGGAGTCTCGTGGTATTGCCGGTGTTTCCTTCAAAGCCAATCAGGTCGCCCTGCGCTACTGCCTGACCCGCGCGAACCTTGAAACTGCTCATATGGGCATACAAGGTGATGAGGGCTCGATTGCCAGCGATGTTGTTATGCTTGATAGTCACCCAGTTGCCGTAAGCGCCCTGGCCGGTTCCTGTATCAAGCACAATTCCGTCTGCCGCGGCATAAATCGCAGTGCCAGCAGGCCCGGCTAGATCAATCCCATTGTGAAAAGAATAACCCAAACTGGTAAAACCGGTATTGCCGTAGCCTTGCGTCAGGGTGCCGTCCATGGGCCAAGCCAACAAGCCTTTTCTGGCCGGCAAACGGCGGTTGCCCAGCTTATTTCGGATCTCAACTTCCAAGTTATATATCTCTTTGGAAATTTGCTCTTCCAGTCCTTCTTGCTCTGCAAGCAGCCTTTGATAGATTTTTTCCTGGCCGCGCGTTTCATCCAGAATCTCCTGCTTGGCTGTGCGCTGCCCTCTCAGCCCATTTTGGGCGACTTCCAACTGGCCGAGCAGCGCGTCCAGCGTCGCTTTTTGCTTTTTGAGGTCAAGCTGCTTTTGCTCCAGCTCTTCTTTCAGCTTTTTGATCTCGGCGAGAATTTCCGAAGTTCGGTCTTGGATATTGCTGGCGTATTGCAATTGATCGATAAAATCAGTCAGGTTGTCGTTTTCGAGGGCGATTTCCAGCGGCGACATCTCTTCCAGTTCGTTGATTTGCCGAATTAACTGTTTCAAGTTCTCTTTCTGCCCCTTGATTTCGGCTTCCGTGCGCACGATCGTCTCCGTTACCTCCGCTATCTCAAGGTTGGTGGTATCGATTTTCCCTTCGGTCGCCTCAATCTGAGCCTCGGTTTCGGCAATTTCCAAATTAACCAGGGCAATTTCATTCTTCAGTGAATTGGCAACAGCTTTCCGTTCTCTGATTTCCGCCTGAATGGCGCTAATTTTTTTATTAATTTCGTCTAACTTTTGCTGCTTCTCCTGTTTCAGCTTTTGTAATTCGTCCACGTTTTGCCCAACTGCTTGCGGATTGATATAAAAACTAAACGCGAGCATTAATGCTAATGCCCCCGCCAACCATATTCGCTTGTTATTTAGTTTTGGTTTCTTAAACCAAATCATGTACTAATATTTTAGCACATTTAAAGCATCTCGGCAAGCCTCGCACTATTTCCGGCGGCGCCCCGCCATCATTCCACTGCGAGAGATAATTTTCTGCAGCATCTCTAGCCCACGAACTACCGATGATTGCACGCCCTGACGAGTTATGCCGTGAAGTTTTGCAATCTCATCGAATGTCAGCTCTTCCTGGTAATACTTCCTAATTCTATCTGCAAATTCCGGTTTTTTTTCAGCCAATTTTCCAAGCGCAAATTCCAATTCTTGGCGTTCCAACATTTCGGGTGATTCCTGGAATATCGTGCCTAAAGAAAGAGCGAATTCTCGGTCAAACTCTTCGCTACTTCTAGCGTCAATCTCAACTTGTTCCCCAGGTAATTTTCTTATTTTTCGATTCTTGTGGAATAAATAAGTAGAAATTCTGGTATCAAGAGTGCGATTTAAAAACTCTTTGACCTCGTGCTCTGGTCTATCTAAATTTACGGTTTTATCCGTACTTAATAATGTAAGATAAACTTGTTGAACAAGGTCTTCTGCAGAGACTTGTTCTGGAGTGATCCTATGCTTCCATAACTTATAAACACACCATCTTACCAAGGTCTTATGGTAACGCTCAAAAACTTGCTTTATATTCTCTCGACCTTCTTCTGATTGCCCAGAGATTTCCCTGTATTCACCCATATCAAAATAACAGTTCAGTTGCTTTATTAATTCGCCTCACCACCAGCTCTTTGCCATTCGGCAAAGCGCTGAAGGCGTCCATAATCTCAAACGGACCAGGACTGGCGTCAAGTCCGGTCAGGGCCACGCGCAGCGGCCACAGCACTTCGCCAGTCTTCATGTTGTTTTGCGCAATCCAAGCTTTGATTTTTTGCTCCAAATTTTCTTTACTGAATTCTTTTGGGTCCAAAGTTTGAACAAAACTGCTTAAAGCTTCGAGGTTTTTCAAAATAGCTTCTTTCGGAGCATTCTTCCATATTAACAAGGATGGATCGTAGCTTGGTTCGCGGAAGAAATAACCGACTCTCTCCCCTACTTCCGACAACTTCTTGAGTCGATCTTGCTCGAGCTGCAAAACTTTTTCTATGAACTGCTTGGGATAATCCTGCAAATTTATCCCCGCTTTGACCAAGTACGGCACTGCTCGAGCGAAAAGCTCTTCGATTTTCATCCTGCGGATATACAAGCCGTTGATCCAATCCAGTTTGTCCAAATCAAACACCGCCCCGGCCCTATTTAACTTCGCGAGAGAAAATTGGTCGACCAATTCGCGCAAGTTAAAAATTTCTTGCTCGGTCTTGGGATTCCACCCAAGGAACGCCACGAAGTTCAACAATGCTTCTGGCAGATACCCTTTCTCCACGAAATCCTTGACTGCCACTTCCCCTTCTCGTTTGGAAAGTTTTTTGCCGGATTTGCCCAGAATGTTTGGCGTGTGCACGAATTGAGGAGACTCCCAACCAAACGCGGAATACAAAAGAATGTGCTTAGGGGTCGAGGGAATCCATTCTTCCCCCCGGATGACGTGGGAAATTTTCATCAGGTGGTCATCCACCACCACAGCCAGATGGTATGTCGGAAACCCGTCGGATTTGATCAATACCTGATCATCCAAATCATTGCTCGACACGTCAATCTCCCCGTGGACTAGATCAGTAAATCTAATCCGCTTGTTCGGCAGAACGTTGAGCCGGATGACGTGCGGTTCGCCATTTTGCAATTTGCCTTTAATTTCATCAGCGGAAAGCTTGAGGCAATGTTTGTCATATTTAGGAGGTATTTTTTTTGCTTCCTGTTCCTTTCTTAGAGCAACCAGCCTTTCTTCAGTACAAAAGCAATAATACGCCGCTTGTTTCTCAACTAGTTCTTCAGCGTGTTTTTTGTAAATATCTAAACGCTTAGACTGCAAATACGGTCCTTCATCAAAGTTGAGCCGGAAATCCTTAAGAGTCTGGACGATGTTTTCCAGGGCGCCTGGAACTGTTCTGGCTTTGTCCGTGTCCTCTACCCGCAAAATAAATTTGCCGTTATTTTTTCTCGCCCAAAGGAACTCGTACAAGGCGGTCCGCAATCCGCCGATATGAAGCATTCCTGTCGGGCTTGGCGCAAACCTGGTTCTTACTTCCATACTTTATGAACTTTCAAACTTTTTTAACTTTATAACTTTTATATCTATTCACTCTCCAAATAAACACCGGCACCGCGTTCCAAATCCGCTTAATCCGCCAAGGCTGGGTAAGCAGCCGCCAGAGCCACTCCAAACCCATGAAATGCAAAATTTTGGGGCTTTGGAAGCGCTTTTTGGCAATATAGTCAAATGTTCCACCCAGTCCCAGAGCCACCTTTACATTCAAATTCTTAAGGTTTTGGGCCAGCCATATCTCCTGTTTCGGAGGTTGGTAAGCTATCAGCAGTATATCAGAATTGCTCTGGTTTATCTTCTGGACCAGCTGTTCGTCGAATGCGCACTCAGATAAAACCAGATTAACTTTTAACTTTTGGCTATTAACTTTTAACCGCTCAGCAGTTTTTTGCGCAACACCGTCCTTACCGCCCACCAATGCGAGTGAATAATTTTTTTCTGAAGCAAGCTTGGCGATATCCCAGATAAGCTGCCTGCCGGTGACTTGTTCTTTGATTACCGAGCGAATCTTGAAAGGATTCAGGATAATTCCCGCTAAACTAGTTAACAGATGATGGTTGACAGATGATAGATAGTAAGCCGCCCAGAGGATGCCAATGCCGTCGGGCAGTGACAAAGCCGCAGAGTTTAGGATTTTTCTGTACTTTTCGTCTTTCTCGGCAAAAACAATCAACTCAGAATAAGTGGTGACAATGTGCCCTGGTTCGCTCAAGCGGCAAATTTGCAGGATATTTTCCAAAGCCTCCTCTTTGGTGATATTGTCGATCAAAACTCCCGCAATGTCTATCTTCATAACAGCTTTTGCTCAAGAATTGGCGTGTGGTGAGCATGATGCAAAAGCAGCTTGCTTTCGTAAAGCACTACTTTACTTGCGATAAAATTCAGCTGCTTCAACTCCGTATTCGGAAAATTTTCCAGCTTTCTCTCCGGATTCATGACATGATCCATGTGCAAATTGGCTAGCTTAACGTGCGGATAATATGCGCGATCCTGGAAATTAAAACCAGTTTCCTGGAATTTCTGTTCCAGTTCGCTTTGAATCCGGTTCAGTGGTTTGTTTGGCTTTACCGTCATATGAATCTGCTGGTGGAACTTGATGATCTTGTCGAACTCAATATCAAAACTTTTTTGCCCATGCACAGCCTCTGAAAAAATCTTTTTAACTTTTTCGACTTCATCGTCCCCCAGCTCTCCGAAAAAATTCAAAGTTATATGCAAATTCGCGGTGTTGACGTAAGCCACCGGCAGGCGTCCTCTGAAAATTTCGCCAGCCAATTTCCTTTTCTCTTCCGGAAGCGGAATCGCCGTAAATATGCGCATAAGACATAGAAATTATAGCATAAACCCCCACACCAAGCTTTTGGTGTGGGGGTAAATCTGATAGAATTGGTCTGTATGGAGATTAAGCGTTCGATCAAGAAATCCCAATACCTGCACTCCCCTGCTCACGTGCTGGCTGATGAACTTTCGGTCAAGCTTAGCGACAAAAAACATTTTGGATTTTATCTAAAAATGGCCTTGACCCATGACCATAATCTGCTAAGAAGAATCGCCGGAGAAGTGCTGGAAAGCAAGTCGACCAAACGCCCAGGCGCCCTGTTTGCCTTTTTGTTAAAAAAATATAAAGAATCGCAATCCTGAATTTATTTCAGGATCTCATTTAGAGATTCTGAATCGAGTTCAGAATTACGCCAGACTTTTCATGATTCTCAACATCCTAACTGTTCCCAATCCAATACTGACCGCAAAAGCTCAGCCGATCCAAAAAATTAACCGAACTATTTTGACTTTGGTTTCGGACATGATTGAAACTTGCAGAGCGGCCAGTGGGATTGGACTGGCCGCACCCCAAATCGGCAAATCCATCCGGCTTTGCGTAATTAATCTGGAGCATCTGGGTATCCCGCCCTTTGCATTGGTCAACCCAAAAATTGTCAAAAAATCCTGGAAAAAAACCGAGCTGGAGGAGGGCTGCTTATCTATCCCTGGAATTTACGGCATTGTTAAGCGAGCGGAGAAAATCAAACTCAAAGCGCTCAGCTTGCAAGGGCAAGAAAACGAATTGTCAGCTGACGGCTTGCTCGCGCGCGTGATCCAGCATGAAATCGATCACCTTGACGGAATTTTAATTACCTCAAAAATCATCAAGTACACTGACGGCACTGAAACCAAAGAACGAAAAACCCTTAGAGAATGACATGAAAATCATTTTTATAGGCACGACCAAATTCGGCATCCCTACTCTCGAAATACTAAATACTAAATACCAAATACTTGCAGTTATCACCCAGCCGGACCAGCCAGTGGGCCGCAAAAAAACTATCACTCCCCCGCCAATCAAAGTTTGGGCCCAAAAAAATGGCATCCCTGTTTTGCAACCGGAAAAATTATCAGATACCAGAAATCAAATAACAGATATCATGCCTGATCTTTTGTTAGTGGCCGCTTACGGCCAACTTATCCCCAAAGAAATTCTCGACATTCCCAAATACGGCTCTATAAACGTACATGGCTCGCTGTTACCCAAATATCGCGGAGCTTCTCCAACCCAGACCGCAATTCTGAATGGCGACAAAACAACCGGTATCACTCTGTTCCTTATGGACGAAAAACTGGATCACGGGCCTGTTATCGCTCAGCAAACCCTAACTATTGACGATCACACTAGCTATTTAAGTCTTTATAAGAGACTTTCCGAAACATCAGCCGGCCTTGTCAGCAAAACTCTTCCGCAGTGGTTTGCAGGGCAAATCAAACCGATCCCCCAGGACGAAAACCAAGCCAGTTACACCAAAATTTTCAGCTGGCAAGATGGCCGGATCGATTGGACCAAGAAAGCTTCAGAAATAGAAAAAAAAATCCTATCACTCAATCCGGAACCGGGTACGTGGACAACTTATATAAATAAATCTGTTAAAATACTGGAAGTAATAGAACTGCGGGATCAGAACCCGACCGGCCTTGCCGGCAAAATCAGCCAGCGAAACAAACAAATGATCGTTCAATGCAAAACCTGCAGCCTAATTATCGTTAAGCTCCAGCCAGAAGGAAAGAAGCCTATGCCAGGCGCGGATTTTCTCAATGGCCTAAAAGACAAACAAAACGCAATTTTTATCTAAGATGGACTCCGGACTAAGCACAACTCAAGCCAAAAAATTGCTCAAAGAACTGGGCCCAAACAGAATCGCCGACGGAGCGCAGTTTAGTTTTTTTGGCCTGCTGTTTTCCGAGGTTTTTAGTTTCTTAAACATCCTGCTCATCCTCGCGGGCTTCGTCTCCTTGGCAATTAAGGACATTTTGGACGCGGTTTTGATTTTTGCCATTGTCCTGCTCAACAGCATCGTTTCTTTCTGGCAAGAATACAAAGCCGAGCGAACGCTGGAAGAACTGAAAGACCTGACTTTTTCCTACGTCCGCGCGCTCAGGGACGGAAAAATCATCCCGCTTAACAGCCAGGAACTCGTGCCGGGCGACATAATTTTTCTGGAAGTCGGCGACAAGATCCCGGCGGACGGCCTAGTCATCGAATCGTTCAACATGGAAGTCAACGAATCATCGCTGACTGGCGAAGCGCTGCCGATCTTCAAGCAGCCGCAGGACGTGGAACGCAATCAAGTCTCGGCCGGCACGCTGGTTGTCGGAGGACATGGAAAAGTAAAAGTAAGTGCTACCGGCAGCGGTACTAAGTTCGGCAGAATCGCACAGACCCTTAAATCCATCAAAGAAACTGAAACTCCGCTGCAGACCCAAATCAAGCACTTAACACTCAACGTAGCACTCTTGGCTGTTGTCGCAAGCTTGCTTATTTATTTCATCGGCATTTCCCTCGGACAGAAGCAGTTGGATATGTTTCTGACCGCGGTCAGCTCCGCGGTGGCCGCCATTCCGGAAGGCTTGCCGGCAATAATTCTGATCACGCTGGCTGTCGGGGTCAAACGCATGGCGTTGCGCAAAGCAGTGGTCCGAAAAATGGTGGCCGTGGAAGCACTGGGATCAATCAACGTGATCGTCACCGACAAAACAGGAACGCTGACGAGTGGAGAAATGCGGGTGCAAAAACTTTGGTTTGATGAAAAATTGTACGGACCGGAGGAATTCAAACTGGCCTTGAAAGCTACTTCTGGCGCTGACAAATTTCTTGACGCTCTGATACTACCCAATACCGCAAGCTTGGTCTATAAATTCGACCGCGGCAGCCGAGCCGTGCTTGGCGATTCCACCGAAGGAGCGCTGTTGCAGCTTGCCCAAGCCGTCGGGGTTAACTACGAAATACACAAACAACAAGCAACACTAGTCGAAGAATTCGCGTTCGACCAAAAGCGGAAAACCATGAGCGTCATTATCAACCGCCATGACAACATCGAATGCTTCATCAAAGGATCACCCGAATACATTATCGAAAACTCAACCCGCATATTTTCCCACGGCAAAATCAAACTCCTGAGCGAAGCAGAAAAACAACAGCTCACTGCGCAGTTCCAATCGCTTGGCAAAAACGGTTACCGGCTTCTGGGGTTTGCTTACAAAAACCACATCCCTCCCCTTGCGCGCTATGTTCGCGCGGACGTGGAATCTGACCTGATTTTTTTGGGATTCGCCGGCCTAGCAGATCCGATCCGCCCAGAGGTAGCCGAATCAATCAAGCAAGCCTCCAAGGCCGGCATCATGACAGTCATGGTTACTGGGGACAATCAGCTCACAGCCATGGCTATAGCCAGACAGCTGGGATTGGCTTCCGAAGGCGACGAAGTAATTACCGGTCAGGACTTGGAAAAAATCAACGATCAAGAACTGCAGACAATCATCTGGAAAGTTAAGGTTTTTGCCCGCACGAATCCCGAGGACAAATTAAGAATCGTCAAAGCTTTCCAGGAAGCCGGTTTGGCGGTTGCCGTCACTGGCGACGGAGTCAATGACGCCTTAGCGCTCAAACAGGCCGAAATTGGCGTGGCAATGGGTAAAAAGGGGACGGACGTGGCCAAGGAAGCGTCTGACATTATTATCACGGATGACAACTACGCCAGCATTGTCAAGGCAGTCGAAGAGGGCCGAACTATTTATGACAACGTTTTGAAATCCATACGATACTTGCTTTCCACCAATATCTCGGAGCTTGTCACGATTCTGATCGCCTTGCTGATGGGACTGCCTTTGCCGCTTGTACCAGCCCAGATTCTTTGGATAAACCTGATCTCCGACGGATTGCCCGCCATCGCTTTGGCTCTCGACCCCAAAGACCCGGATGCCATGCGCAAACCTCCTCGCACCAAGGAGCATCGGCTGCTTGGCTTCAATTCGCTGATTGTGCTGGTCATGTACGGAATTTTGATCGCGGTGATAGCTCTGACGGCTTATTGGCAGATCGTCAGGGCAACAGGCAATGTCATCCTGGCCAGAACCTGGACGTTCACGATTTTGATTTTCCTCCAGCTGATTATGGCGTTTGTCATCCGCGGCCGCAAACCGCACGCCAACTACAACCTGATTTTGGCAACGGTTTTCACCGTTGCGATCCAATTCCTGATTCTCCTCAACCCCATCTTCTATCCCCTCTTCAAAATCCAAAGGCCATGGTAAACCAAAAACCCCCGCACTGCGGGGGTTTTTCCTTTTACTTTTTTTACATTTGTCCGCCCATAGGGCTCATGCCGCCAACCGAGCTTTTGCCCCAGGAAGCATAA
Organism: Candidatus Doudnabacteria bacterium; assembly: GCA_016198045.1. Taxonomy (GTDB): domain Bacteria; phylum Patescibacteriota; class Doudnabacteria; order UBA920; family O2-02-FULL-48-8; genus JACQJI01. The sequence goes on from JACQJI010000006.1 coordinate 20,580, forward strand.
AGCGCCCATACGCCAACCACGAGGTGCAAAAGTGAATCAGCGGGATTTTCCAGGTTCGCGCCCAGGAAGCTGGACGAGAATATCAAACTGTAAAGTCCAATCAACACTCCGATAACTCCCAGCAGCATAACCAGCGGTTTCTGCGTGGAAGCAGGGAAGGTATATGCGGCGATCAAGCCAACCACGCCGATTACCAGATGCGCCCAGTTCTCGCCCTGATCAAACCACCAGGCAGATCCGAAAATACTTTGTTCCGCGGTCGGCCCAATGACCCCGAAGAAACCCAACAGTCCAACCAGGACCAAAATCGCTCCCCCGACCACTAAAAATTGCTTAGGATTCAATTTTTTTCACCCCCTTCCAGCATGACAATTTTCTCTAATTTTTGCTTGGGTTAATTGTAGAATAGCTCAATTTTTTAGGCAAAAAAGTTATCAACAATGACGAGTCCGTTTAGAGCTTGTAACTAATTTTATAAATCATTCCGGCTTTGTCGTCGGAAACATACATCGCGTTTCCATCTACTCTAATGAGTACATCAACGGGCCGACCCAACGCTGTTGAGCCTTGCAGCCAGCCGGTAATAAAATCTTCAAATCTTTCAAAGTTCCCCTGATCATCGAGTTTAACTCGGATCAATTTATAACCAGTCGGCTCGCTTCGATTCCACGAACCATGCAACGCCACGATCAAATCACCTTCCCAATCAGCAGGCCCAAAGCCTTTTGGGATAAACGCTAAGCCAAGCGGCGCTGAATGCGCCGGCAACTCGATCTGTGCAGCTTGAGTTTGAGAGCACGAGCGGTTATTGTCATCGTCATAGTTATCGTCGTGAGCCTGTTTGCCAAAGCAGAAAGGCCAGCCGTAATCCCGGCCCTGTTCAATGATATTAATCTCATCCGGCGGCAGATTATCGCCCAAGTAATCACGGCCCATGTCTGTCCCCCACATCCTACCCTCTTCATCCCAAGCAAAAAACAGAGTATTGCGTAACCCTTTGGCAAACAGCTTAAAATCAGAGCCATCAGAATTCATCGAGTAAATCGCAGCCCTACGAAGGTCACCTTCGTTACAGACATTGCACGAGGAACCAATAGAAACATACAAGCGTTTGTCAGGTCCAAAACTAAGAGTTCGGGTAAAATGTCCGCCACCCGCAGGCAAGTCGATAAGTTTCCTAAGCACTGGGTTATCATTAAGCGTTGCCGCAGAAACTTTATTTTCTTCAGCAAAATATAGTCTCGACTGGTCTTTGAGATCAAACGCCAATCCATGAGGCTTTTGAAGGTTCCTAAATGCGGTCTGCTGATCAGCGACTTTGCCATTTTGAATAATTAGCTGGCTGATTTTTCCATCGCCAGTTTGGCTTACCCACATGTTTCCCGGCTTATCAAATGCCATCACCCTGGCTCCCGGCAAATCTTTGGCAAAAATTTCGATGGAAAACCCATCCGGCAAATTAAGCGGCATGCCCGTGGTGTTTATGGTTTTGGCAATGTCCTGCGCGGGCTTTGGAGCGGCCGGCCATTTGTCTCGCAAACTGCTCCAATAAAAAATAACGCCGATTAGCACGGCTATGCCAACAAGAGCAATCACTAAATTGACCAAAAAACTTTTCACGCTAACTTCTTATCCTCATAAAATCTTAAGATGAGGGAGGGGCAGCGATGGCGCCGCCCCCGGCTACGGAGCGAAACAACGGTCAGCCGATGAGCCCATGCCGTCGGAGAGCCTCCTTTTGGACTTCCGAAAGCAGGTCCAGAATCACCGGACCATTTCCAGCACCCCAGTGATGCAGGACGACCGGTTCGAGGATCGCTCGATCCGGGTCATCAACCCCAAGGGCCTGGAAGATCTGGCTCACCCGGCCAAGCGGAACAGTTCCACTCTGCCTCGTATACTCTAGCTGCACAGGACCCTCCTTTCCCGCCTATCATATCACTAGCGCCAATCGTAAGTAAACAGCACTCTACAACCACTAAGTCACCGGTAACCTCATTACCCCCACTACAATACGACGTAGTATTGAAGTATTCTGACCAGTGTAAATATATGCTGATAGCGTAAGAATGTTCCAAGAGACAAGCTTTAACTTCATAATATCTTTTGCGTTAACTGTCCAGCCAAGACTCCCACCGCAATGGCAAATCCTCCCAGAAGCATCATCTGCAACCCGTGCTTGACAAGTCTAGTCTTGGAAAATCTCGCGCTGCCCGAGCCTAGGATAAATAACGCCAACAGGGAGCCGGCAATCGAAAATTGATAAGCCTTCGAGGGGTCCCAAACGAAGTAAGGAAACAACGGGATGAATCCCGAAAGAAAATAAGCGAAGAACATAATTATCCCGCTTTTTACCGCGGTGCCTATGGGTATTTCCGACTGCTGCGAATACTCTTGCGCCGAATGCTCCGAAAGCAAATCCCCAATCGCCATGGAAAAAGCTTCGACAAAAATCAAGATAATGCCAATAAGCACTATCGTCTGTTTGTCGATACCCACGACTGCGATACCGGTCAAAAGCCCCACGGTAGAAACCAGACTGTCTTCTACTCCAAAAATAAAACTTCGCGTGTAAGCGGCTTTTTTGTCTCGGGTTTCGTTCATTTGAAATCCACCTCGGTTCCTTCGGATAAAACTTGGAAATTAATTCCCAGCGGTGTCAAGATTATTTCCGGCATGCGATGGTACGGCATGGGGATTTTAAGCATGCCATCGTGCACCGGAAAACAAATCTTCGGGCTCAGCGTTTTGGCATAATCGATCACTTCTTTGGTTTTTATCCAAGGTCCAGCCACGGGAAGCGCTAAAATTTCAACCGGCTTTTGCGGGTTGGTCAGAGCGTCGCCAGGGTAAAAAAATCTACTGCCCACAAAGTAGCCAGTATTTTGCACTCGGTTGAGTTCGCCGTAAATTTCTGCGTGAATTTTGCCAAAGCCTCTGATAACCAACCCTGAAACCGCAATCTCTTGGCCGTCCTCCACCAAATCAAAGCTAATCGCATTCTCAGACAAAATTTTTCCTACCGCGCTGTTGGTGATGACCCTGACTTGCGGATTGTTTTTCAAAACAGCCTTAAGCGACTCCAAATGCAAATGGTCAGGGTGTTCATGGGTGATCAAAACCAAATCAATGTCTGTTACCTCGTTTTGGGCCGTGGTCCAGGCTCCGGGATCAGTCAAGATTCTGACTCCGTTTTCCACGATAACCAAACAGCAATGGCCTAATTTCGTGATTTTCATGCCAGGTACTAGAAATTTGACTTAATTTGCGACCACTTTGAGTGATCTTATGCCTGGTCGAAAATTAACTGCGCGATTATGTTTTGGTTAAGAATTCTAGTTACGAAAACATAATCGCGGGTCAAAACTCAGTACCTGGCATAGTCTAATCTTAGCATAAAAAAAGAGCGACAGTAATTGCTACTCCGCCCCAAGTCCAAGTCCAAGTCCAAGTCTTGTGACTATTCTAGTCGCCAGCGCCCGCTGGTTGCTTGCTGGGCAACCGCAACCAGATAGAGACAGTAGAATGTCATGACACTCATACTCACCGCGAATGTCACATTCCACGCCCTGTACCCTGGCAACACGACGAAAGGCAGGGCCAGTGCAGCGATCATCAGCGCGAGGCCAATAATGCTGCCGCTCAGAACCGCAACCTCACCGACTTGGGTCCGAACGCGGTTCCGCTCGTCCGACTGTTCGTAGGTCGGCGGCATCTTCCCCATGTCAGCGCCGTCCAGCTTTTCGGCCAGACGGTAGATTGCCTCTTCTCTTGTGGCTGTGAATGCGCCTTGGCGTCCCTGCATGTACGCCACCTGCGCCGAGGCAAACGAGATACCGAGCACCATTGGCGCTGCAAGATAGATCAGCAGCGCGCGGTGCTGAGCCGGCGTCACGAGGACGATGAAGAATGCGGCTACCAAGAAGCCGCCAGTCTTCAAGGCAAACTCAACGACTTGCAGGAGAAAGATCTCCTGCGACCGCACGACGTACTCCAACAGGAACATAACCAGTCTTGCCATCGGCCTCCTCCTTGAGGCCTCTATCATATTAGTCATTGGCCCTTTAGTCAATACAAAAACAGCTTCAAGCGGGAGGGCTAGTCGCAAAAACTAGCTTGTGCCAGAGTGCAGGGGCGACGGGTGACGTGGTTTTGGGGACCCCGACAGCGCGCAGTGAGCCGACAGGCGAACGAGCACTGGCGGGGTAAAAACCACGGCAGGACCCGTCGCTGCAATGCCCGAGCGACTGCTAGTCCTAGCGCCAGAAAAACTAGTACGTATTTATCAATCCCCTCTCCAGCGCTTTTTTGAAACTGCTTCGGATGAACACAATCGACAAACCTAAATAAACGAGGTTCAAAACCAAGCTTATCCAAAACTTAGCGGGATCGAAGTGTCCAGTACGGATAACTTCCCGCAATCCTTCAAACACATAGCTGGTCGGAAGAATAGCGGCGACCGCCTGCGCCCAATCAGGCAGAAACGACACCGGGTAATAAATCGCCGAGAACGGCGCAAAAACTGAAGTAAATGTCCAGGCGATAAACTGGATCTTTGTACCGTAACGCAGAATGATCCCGGAAACAAAAAACCCCAGAAACCAGCCGGTGAGCATCAACAAAAAAATAAACGGGATGAGATAGAAGCCGTAGCTAAAAACCGCAACCTTATAAAGGACCAGCGCCACGGCCCCGGCAAACACAAAACCAAGCAACCCTTTAATGACGCCGTTGACTACCACTGCCAACATCCACTCCCCGAATTTCAGCGGCGAAACAAAGATGTTGACCAAGTTATGGCTCCAATACTCTTCCAGAAGGTTAACCGAGACTTCACCTTGACTTCGAAAAATGATGTAATAAAAAACAATCCCGGAAATAATAATGTTAATGATCAAAAGGTTGCCGGCCAGGCGCTCCACGTAAAGTCCGGTCAGCCCCCAAACCAGCAAATCAATCGTTGACCAATAAAAAGTGTCAGCCGCGCGGTCAGGGTTGCGGAACAACAAATAACTATAGCGCAAAATCAAACCATAGATGCGATGCCAGCTCATCTTGTTGTCGTCCTCGCTTTCTGCAAGAAATAGTCTTCGAGCGACGGCCGCTCAATGCTGATTTCGTCATAGCTTATGCCAAGCTCGCTGATCTTCTGCAAAAACCCGGGGATATCTTTTTCCTTAATGTCAACTATGACATAGCGCCCTTCCTGTTCGCAGAGCAGCTTATATTTGCTGCAATAATCAATCAGCTTAGTTTGAACATCGGGAGTGAGCAACAATCTAACATGAGAAATTTCTATACTTTTGGCCAAATTTTCTGGAGTATCGTCGGCAATAACTTTGCCCTGGTTGATGAACACCACGCGATCGCAAAGTTCCTCGACTTCTGCCATGTTGTGGGAAGTAATGATGATTGAAACTTGGAACTGCTTGCGCTCGTTGGCCAAAAATTCCCTGATGTAAGCCGCGACCTCTGGGTCGAGCGAAGCTGTGGGCTCATCCAGCAGCAGGACTTTGGGAAAGTTTATGAGCGACTTGGCGATATTAAGTCTGGTGGTTTCGCCAGCCGAAAGATGCCTAACCTCTTGATTGGCCAATTTTTCCAAATGAAAAATTTTGATTATCTGATTTACTCGGGCTTTGCGGTCCTTGATGTTGTAAAGGTAAGAAATAAAAGTTAAATTCTGCCTGACTGTCAAAAGCCAGGGCAATTTGGTATAGGCTGAAGAAAAATTAACCTCTTCCAAAATTTCGGAGCGGTGCTGATAAAAATCCTTGCCAAAGTAGCTAATGCTCCCGCCTGTCACAGTAGTTAGTCCCAACAGCATTTGGAGAGTCGTGGTTTTGCCGGCCCCATTCGGCCCCAGCAGTCCCAAAATCTCCCCTTCCTTAAGTCCAAAGGAGATATTGTCCACGGCCATAAACTTGCCGAATTTCTTGGTTAAATGATTAGCCTGCAAAACATAGCTCATAATGGATATTGTATCGCAAAATTAGCAAATCAAAAAACCGCCTCGAGGGCGGTCTTCAGATTCTCTTAAAATCCCTGAAACCTTTGAGTTCTCCTCCTGACACCTCTATCTTATCCACCCTGGCGTACTTTGATCCGACCTTGCACCAGTCCGTAAACTGTGCAAGCGCTTCCTCTTCCCCTTCGGCCTCCATAAACACCGTGCCATCATGCGCGTTGCGGGCAAACCCAGTGATCCCCAAACTTTCTGCCAAGCGCTTGGCAGCATGCCGGAAGTCCACGTCTATCACGCGCCCATACACCTTTATATTCAAGTGCCGCATAAGCTTCTTGAGCGAGGGCAGCCACTTTGAGGACAATTGGTCGACGCTTCCATGCGTCGACCTCTTAGGCCGTTCATCGGCCGTGTCCGAAAAGTGGCTGCCCGAGCGAACAAAAATAACTATTTGATTTCAAAGACTACAGTAATTGACGCGGTAATGTCCTGGCTGCCTTGCTCCACTTCCGGGGCTCCTCCGCCGCCTCTGCCGTCGGGAGCAGCCAAACCCTTTTCATACATCAGAGGGTACGGAGTTATATAACCGCCTTCAGAAATGCTCACAACTTTACCCAACCGCAAGCCGGCTTCGGCAGCCAATTCAGCAGCCTTTTCTTTGGCCTTGGCAATTGCCTGCTTTCTGGCTTGCTGGCGCAGATTGTCCGCGTCGTCAAAAGTGAAATACACGCCGCTGATTTCATTGGCGCCATGATCAGTTGCCCCATCCAAAATTTTGCTGACTTTTTCCGTGGACTGCTCAATCCTGCGCACTTTCACAGTGACCGTTTGATTTGCTCGGTATCCCGTGATCTTATTATCCCCATCGCGGTAATCATAAGTTGGGTAGATGCTGAACTGAGAAGTCGTGATGTCTTTTTTATCTACATCCTGATTTCTGATGAAGTCCAAAATCTCATTGATCTTTTTACTATTGGCATCTTCGGCAGCCTTGGCAGAGGAAGCGGTGGTCAGCACCCCCAAATTCACCACGGCCAAGTCAGGCACAGCCTCCACTTTCCCTTCCGCAGAAATTGAAATCGTGTTCTCCGGTTTTTTGGGGCTAATGCTTTTAAGCACCCCATAAGCCTTTTCAATAGCCAAAAATCCCACGAACACTATAAGCACACTCCCCAACCCCAAAATAAGCCATTTAGGCAAATTGTTCATCTGAGTTTCTTTCTCGCAATCCTGACGAAAGTCAGGATCTCATCTTGAGACCCTGAATCAAGTTCAGGGTTGCGGCGTAATTCTATTATACCAAATCTTTAATCGAGCACTCTATGCTCTCGTTACATATCCACAACGAGCGAGGAGAGAGGTTGAGGCGAGGTATAGTTGCAAAACTAGCCTGCGAAGCGCGACGGCGCGAGCAAGTAGGTAGTAAATTCAGCAGAATTTGCTACCGGTAGTTTTGCAATCTATGCCGAGCCGATAGTTAAGATAAAAAAAAGCAGCTTCCGAAACAGGCGGAAGCCCTGGCTGCCGAAGGCACGCCAGCATTGGGGGAAGCGGATACTTCTTATCCAACCAGTCGCGAATCTTCTGCTTGGAAGACTTGGGCATAAAACCCCTTTCTCTCGCAAGAGGTTACACACTTTATTTCTTGTTCTTTATCGAAAGCCAATCACGATGGTTACGGTCAAGCGCGAGGGCTAGTCGCAAAAACTAGCTCTCGCAGGCCGGCTCATCCGGCCGAGAGCGCAGGCTGCAAAAATTGGCTTTCCAATGCCAATTTTTGACAGCCGGTAGTTTTTGTCGACTAGCCCGAGCGCGTTACTTTCTTCGCCTTTTCGGCAGCGGCGGAACCTTGGCGCCTTTCTTGCGCGCCTCCGAAAGCCCGATGGCGATTGCTTGCCTGCGGCTTCTGACTCTCCTGCCAGACCGGCCGGACTTAAGCTGGCCGCGTTTCATTTTGTGCATGGCGCGCGCAACAGTCTTGCCTGCTTTTTTGCCGTAACGTGCCATAGACTTTTCTCCTCGGGAAAATGCCTGCCTGCCGGTAGGCAGGTTATATCCAGATATAGCACGAATATAATAAATTGCCGTGATTCCTACAATAAGGCATTAGTACAAACAAAAAACGCGTTTGGAAACGCGCGATCAAAACCCGAACTTTCTTGGCTCCGGGACAGGGACTCGAACCCCAATTACCAGATTCAGAGTCTGGTGTCCTACCATTAGACGATCCCGGAAAGATACAGCTAATTTTATAATTTTTTGCTATAATAATCAAGACATTAAAAAGCTCTAAAATCTATGCATTGC
>JACQJI010000004.1 GCA_016198045.1 Candidatus Doudnabacteria bacterium
ATATTCCATATTCCCGCCTAATAACACCTCTTTGCCGACACTTTCGGAAAAATTAATTATTAAGGTTTTACTAATTACTAATCAGTACGAATATACCAATAGAATTAGGCAATTAGTAGATTAGTAACCATTCGTAATTAATAAAACTATTTATTGAGCTTTAGCTTGTCAACCAGCTTTTCCCACCGCTTCTCGTCTTCGGCCTTGAGATAACGCAGCAATCTTCGGCGATTGCCGACCATCTTCAGGAGTCCGCGGCGGGAGTGATTGTCCTTTTTGTGTTGCTCCAAATGCTCAGCAACTTTCTCAATCTCGCGAGTTAAAATCGCCACCTGCACTTCCGGACTGCCAGTGTCGTCTTTATGGACCTGAAACTTCTTGATAATTTGCTCTTTTTCCTTAGGCGTAAGCATTCTAAAATTCCTTCTAATTATTTTGGAAATACAACAAGATTACCAAGCTCTTGTATGTCGCTGTCTGAAATGACTTTTTTCTGTCTTAAAATATCAGCCAAACGATTTAGTTTGTCATCTTCTTTGCGAAGCTTAGTAATCAAATCGCCCTGCAGGTTTGCAATTTTATCATCGAGGTATGACTTGGTTACCATTTGAGATTTAACCCCAGCAATTTCCCGATGGATTTCATTAAGAGCAGGCTCAAGGTTGTGTTCCCAGACGCTAGCAAAAGCCTGCTTGAATCCTTCTGCAAAGCCCTTCTCAAACAATTTCTCAATTTGTTTTAAATCTTTCTCTTCCATAGCCATCAAATTCTAGCATCTTTTTCTTTTTTGAGCAACTGTGGAAGTTTTTGTCTAAGTTTATAACTATGAAATTTTAGCAAAGAAAAAAGGCCTCGCAAAGTCTGGGTTGACAACCCAAACAAATCCAAGGCCCCAGAAACCGAGTTCCAAGGACTACTCCCGGAACTGCGGAACAGCATAGCTGGCGTAGCAGCTCGACCCAGGATCAGCGTCGAGCTTGACCTGACGGTCACAGTGATCGAAGCTCAGGAGCGGCACGTACGCCCACGCCGCATAGCCAGGGATCGAGGCCTGGTAGCCGGGAATCCAAACGAACGGCACGTTGACACCGTCCATCTTGCTCACCCACTTGGGAAAGTGGGCGGCAGAAGCGAGGATCCCTGCGCTGGGTGAAGTTCTGGCACTACGCACCGACGCCGGTGCGATGCCGTACTTTTTGTCCCAGTTCGCTACGAGATCGATGATCTCCCAGCTAAGTCCGGGAGCATGTGCGCCATCATCCAGATAGCGCAGTTGATCAACCCTTGACTGCAGACCCCCATAACGCCAGTTATCCTCTTGCCTACTCGCTGCGATAGTCCACAGCGCCTCGAATGTCCTTGCGGACGTGTCGAGATAGGGTACCAAAACCGCCACGCAGAGCTGATACGACGGCCACGCCGGAGCAGTTGCCAGCGCCTGCTGCATCTGCTCTTCCGAGAAACCCCATCCGCGCTCCTTGCTCCACTTCCGCACGTCGTCCACCTGCTTGGCAGACGGCACAAACAGGCCCTGGATCAGACGAGACGCGGGCTTGATCACCGGCACGCCAACTTCCGGCGTCTCGGCGAACTTGCCCTCACTAATGGCCTGCAACGCGCCGGCCACCTTGGCTGGATCAAGCGGGCTGCCGCTAGCCTGCCGCAACTGCCGCTTGATCTCGCATATCCGAACGTCAATTTCTCTGTCCTGGTCGCCGTCGACAGCAAATTTTGCCGCCATGACAACCCTCCTGTCGGTTTGAGAATGTGTCCGTTACCGGACACGCCAATGGCCTTACTTCGCTTCAGGAAACGTCTGACGTTTCAGGCCAGAATGCTAGGCACAAACTACCATCTCTGGCACTTCGTGCCTTCTCTCCCGCAAGCGGGAGAGAAAAAAGAGGAAAGTGACAAATGCCCAAAATTCTGGTTGGGAACAATCCAGATTATCACTTTTTGACGGATTTGTCAATGAAGTGTAGAATTTAATAGTCGTACAACATTAGCGGTCACGACATGCCTGAAATCAAAAGTAAATTACATAAACTATATATCCAATTCCTGGAGTATCTGGAGATCGAGCGCAACCGGTCGAAGCTGACTTTGCGCAATTACCGGCACTATCTTGAGCGCTTTGTTGACTTTGCTGCCAAGCAGGGGGTGAATGATCCCCAAGACATAGACCTGGAGCTGATTCGCTCTTATCGCCTATTCCTAAACCGGCTTACAGAAAAAAGTCGTCCTCTGAAAATAGTGACTCAAAATTATCACTTGATCGCGCTGCGCAGTTTTCTCAAGTATCTCGCCCGCCGCGACATCAAAACTCTGGCCGCGGAAAAAATCGAACTGCCCAAAAACCCTTCCCGGCAAGTGGAATTTTTGGACCACGAAGACCTGGTTCGCCTGATAAATGCTACCGCCCAAGAGAACCACAAACTCACAGCACAGCGGGATCGGGCAATTTTGGAAACATTGTTTTCCACCGGATTGCGGATTTCCGAGCTGGTCGGACTGAGGCGCGACAGTATCAACCTCAAAAAGCGTGAATTTACAGTGCGCGGCAAGGGCGACAAACTGCGGTTGGTGTTTCTTTCTGATTCGGCCATTAGCGCATTGGAAAAATATCTGGATCTGAGGGAAGACAATTCGAAAGCGCTGTTTATTCGGCATGACCAAAAAGAATCAGTGGAACAACAAATCAATTCCATGGCCAAATCCGCGCCAGGCCTTACGGCCAGAACCGTCCAGCGGATTATCAAAAAATATGCCAAACTGGCAGGAATTACCAAAAAGATTTCTCCGCACACCCTGCGTCACTCATTCGCCACTGACCTGCTGGCCAACGGCGCGGATCTGCGCGCGGTTCAGGAATTGCTGGGGCATGCTTCGATTTCCACCACCCAAATTTACACCCACGTTACCAACAAGCGCCTGCGGGAAACGTACGAAAGTTTTCATAACAAGAAACGAAAATAAGCCGGTAAGCGTTCTTGACACTATAAACCCCAGCAATTACCATAAACAGGTCAAGGAGGAGCCAATGACAACACTAGTTGACCGGGTTAACGCCCGGTCAGCCCAAGGCTGGACAGGCAGTCAAATCGCCCTCGAGCTACTGGAAGAGAAAGTCACGGTTGGTCAAGCGGCCGACGCTCTGATCCAGAACGGCTTCGTGGCCGTGATCGAGGACCTAACGTCGCAGGCTCAGATGCTCCACGTCAGCGACAAACCGGTGGAGCCAGGAATCAGAGTAATAATAGCCGAAATACGATATCGTAATCTTCCAGCCCTGCTGTGGGGAAGAACCTAGAGCAGTGGCATCCCGACGGTTCGGAAAGGCACATACGCGCAGGTAGACCTGCCGTTTTTTTTTTGATTTTACGCTCATCACCAAGAATTGACTTAAGTTTAAAAGTTTAATAAAAAAGACACGACCTTAGGCGCGTCTGTCAGGCCCGGATTTCTGAAAGCGCTTCGTCGCTTTCCAGAATCTCTCTAGCCGAGAGTGGCGCGCGGAGCCGAACGACGTCAGCCAGATGCATCAGATTCTGGATCTGATCCGGACCCAAAAGGGTCATGGTCCCGTCCGACTTGCTCAACTGCACAACCTTCCCCTCAACCCAGTCGCCCGAGACCAACTGGACCCGAACTCGACCCTTGTTTTTCTCCATCATCCGTTGGATCATGTGCAGCTTGGTCAACACGCCCTGTTGCAAGGGTGAAGGTGGCGGAATGAAGTGAGTCACAGGCCTTGGCACTTGACTCAGGCTCACCGCGCACCAGGCAACCGCGATGACGCCGAGGACGATTGACCACGGAACCTCAAGCAGTGAGTCTCCGAAGAACGGCGGCAGCAGCTTGGCTGCCACGAGCAGAAACGACGCGACGAAGGTGATGATAATGCGCCACATAACCTTCCTCCTTCCGGATTTCTTGGATGACTAACCCGAATCCCTCACTCTGTGCTGGCCAAACTGCTCTCTAAGGGCAGAAAGAACTTGGCCGGCATAGGATGGATTATCTTGAGAACGCACGCGAAAATCAAAAGCTGCTTTCAGCACGGTTGATTTAATCTTTAGTTCTTCCGCTGTGTTCACGGTCCACTCTCCCTCGCCAGTGTGACCCACTGATCCTGAGATTCCTGCAAGTTCCGCTCCGCTTTGTTCGTAGGCTTGTTTCAGCCAGCCAATCAGTCTTGATTCCACCACACTGCCGTGGTTATATAAATCAGCAACCTTTACCAAATCCAGCTTAAAGGGTCCATGCTTCAACAAATCAAACCCCTCGGCAATCGACTGCATCATGCCGTATTCAATGCCATTGTGGACCATTTTTACAAAGTGACCGGCGCCAGTACCTTCAAAAAATTGCAAGCCGCCTTCCAACGCCAAGTCTTTAAGTAGCGGCAAAATTTGCTCATAAACTTCAGCCTCGCCGCCTACCATCAAACATGGACCATTGAGCGCGCCTGCCGGCCCTCCCGAAACCCCCACGTCAATAAACTTGATTCCACGTTTAGTAAGTTCGGCGTGCCTTCGGACCGTGTCTTTATAAAAAGAATTGCCGCCATCAACAATTATGTCTCCCACTTCCAACAGCTTGACCAGGCCTTCTCTTCCAAAAATAATTTCATCTACCACTTCTCCCGCCGGCAGCATCAGCCAAATGATTCTGGGAGTGGAAAGCTGTTTGACCAGTTCCTTGATCGAAGAAAACGCTGCCAGGCCGTATTGCGACAGCTTCTGGGCTACTTCGTGCGTCCGGTTCCAGCCATAAACCTCCCAGCCTTTGCCCAGCATCCTTTTCGCTATACCGGCTCCCATCCTCCCCAAACCCAAAATACCCACGGCTTTATTTGTGCTGGCCTGTGCTTCTGATTCGGCGAATTTTTCCTTGAGGATCTTGTCGTCCTTGTAAATTTTCAGCTTCACTAAATTATTGCGCCAAGCTCGGACAACGGGATCGATAAATCGCCAGCCAGTCATGGTTTCGCTGCCGGAGACAAACAATGTTTGATCTCCCTGCAAACAATCAAAAAATAACCGCGCGTATTCCTCCAAATACCGAACTTCCGTACCCGAATGATATTGGAAACTGAGCAGCTGCTCTTCCAGCTCCATTTTGAAGCCTGGCTTCTTGGACCAAAATTCGATAGCGATGCCGGGGTGCGGCTGGATGCGAAAATGAATCCGGTTTTTGTAATGTTCGCCGGGGGGGCAAAGGCAAGGCTGGGGATGCTTAAAGGTAACCACAACCTCCTTTTGGACCTTGGAAAAATCCTTGCCACTCTCCAGCGTGATGGGTACTCCCTCCCAGCGCGGCGAATTGATGTAGGTTTTAAGCTTAAAGTAAGTCTCAGTTGTTGAGCTAGGGTCAACTCCTGTCTCTGTCAGATAACCGTCATACTGGCCGCGGATGGCATAAGTTTTGATTTCTTCGTCATTCAAAATCTTCACCTGCTCCAGGATCGCATTTCGTTTCAGTCGGATGTTTGCGGCGCTAAAATCTTCCGGCCGATCCATGGTTGAAAGCGCGAGCATCTGCAGCAAATGATTTTGGCCGACGTCGAGCAAAGCTCCGACTCCGTCGTAAAATTTGCCGCGGTCTTCGATACCTATGCTTTCGATCAGCTTGATATCTATTTGTTCAATGTACTTATTACTCCAGACGTCTTCCAAAAGGTTGTTGGAAAACCGGAATGCGATGATATTTTGCAAAATCTCTTTGGCCAGATAATGGTCAATCCGGTAAACCTGGTCTTCGGAAAACAAGGAATTCAGCATTAGGTCAAGCCGTTCCGCGCCTTCTAGATTCTTGCCAAACGGTTTTTCCACCAGGATTCTCGTCCAGAATTCGGCGGTTTGCGAGGCCAACCCCGATTTGGAAAGATTGTGAAAAATTGTTTCATCATACTCCGGCGGCACGGCTAGGTAAAACAATTTATTTGCCGGCTGTTTGGATAATTTATCGGATAAAGCTTTATAATCTTCCAGATTGTCAAATAGTCCCTTTTGGTACGAGAATAAATTAAGGAAGCTGGCGACTCGGGCCGAAAGGATGGGAAGCGAATTGCTACTGGATGCTTGCTTGTAAAAAATCTCTCTTAGGAAATTTCGAAAGTCAGAATCAGAATAATCCCTGCGCCCAAATCCGATGATCGAAAAATCTTCGGACAGCTGGCCGCGCGTAAACATCAGATACAGCGCCGGCACAATCCGGCGTCCCATCAGGTCCCCAGTAGCGCCGAAAATCACCAGCGTGGTCTTAGTTTTTGGCTTTGCTTCTGCCGTCATAGTAACGCAATCATAACGCAAAATCTCCCTCTGCCGCAAATTTGGCACTAACTTGCTTGCGTTTTATAATACTTACATATCAAGAAACGGGATAAATTTGCCAAAACTTCATGAAAGCAAAAGTCAAAGTCACCAATCCGGACAAGGTCTTTTGGCCGAAAGAAGGCTACACCAAAGGCGACGTCATTGATTACTACCATGCTATATCTAAGTATATACTGCCGTATATACAAAATCGGCCGCAATCTTTGAATCGCCATCCGAACGGGATCAAGGGAGAAAACTTTTTCCAAAAAAACGTCAAAGGTTTGGCTCCCAAATGGGCAAAAACTTACCACAACTACTTCGTCGCCACCGACGAAGCCAGCCTAATCTATATGGTTCAGCTCGGCTGTATTGAGATCAATCCCTGGTTTTCCCGACTCGGGCATTTAGATAAACCAGATTATCTGGTATTGGATCTGGACCCTTTGGAAATTGATTTTAAACGAGTAGTGGAAGCCGCTCAAACTATTCGCCAAATTCTTAGCAAAGCCGGGGTCAAAAGCTATTGCAAAACTTCGGGTGCAACCGGCTTGCATGTCTATGTGTCACTTGGAGCCAAATACACTTACGAACAAGCCAAACACTTTGCAAATATCGTGGCGATTTTGACGAACAAGCGGCTGCCCAAAACCACTTCGGTTTTGCGCATGCCCCACAAGCGCCGCAGAAAAGTTTATCTCGATTTTCTGCAGAACCGCAAAGGCCAAACCCTAGCTTGTCCCTATAGCCTGCGTCCTAAGCCAGGAGCAACTGTCGCTACCCCGCTTAAATGGAGCGAAGTCAAGCCCGGGCTTAATCCCAAAAAATTTACGATCAAGACCATTTTCCCGCGCCTCAAAAAACACGGCGACCTATTTAAGCCAGTGCTTGGCAAAGGAATAGATCTCAAAAAAGCTTTGAAACTTTTGTAGAACGAGGGCAGCCGCTTTGAGGACAATTGGTCGACGCTTTCATGCGTCGACCTCTTAGGCCGTCCATCGGCCGTGTCCGAAAAGTGGCTGCCCGAGTTACATACTAGCTATTTTTTTAAGTTTGTTGTATGATACTATATGATAGGATAAGCACTGCATATGCAACGCGAAAGACTGACAATTACCCTCAAAAACGACATTCTCAAGCTTGTGGATAAATTCATAGATGGCGAACGCATCAGGAATCGCTCCCATGCCATAGAATATCTACTCGCCAAAACCTTAGTCCCGCCACAGGTTAAGGTTTTAATTTTGGCCGGCGGCCGCGGTGTCAGCTTCCGTCCCCTGACCTACGAACTGCCCAAAGCCATGATCCCGATCAAGGGCCGGCCGCTTTTGGAGCATACTCTCCTGAAACTAAAACAATTCAATCTTACTGATGTCACGATCTCGCTTGGCCATCTGGGAGAAAAAATAAGGAATTACTTTGATGACGGCAGCCGCCTGGGCCTCAAAATTTCTTATTTGCAGCAATCAGGAAAGGGAGGCACTGCCAAACCGCTCAAGCAGGCCGAAGGACATTTCAAAGAACCTTTCTTGCTAATTTACGGCGACGTCCTGGCCGACATCAATTATTTGGATCTCCTGGACTTTCACCGCTCCCAACAAGGCCAAGTGGCAACCATGGCCCTAGCCTCGGTGGAGAAAGTCTCGGCTTGGGGCGTGGCTAAGTTAATTGGCAATAAAATCATTGCCTTTGAAGAGAAGCCAAAAAAAATTCAGACCCGCTCACACTTAATCAATGCTGGGATTTACATGCTTAATCCAAGCATTTTTAAATATATTTCCCCTACCACCGACCGATTGGAAAAAGAAGTCTTCCCAAGACTGGCCGAGGAAGGCAAGCTGATCGGCTACCCATTCGAAGGCAGTTGGCACGACGTTTCGACACCAAAGGTTTATGAGGAGGTTCTTAATACTTGGCGCTGAGAGTTGGGGAAAAAAGATAACAATCTTTTTTCCTGAGCTCTTAGGTTAAGAGTTCAATCTTTCTAGCCACTTCCCAAGGAGGCAACAATGTCGTCGTACGCGTTCGCGGCAGGGTTTTCCGTGCATCCCGAGATTGTGGTCGTCTACCCAGACGGCTTCCACGAGAGCAGCGTGAACAAAGTGTCAGCGAAAGACCTTTCGTTCCGCCTCGGCGGAACATCGGCCAATCTCGCGCATGCCATGAAGAGCCTGGGCCACGAGGGCTTGCTCCTGGTGGCTTCAGGTGTGAATCCCACGGATATGCGCACCTACCTACTGGAACGCCTCCTGGCCGATTCTGGACTACGGTATTCGATGCTGCCGGTCCGGGAAGAGACAAGCGTCTCCATGATCCCGATCAACGGGATCCGCAACCATGTTGTGACGTCCAAGCGCCCGCTTCTGGCCGAGGCAGTGCCCGCTATTGCCGAACAGGTGCGAGCGACTCGCTCCGAAATTGGATGGAAGTGGCGTATTGTCACTTCCTGCCTTCCCACCGAGATCCTTCTTGCTGAAGCCCTTCTGGGTGAAAACAAGGGCAACCGGATCCTCAACCCACGCGCCGAGCTGATGGAGGACAAAGACACCACTCACCGCCTGCTCCAGAGGACGGACATTCTGGTCTGCAACGAGCATGAATTCCTGACTTACTTCGATGCAACACGTGAAGAAATTCAGGGAAGTCAGTTCGCTGCCATCCACAACCTCGGCGTCACCATGATCGCCGTGACGCGAGACTCCCGTGGATCGTTAATCTCATGGCACGGCGATGTCTTCGAGTTCCCTGCTCCTCAACTGGTGCCTTTCGTTCACGAAGTCGGCGCCGGCGACTGGTGGCTGGGCGGGTTCCTGAGCTCACTGATCGACCAGCAGGTCTATACGGTTTTCGACCTCAAGCAACAGGCGATCGAATGGGCTGGTGTTTCTGCCTCTGTAACGGCCGCACTCAAAGTCGGCCAATATGGTGGCGGCAGCGGCCCTTCGAAAGTAGCCGTACAGACCACTCTCGCCGTGATCGCGGCGACAACCCGTGCGGGCTAAACCGCACAAACTTCAGAGGCGATGGACCAGATCCTTCGCCTTTTTTTTATTTCTTATTTCTAAAAGCTTTAAAATCGGCTTGTGCTAATCTCGCCAAATTATAATTAGAGATTTTTTAAAATCTCAATGTAACTTTGAGTATTTTTACTATTAGTCACCAAAACGTCATCCAGCTTCATTTTCCAGGAATGACCCTTAAAATTTGTAACAATTAGTCCCGCTTCTTGGCATATAAGTACACCTGCAGCACAATCATAAGCTTCGCATGAATTAATAATCAATGCGTCGTATCGTCCAGAAGCTGTATA
Source organism: Candidatus Doudnabacteria bacterium (assembly GCA_016198045.1). Taxonomy (GTDB): domain Bacteria; phylum Patescibacteriota; class Doudnabacteria; order UBA920; family O2-02-FULL-48-8; genus JACQJI01. The sequence goes on from JACQJI010000004.1 coordinate 9,628, forward strand.
GCACAAACCTAGAGCAGCTGAGCCAAGCACTCGAATTGTCCGGACGTGTTTAGTAAGTTCCGACAAAATTCTTCCAAATCTCAAAGTTTCTCCCTTAGCCACTCCCCGTCCCATAAAGATAACTGACTTTGCCATCATTTGAGTTTCGGGCAATAAAAGTTTTTTTCCATTCAAAAAAGCCCCTTTATCTTTCTCGGCTGTAAATAATTCATTATGTATAGGATTGTAAATCACTGCCGATATCGGTTGGTGTTTATGTGTCAGAGCAATTGAAATACAAAAATGAGATATGTGATGGACAAAATTAGTTGTTCCATCCAAAGGATCAATCATCCAAAGGTAATCTGATTTATGATCAATCAAACCTGTTTCCTCTGAAAAGATTGAATGATCAGGAAATGACTTCTGAATAATTTCTAAAATTTTAGCCTCGGCATTCAAATCAGTTTTACTGACAATGCTGTATGGATCTTTATATGAATGCAAAAGAAAGTTATCTTTGTTGTAACTTGATTTGATTATACTACCTGCCGCTTTGGCAGCTTCTACCGCTTTTTCAATCATTTTATTGTTTAGTTAAATAAGGCAAAAATAAAATAAACCGCCATGGCCAGGGTTACGGCCAATTTAAACATGGTGCTGACCAAAAATCCCACAAACGCTCCCCAGGCGCTTTTGAAAGCTGAGTTGGCTTCCTTTTGCGAGAAAACCAGCTCTCCGATCAATGCCCCGATAAACGGCCCCACAAAAGCTCCGATTGGCCCGCCCACCAAAACTCCCAAGATTGCTCCGATCACCGCGCCATAAACTCCGTATTTGGTGCTTTTATATTTTTTGGCTCCCAGTGCCGGGCCAATAAAATCAAACAAAATAGTCAGCAATGTTAGGGCTGAAAACACGGAGATGGCAACAGCGCCGACTTTTTCGAAGTGCGAAGCAACGCCGAGGATAATCAAACCGGCCAAAGCCACTGGCGGGCCTGGCAACAATGGCAAAACCGTGCCAGCCAGGCCGACAAGTATCAAGATCCCTGAAAGAATTAACCAGGTAGTAGCCATGGTGATTTGACTCATTCCGTCACATTAATCAGCAGCCGATAGCCCTTATCCACGTTGCTTGCTGGCCAAAAAGCGGCAAATGTAAAGCTTTCTTGAGCAGTAAAGGTCACAGTTTTGCTGCCACCCGGCGCAATGGCGCCAGTATTGACTACATCGCTTCGAAACTCCAAGCCGCCGTAATAAACCCCTTGCGTTTTGACGTTAAAAGTCAGGTTGACCTTGCTGCCTTTCTTAACAGTGATTGTGCCGGGGCTAACCGAGTAATCGTCAGCGCTGACACTAAAGTTTTTCTGTTCTGAACTAGGCGGTGCAGGGGGCGTTGCAGGCGGGGTTGATGGCGGTTGCGCAGGCGGCGGTAATGGGGTTTCACTAGAAGGCGATGGCGGGGCATCCTCAGAGATCGGTAGCTTGCTGGCCGGGGTTGGGTTTGTTTGCTCATTTGTCTGGTTGGGTTCCGGCGAGAGCTGACTGAATTTTTTGTAAGTTAAGCCGGCCGCGACCACAACCGCGATGATTCCTGCGGTGATGTAAATGATTTTTGTATTCATAAGTTATTTTTACTCAAAAGCAAACACGCGGAATTAATGCAATACCTTTTCCCTCCTCGGTCTTGCGGCCCGTCGTCAAACACGTGACCCAAGTGGGACCCGCAATTTTTGCACAAAACCTCTATCCGATGCATACCGCCACTTGAGTCTTCTTGCAATAGGATGTTTCGCAAATTCGCCGGCTCGGTAAACGATGGCCAGCCAGTGCCGGAATCAAACTTGGCATCCGACGAAAACAGCTCAGCGCCGCACGCCGCGCACTTAAACATGCCTTGCTCGTGCGAATCATGGTACTTGCCGCTGAAAGGCGCTTCGGTCCCCTTTTGGCGCATGATATAGTATTGCTCGGGGGTTAGTTTTTCCTTAAGTTCTTCGTCTGTTAATTGGTTTGGCATATATATATATTTTAGCATAACTTGTATTGTCATCCCGACCGTAGTGGAGGGATCCCTCTTACGGGAGCTAACCCTTATGAGAGCGATTCCTCGACTCGTCCGGTTCAAACGACCGGACTCGCTCGGAATGACATAAATTCTTATTGGTCTTTCAAAAGACTGGAAAATTTCTGTCGCAGTTTGGCGAGTTTTGGGCTAATTACCAGCTGGCAATACGGCTTATTTTGATTGCTGTCATAGTACCGCTGATGGTAGCTTTCCGCCGGCCAAAACTTGCTAAGTTTAGAAACTTCCGTGACTATTGGGGCTTGGTATATATCATGTATATACTCGGATATATACTTTTCCGCTTCGGCCTTTTGCTTGTCAGCAGTATAAAAAATCGCCGAGCGGTATTGCGTGCCCACGTCATTGCCCTGCCTGTTCAAAGTTGTCGGATCATGGGTGGCAAAAAACACGTTGAGCAAATCAGCGTATTTGATTTGGCTCGGGTCGAATACAATTTGGATGGCTTCGGCATGCCCGGTGTCACCTTTGCTGACCTGTTCGTAGGTTGGATTGTCAGTATGCCCGCCCGCATAACCGGACTGCACTGACTTAACTCCTTTCAAACGCAAAAAAATCGCTTCCGTGCACCAAAAGCACCCGCCCCCAAACACGGCTGTTTCTAAATTCACATCATTCATGCTTTAATTCTAGCATTTGTTATTTGTCTTGTCTTTCATGCCCGGACTTATAAAAGGCGATCGCTTTTTATGCGTCCGTTTTAAAAAAGAAAAAACGGCTTATGAAACGTCTGACGTTTCTTATGCCGCTCAAAAATTTCATATTTATTTCTTAGTTTTATGCACTATCAGCTCGCCGGAGGCTGTAACCAGCTCACCCGTCAGCAAAGGCTGGAGGTTTTTGGCCACCCAGGCCTCGGCCATGCTGTTGCTCTGAACTGCCCACTCTTCTGATTCAAATAGGCTGACGGAAGTAAATTCCCCCGGAGCAGTCTCCACCAAGTAATATGCCACGAAGCCAGGGCCGCGGCTAAGCATCGGCACGAAATTTTTTTCTACCAAGCCCAAAACCTCGTCGCGTTTGTCGGTTTTGTATTTTCTTATACTAGCAAACATTGGTTTCAAGAAATTAGACTGCTTCGGCCCCGCCGTTGGCGGGGCCTCGCAGATGCGTTAACGTTAGCGCATTTGCGAGGAGGTAAGAATTAGCTTGAGAAGACGAAGCAATCTATTAATTAAGGCCTCAAGCGCGGGTCGTTGCTGTTCATAAGCGGCAGAATCGGACGAGCCAAATCCCATGAGTTAGCCGCTACCACCATATTATCACTTCCGCCATTGTTGCGAAAAATTTCGTAGTGCGAGACTGGAATTAAGCCGTCCTGATGGGCAAAATAGATCGTGTTGCCGCTTTTGACCCAGCTCCCCCAGGGGTGGGTGACGCTCGCGTTGGTTATGACATAGCCGGAATTAGTCAGGCTTGCCGTGGAAGCATTAATTACATTAGAAGTCTTGTACCCCAGTCCCAAGAAAGCTGACATATTGGCAAACCCGCTTTTCTGGTTTTTGTAAGTAATCCAGACAGTACCACCATCGTTGATCAGCGTACCGTTATTATAGATCAAGCCGCCCAAAACCGATCCGGCGGTCTGCAAAGTGAAAGTTTGAAAAGCAGTCCGACTCAAAGCATCCTGGACTCTGACGGTAAAAGTAAAGCTGCCCGCTGTGGAAGGGGTGCCGCTGATCAAACCGCTGCTACTAAGAGTAGTGCCGGAAGGCAGGCTGCCGGAATTGATGGAGAAGCTAAACGGCGGATTGCCGGAAACCAACAGCTGGGCAGAATAGAAATTGCCGACTGGCGCTGGATTAAGGGCGGTAGTTATGAAATAAAGATTCCCTGTGCCACTACTACCCACATTGACAAACGCGGAAGCGCAAGGGCTGGCGTTGGAAGAACAAACAGACACGGTCGAGGCTCCGACTGCAGAACCGTAAAGGTTTAAGCTACTGCCAAAAACATACACGGAAACAGCGCTGGGATTAGTGTTGCTTCCAAGGTAAAATGGACCACTGCCAAAAATCCCGACACTGGCTGACTGCCCGACGGCGAGCGAAACATTGGTCTGGCCGAGTGTCACTGGATTAACCCTTGGGTTAACTGTAATTCCTACGCTTCCGCAAACCGAGGAATTTTGGGCGCAAATCGTGACATTGGTAAATCCCGCATTAAGTCCGCTGACAAACAAAGTGGTGGAAGAAAGACTGACTGAAGCAATCGAAGAATTGGAATTGGCCGAAACGTACAGGCTCTGCCCGGTGGAATTAAACACGCTGACACTGGAATTGGATCCGGCATTGAGAGTCAGGCTGCTGGGACTAAAGCTGATGGAGCCCACAAACCCACCGCCAACAGTCACGTTGATTTCAGCGCAGTGCAGATCAGAAGTGCAGATGCGAATGACCGCAGTTCCGCTGTTTTGGCCCGTCAGGTTTAAAATCGCGCCATTCATAGAAGCAGACACGACCATAGTATTGGAAATATAAAACACGTTGACTGCGGAACTACTCGGAGGATAACTAGTGATACTAGTACTTTGGCCGGAAGAGAGAAATACGCTGGTTTGGCTGACCGGAAGGCTGCCAAAACTGCCATCATGACTGCCCAAAACCAAGCTGGGAAACAGCCCCAAAACCGCGATAATTAGCAATATTGTCCGTTTTTTCATGGAATCTTTAGGTTAATGTTAACACAACAGTTTAGACGAAAATGCCGGCTTTGGCAAGTAAGGTTTTTTTAATATCTTTTGAGGAAATAGCCTGAGGGTTTGGCGCTGCCTCTGAAGCCATGTTCTGGCCGGCGGCGGAAACCAGACCTCGGCTTGCGTCTATAGATTGGCTTGCCAGGTACCGATAAACTGGTACCTGGCTTGCGGAAATTTGAAAAAGGTCTTTTTTGCTCCGTAAATTTCGTCTGAGGCATGTGCGACACTTGAGCTTTTGAGACCTTCAGCGGCTTGCGGATCAGGCGCTCGATGTTTCTTATCTCCCTTTGCTGGTCAGGTTGCGCGAATGAAATCGCGTGGCCGGCGCGTCCGGCCCGGGCAGTGCGGCCAATCCTGTGGATGTAATCATCGGCGGTGGCCGGCAAATCATAATTGATCACCAATTCAATTCCGGTCACGTCTATGCCGCGCGCGGCAATGTCTGTGGCCACGAGCACGCGGTATCTGCCGATTTTGAATCCTTCCAATGCTTCAATCCTTTGATTCAATGACCGGTTGGAATGAATCTCAGCCGCAGTATGGCCCATGGCGCGAATGCTGCTGGTGACTTTGCGGGCTCCGTGTTTGGTGCGGCAAAAAATCAGGACACTGCCTTTATATTCGGACAAAACCGTGCGGAGCAATCCTAACTTCTGCCCTCGGTCCACGAAAAACACTTCTTGGGTGACCGTATTCACCGCTGATCCGGGAGGGGCGACTTCCACGCGCAGCGGCAGAGACAAGTAAGAATTGGCGATTTTGACGATTTCATTCGGCATGGTGGCGGAGAAAAGCATGGTTTGCCGATCAACAGGCACCCGCTGCAAGATTTTTTTGATCTGCGGCTCAAAGCCCATGTCCAGCATTCTGTCAGCTTCGTCCAACACCAAAATTCCAACCTTGGAAAGTTCTACGGTTTTATTTTCCAAATGGTCAATCAGACGCCCCGGAGTGGCAACGATAATGTGGGGCTTTTGCCTAAGCTGTCGAAGCTGCCGGGCCATAGCTTCGCCCCCGATCAAAATAGCAGTCTTAAGCCCCAGGGTTGCTCCGATCTTTCGCAGCGTCTCATCAACTTGCAACGCCAACTCACGAGTGGGTAAAATAACCAGCCCTTTCATGGCTCCCTTACTCTGGGCTAAGCGCTGAATCATGGGAACCCCGAATGCCAAAGTTTTGCCAGTGCCAGTTTGCGCAATACCCATCAGATCCTTGCCCTCGACGGCAATGGGTATCGATTGCTCTTGGATTGGGGTGGGGTGGATAAATTTGTTTTGCGCCAAAATCTCAAGCAACCGAGGCGCTATCCCCAAGTTATTAAACAATTTTTGGGAATCAACAGATGTGGTCATTTCTTAGATTATAACAGCAAACAATCCAAACTATAAATCGTTCATTAGGCTTGCCTTGACAGGATCCGACTGCTAAAATTAACTGGTGCAAGAACTAATAAATTACATCAAATCCGAACGGGCCAAAGGCACAGGCGATGCGGACATCATCGCGGCTTTGAAATCCGCTGGCTGGGACGGAAACTCGGTTACCGCGGCCATGCAGGAGCAACCCCCTGCTTCCCCAGTCGCTGAACCAGTCGCTGCTGAACCCAAATGGCAAACGTTTCTGAAAAACAATAAAAAATACATCGGAGCCGCAGCCGGTGTCATCATTCTCATCGCGGTGGGCTTTCAGGCCTATTCTTTTTTTGTCAGCAACCCCGAAAAAGTTTGGGCTGATTCGGTAGAAAAAATGGGAAAGATCAAGTCTGTGAAATTTAAAGTCGAGGGATCTTTTGCCGAACAGCCGCCGCAAAACTCCAAGAATGATTTCAGTCAATTTTTCGGGCAAGGGGGCGAGCTTAAACTTTCGGCCACAGGCCAAGGCTCCATGATCATCAAAAAAGATGCCTCGGATGCTGACTACGACATGACTTCAACTTTGACCGTGAAGTTTGGCACGATTACCGTGAGCTTCGACTTCGAAAGCCGCAAGCTGGGCGATAGCGTGTATTACAAAATCGAAGGCAATCCGCTGTTGTCTCTGCTGGGGGGGTTGGGAGAAGGAACGAATGAAACCGAACCGGCCCAGTGGCTTAAGATAAACCTCAAACAAGATTACGGCGAGGACTTTGCCCTGACCGATATTCAGAAAGCCCAAGCGCTGGACGCGTTCAACAAAGCCAAAGTCATGAAGCCGATCAAACTTTTGGGAACCGAAGACATCAATAGCAAGTCCACTTGGCACTACTCGGCAGAGTTAGATAAAAATGAACTGAAAAATTATCTCAAAGAGCTGGAAAAAATATTTTCGGACGAGGGCGACAACAGCGTTGATCTAAAAAACATTGAAACCATAATTGAAAAGCTGGAATTCAAGAAGCTGGAAGTTTGGATCGGCAGATCCGACCATCTTATTTATCAAATTTTGATCGAGACCAATGCTCCGTCCGTGTTCTCTGGCTCCATGAATTCCGCCACTGCCAAAGCCAGAGATGCCAAGCGGATGGCTGACGTCCAGCAAATTCGCACAGCATTGGAGTTGTTCTATAACGAAAATGGCCGCTACCCTGCGGCAGAAAACGGCCAAGTTTCTCCGAATGACGGTCAAAACAATTCCAAATTTTCTAATATTCTTGCTATTTATCCTGCCACCCCAACCCCACCTGACGGCGGTTGCAGTGAAAATAACAATAAATACATTTATGAACAAATAGACGGCGGCAAAAGCTATAGCCTGACTTATTGTCTCGGCTTTGACTATAAAGATTACAAAGCCGGCGTTGTGCAGCTTACTCCCAATGGCTCAACCACAATTCAACCGACTAGCTCCGGCATTGCCAATATGTTTGACCAGATTCCTTTTGACGCTACTTTTCGAATCAAACTAAACCTTTCGGACTTCAATTCCGACATCAGAATTGAAGAGCCTCAAAGCGTGCGCGACGTCAATCTTCCGAGTCCCACGGATGATCTACCCCGGGGTTTACAATAAGCTTCAAGTATTTTTCCGATAAAGATACACAGACAAAGGCACAAACACCAGGAAAATCCCGGCCAGCCAAAGCATTGCAAACCATAAGTCATTGGTCAGTTTTCCCTGCAGTGCCAAGGCCCTAACCGCATCCACCGCCAAAGTAATCGGGCTGACTCCGGCTGCGGCTTTCAACATCTTGGGCATAGTTTCGATTGGCACAAACAACGAGCTGGCAAACATCAGCGGGAACACCCAAATGAAACCGGCGACCTGGGCGGTCTCGGTATTTTTGACTGCCAAGCCAATGGCTGCGGCAATCCAAGAAAAGGCAAATCCCAAAAACAAAGCTATTAAGAGCGACAGCACCGCAGTACCCACATTGCCGCCGAAACGAAATCCAATTAGGTAGCCGACGCCTGTCATCAGAATCAGCACAAAGGTATTGCGGATGGTATCGGCGATGATGCGGCCGGCCAGCACGGCTGAGCGCGCTATGGGCAGGGAACGAAACCGGTCAATCATGCCCTGCGATAAGTCATCAGCCAAACCGACCCCGGTCATCATGGAACCAAAAATGGCGGTTTGAATAAAGATGCCAGGAATTAAAAAATTGATGTAATCAAACCCCGGCACCTTGATCGCTCCCCCAAACACATAGGCAAACAACAACAAAAATATGACTGGTTGAATGGTGGAAAACACCACCAGCTGCGGCACCCTTAGATAACGCAGCAAATTGCGGTCACTGATGATGGTAATGTCGGAATAAGTTTGCTTAAACCTGTTTATTAGATTCATATGGTTGCTTGGTTAGGGCCAGAAAGACATCATCCAAAGTCGGGCGGTGATGGAGAAAATCCTCCAATTCAATCTGATGAGCGTCAAGTCTACGCACGATTTCAGCAAGCACTGAACCGCCATTGGCAACTGACAGCTTAACCCAGCCGTTGTCAAAATCGATCTTGGGCTGATCCACTCCAAACTGCGAGATAAGCTCCGCAGCTTCGCCCAGACGCGATTTATCCTTAATGCTTAGCTCAATCACATCGCCGCCAACTTGATCCTTCAGCTCATCCGGCGTTCCTGAAGCAATAATTCTGCCGTGGTTGATGACTGTAATTTGGTCGGCCAAGCGGTCAGCCTCGTCCAGATACTGAGTGGTCAGAAGCACTGTGGTTCCCAAAGCCACCAGCCGTTTGATGACATCCCAAAGTTCAATTCGACCAGTAGGATCAAGTCCGCTGCTCGGTTCATCCAAAAACAAAACCGGAGGTGAGGCCACCAAACTTAAAGCCAAATCCAGCCTGCGGCGCATCCCGCCCGAGTACGTCTTGGCCAACCGGTTACCAGCTTCAGTCAAGTCAAATTGGGCAAACAGCTCACGCGCCCGGTCTTTGGCTTGCTGTGTTCCTAGGTGATAAAGCTTGCCGATAAGCTCCAGATTTTCCAACCCGGTGAGATTCCCATCCACGGTCACAGATTGCCCTGCCAAACCAAAAAATGAGCGAAGCGTATCTGCTTGCCCAACCACGTCCATGCCCAAGACTTTAGCTTGTCCGGCATCAGGCTTAAGCAAGGTGGTCAAAATCCGAACCAGTGTAGTTTTGCCAGCGCCATTGGGACCCAGCAAACCCAAAATTGTCCCGCGCGAAACCTCAAGGTCGATCCCGTCCAAAGCCACGACCTCTCCAAACGATTTTCGCAGCTCCCTAACTTCAATTGCGTTTTCGTTATTGCTCATAAGCCAAGTAGTTTAGCATATAATTGGAATAATTGAAAGAGCCCTTAAATCTTGATAAAATAACGAAAGATCGATATAATATGCTTTCTGCCTCTGTAG
>JACQJI010000013.1 GCA_016198045.1 Candidatus Doudnabacteria bacterium
GATAGATTATAGTTAATAGTAATTTTTTTAAACCATAACCTGTATTTATTTTGTTAATAAAACTTTGATAAGTTTTTAATTTATATAATTTCCCCTTTTTTATCTACCCACTACCCACTACAAACTAACAACTAACTCACGGCATATACAGCCTGTCCTTAATTAATTCAATCTCTTGCTTTAAGCCATTGTGCTCCTTGATTTGGCGGTCAATTTTATCTACGGCATGAATGACAGTGGTGTGGTCCCGCCCGCCAAAAAACTCGCCAATCGAGGGCAGAGAGGTTTCCAGTTCCCTCCTGATGATAAACATGGCGATTTGCCGGGGATTTACATATTCCTTTTTTCTGGACTGCTTAAGGATGTCTTCAACGGAAATGTTATAGAAATCAGCCACGACCTCGATAATTTTTTTGGCTGAGACCCCCCTTTTTTTGGGCGGGGTAATAACGTTGACTAGAATGTTTTTGACTTGGTCAACAGTTGGGCGGGTGTTGTTGAGCTGGCAATAAACCATCAGCCGGTTTAGCGCCCCTTCAAGTTCTCGGATATTGCTTTGGATGGTTTCGGCGATGTAAGTTAAAATTTCCGGCTCCAGGTTGTAGTTTTTCTCCCGCGCTTTGGTTTTGAGGATTGCCAGTCGGGTTTCCAGATCCGGGGCCTGGATGTCGGCGATCATCCCCCACTCAAATCGCGAGATTAGCCGCTCTTCGATTGCCGGGATTTCTTTGGGCAGACGGTCAGAGGTCATGACGACCTGCTTGTTGTTTTGGTGCAGGGCGTTAAAGGTATGGAAAAATTCTTCTTGGGTTCCTTCTCGCCCGGCCAAAAACTGGATGTCATCCACGAGCAGCACGTCGACGTTGCGGTAAAGGGATTTGAATGATTCGGTTTTGCCAGCAGATACCGCTGAGACAAACTCGTTGGTGAATCTTTCCGAGGTGACGTAAAGAACTTTGGCCTCGGAAGATTTTTTTAGCACTTCGCTGCCCACGGCCTGCATGAGGTGGGTTTTGCCCAACCCCACGCCGCCGTAAATAAACAAAGGATTGTAAACTTGTCCGGGTTTTTTACTGACTGCGATGCTTGCCGCGTGGGCCAATTGATTGTTAGCACCGACAATAAAACTGCTGAAGGTATATTTGGGATTTAAATTTTGATTCTCGGTTCTTTTGGCCTGCTGGGGTCTTGAGACTTCTTTGGCAACAACCGGTTGGGTGTAAGTCGGGCTGACTATCTGGTATTTAATTTCTTTGATTTCCGGGGAAATGGCTTTTAGGGCTTTGAGGATTTCTTGGTGGTACTTGTTTTGCAGCCATTCTTTGGTAAAGGCGTTGGGCACACCCACCACGATTGAATTATCGCTCTTTTCAATGATGGAGGTGTTTTTAAACCAGGTAGTGAAGTTGGCTTTGCTTAAGGTTAGTTCCAGATTGCCGAGTATTGCTTGCCATAACTGCTGATTAGTCATGTATTTGATTTCAGTAATTAATCTTTGGAGGTTTTATTGTATCAGATAAGTTATCAACATGTAAATCTTTATTTTTTGGCTAACCTTAGCCAAAAATTTATGAGACTGTTAATATGGTGTGGAATTTAGGTTGAAACATTGTTAGCGCATTTGGTTCGTGACAAAGAGCGGCGTAGCTGGTATAATCACTAAGCTTATGCAGCCCACATATCGACCAAAAAAGTTAAGAAGAAAGCGAGTACATGGCTTTTTAAGCAGAATGAGCCATAAAGCTGGCCGCAATGTGCTGGCAAGAAGGCGGGCTAAAGGCAGGAAGCGTTTAACTGTTTGATGACCAAGATAACTTTTCGGACACTTAAAACCGAGCGGGATTTCACCCAATTCAGAAATACCAAACCGTTCCATTCACCCTTGTTTAGATTGCATTTCGTTCTTCGTCCCAACCAAAACAGTCCGCGTTTTGGTTTTATTGTTCCAAAGAAAATTTTTCCCAAGGTTGTGATCCGCAACCTGCTCAAGCGCCGGCTGAAGCGAATTATCCAACTAAGCTTGCCAAGACTGAAACCCGCGGATATCCTGCTTGCTCCAAAGTCTGAGGTGGTCCGCAAGAAATACGCTGAGTTGGAGTCTCAATTAACTGAGCTATTTACAAACGCGCATTTATGGCAAAAATTTTAAAGAATCTAGAGCGAATCATTGTCCTGCCCCTACTTTTTTTGCTCTGGGTTTATCAAAAAACCATTTCTCCAGACCACGGCTTGCCCAGAGTGTTTTTTCCCTACGGGTACTGCAAGTTTTATCCATCTTGTTCCATGTATGCCAGAGAGGTTTTGAAGAACGAGGGACTAAGGGGAACAGCAAAAATAACCAGACGGCTTTTGGCCTGCAATCCCAGAAGCTTAGGAGGAGTTGACCTGCCATGATTGGTAATGTGTTTAATCAAATTTTAGTTTATCCGCTGCTTAATCTGCTGGTGTTTTTTTATAATTTCATTCCGGACATTGGGGTGGTTATCATTTTGATTACCGTGCTGGTTCGTCTGGCTCTGCTTCCCTCTTTCCATAAGTCGCTCAAGCACCAAAAAGCGTTGACGGATCTCCAGCCCAAGATGAACGAGGTTAAGCAGAAGTACAAAGATGACAAAGAGCAACAGGCCAAAGCTCTGATGGAGCTTTACAGCACTCATAAAGTCAATCCCTTAAGCTCTTGCCTGCCCCTGTTAATCCAGCTTCCGATCCTGATCGCTTTGTACCAGGTGTTTATCCAAAGTTTAAATGGTGCCAACCTCCAGGGAATATACTCTTTTGTCGTGCGCCCCGAGCATATTGATCCCATGTTTCTTGGTTTGATAAATCTTAAGGACCGCAATGTTTGGATGCCGGCCCTGGCCGCGATTTTGCAGTATTTCCAGAGCCGCTTAAGCCAGCCCAAAGTGCCAGGCGGAGACCAGATGACCAGAATTATGAGCATGCAAGCGCTTTATATGTTTCCGATTCTGACTTTTTTTATCGGTTTGCAGTTTCCCGCCGGCCTAACGCTCTACTGGATAGTCACGACTTTGTTTGGAATCGCCCAGCAGTACTATCTTTTAAGGAAAGAAGCTCATGGAGCGCAGTAACATAGACACAGCCAAACAAGTTTTGTTAGAGCTGCTCGCCAAGATGGGTTTTGCGGCCGAGGTTTTTGAACGCAGCAAGGAAAATCAGACTGTGCTAAACATCAAGACTGCTGACGCGCAACTTCTTATCGGCAAACAGGGCGCTAATCTCGAGGCCTTGCAGTATGTGGTTTATTTGTTGCTTAAACGAAAGGACTTGGACGGATTTGCGTTTGCCCTGGACGTGGATGACTATAAAGAAAAGCGGGAGATCTATATCAAAGAAATTGCCCGCAAGGCCGCCCACCAAGCCCGCACCAGCCGCCGAAGCGTGGGTCTGCCTCCGATGAATGGATACGAAAGGAAAGTTGTTCACAATTACCTTTCCTTGTTTTCTGACCTGACTTCCGAAAGCGTTGGGGAAGGCTTGGATCGCCGGGTTATAATCAAAAACAGCAAACCGCCGAAATCTGACGAGCTGTTTGAATTTATTGAGAATAGCTAGCTGTCGAAATAAAAGATTGAAGCGACGAACCAGAACAAGACTGATAGGTCATTTTTGAAATACGGGACGTCAACCAGGCCATGAATGAGCATGGTTGAGACAAAAATTAGAGCCGCCAGCTTTACCGCTGTCGGCCGTTTTTTATACTGTTTCGTTAAATACCAAACAACCGCTGCGAAGCCAAGCAATCCCAATAACCCCAACTCCAACCAGAAATTAAGCACAATGTTGTGCGGATAGTTTAGAACTTCTCCAGTATAACCCTGACTTGTCTGCGTTGTGCGAAAGCCATACAGGCCGTTACCGAGTATTGGGCTGTTGCCGATTTGTTTGATGCCAACCTTGATGAGATCAAAATGTACGGCAGCAGAGTAATCAGTGATGATCAGCCGCTGTTTGATCGGCGGCAGGATACCAATTATGATGACGAGCAGCAAAGCAGCAAGCTTATTTTTGAGAGATTGCTTAAACCACCAAGGAACGACCAGAGAAATCATCACTGCCAACCACGCCCCTCGCGAAAACGTTAAAATCAGCGCAATCAGTATCAAGATCAGTCCGAAAGTCAGAGCCCTGCGGTTCATAAATGCATAATTTTTCCACCATAAAATAAAGAATAAACTAAATAAGGGAGCTAAATACAAAGCCAAAGCGTTGGGGTATTCAAAAAACGAGGTGATGCGCTTAGGCTCCAGTCCTGATCCCCAAAACTGCAGGGGCAGGCCAAGATTGGTCAGAGATTGGATTAGGCCAAACAAGCTTATTAGGACAGCTCCGGCAAACAACCAGCGCAGTAATTTGACTGTTGACTGTTGACTGTTGACTGTTGACACGACCGCGTAGAAAAATAGCACGGGCTCGATTATGAAAGTTTTCAGTTGGCCTAACGCCTTAATAGGTTCGGGTGAGATGATTGTGGAAATGACTGCGGCAGCTACAAATAGACCAATTGCGTAGTTGATTTTTCCGAGTTGCTTAATAACCGTCCAAGCGCGAGAATGGTTGCTGACAAAAACCGCCAGCAAAAAAACCACGATCAGAATTTCCAAAAACGTGGTGGGAATTCCAAAAATGTTAAAGCGGAGAAGGTAACTTGGCAATAAGGCTAAGATCAGTCCTATGAAAATTGTCATTCCGTTGCAACGTTGACCCTAATGCTGTTTTGGATCGCATCGCCGTTTGACAAACGAGCGACTGCCGTCAGAGTCTGCCAGCCTTTTTTCGCGGTTTCAATTTGGAAACTGTAGGGACTGCTAGTTCTTCCCCCCATGTATTCACCCTCCAGAATCAGTTCCACTACGCTGACATTCAAGCTTCCGACATCAACCTGTACGGTAAAAGGAAGTTGCGTAATTGTTTGATCATTGGCTGGGGTTAGAAATGAAACTTGCTCATTCTGAAGCTCCGGATTGACGGAGCCGTCATCATCTTCGGTCGGCAGCGCTCCATACCCTTGGGCCTCTGCCCAAGCCCGGACCGGCATTTCCCAATTGGGGTTTTGCGGCATTTCTGACCGAATGACTGTAACCACTCTGGTTTCCACCAGATCAGGCGGGGTCAGCGCGGTGGCTTTTTTGCCATTTAAGCGGTTGACTTGTACTGGAATGTGCACGTCGTCATAGTCTTTGGGCAAGGCAAAACTGGCAAAGATTTCCGTTTTGGTGCTGGAAGTGTATTCAGTCGGCAGTTTGCCAGACACGCTGTCTACCAGAATATGCTGGATTCCCTCTGGTTCCAAAAATTGTTCGGGCTGAATATCTTTCAGCGCTTCGCGCATAAATTGATTCCAAATTGGAGCCGCGACGATCACGCCGTCGGCCCCAGTTTTCATGGCAGTGCCATTGGTGTTGCCCACCCAAACTCCTGCCGCAAGTTGCGGAGTGAATCCCATGGTCCAACCATCCTTCCAGGATTGGGTGGTGCCGGTTTTGGCAGCCACCACCCGATCAGCCAGGGTCAGCGGCGACTTCGAGCCAAAAATAAATGCCCGCGAATCATTGTCAGTCATGATGTTCACGATTTGGTAAGCAACCTGAGGATCAATCACCTCTTCTCCCAACTCATCTTCAAATTTTTCCAAAACCTTGCCTTTTTGGTCTTGGATTTCCAAAATGGGAGTGGTTTCATGCCGCCTGCCCATGTTGGCAAAGACAGCCATGGCTGAAGTGTGGTCCAGCAGCGAGATTTCACAGCCACCTAAGACCAAAGACAAGCCACAGACGTCGGTGTTGAGATCGGCGGTAATTCCCATGTTCTTCATGGTGTCAATGGCATCTTGGATGCCGACCAAAGCCAGGGTTTTGACCGCCGGGACATTCAGGGATCCAGCCAGGGCCTTGCGCATATTAAGGAGGCCGCGAGAGGATCCGTCATAGTTTTGCGGCTTGTATTCCTTGCCGCCATAAGTGCCAAAAACAGTGGGGACATCGATAAGCATGGTTGCTGGACTCATACCTTGCTTGAAGGCTGTGGCGTAGACATAAGGCTTGATGGATGAGCCAGGCTGCAGGGGGCGCACCGAAACATTGACTTGCCCATCTACACTTTCGTCAAAATATTCTCTTGATCCGACCATGGCGATAATTTGGCCGGTTGTTGGGTCAATCGCAACCAAAGAGGCATTGTTGGCTCCCCAGCGTTTTTCATTCCTTCCCACTCCATCCTTCACTGCCTTGTCCGCGATTTGCTGCAGATTATAGTCGAGCGTGGTGATGACCTTCAGCCCGCCTTCTTCCAAAGTTTTTTCGCCGTACTTTTCGGCCAGCAAACTTTGCACGTACAAAACGAAGTGGGGCGCCAAAATTGCGTCTTTGATTTTGTTGAAAGCAACTTTTTCTGCGGAGGCTTGTTGGCGCTGCGGGCTGGTGATGTAGCCTTCTTCTTCCATGGCCTTAAGCACCAAATTTTTTCGGTTATCCAGTTTGTCGCGGTTACTGCCGTTGGGAGAGTAGAAGCTGGGAGCTTGCGGCAGCGCTGCGAGGTAAGCGGCTTCGGCCAATGTTAAGTCCTGGGCATGCTTGGAAAAGTAAGTTTGGCTGGCCGCTTCAATGCCGTAGGCGTTTTGGCCGTAAGGAATTTCGTTGAGGTAAAGCTTGAGGATTTCATCCTTGGTGAATTTTTGCTCCATTTCGATGGCTAAAACCACCTCTTTGATTTTTCTGGTAAAAGTTTTTTCGCGGGTCAGAATGGCGTTTCTGATAAACTGCTGGGTAATGGTGGAACCGCCCTGCCCGGTTAGCTCTCCCCGAGTGATGTTTTTGAATATTGCGCGAATGATGCCGCGCCAGTCCACTCCCGGGTTGCGGTAAAAATTCCGATCTTCGATGGCGATCGCCGCCTGCTTGACGTAGTCGGGGATTTCGTTTAACTCGATTAGGGTGCGTTTGGCTTCGCCGTGGATTTCGTAAAGCAGGGTTGTTCCGTCGCGGGCGTAAATTTTGGTGGACTGGGGCACGATCCGGGCGTTGATTTTGTTGGGATCCGGAAGCGAGAGGGAAACTGCCGCAAAGGTCAGGCTGCCTATTATCAAAAAGGCTGAAGCGGCATAGATTATCAGCCGGAGTATTTTGCGCCGGAGGCTTTTTTCTTGGCGCAATTTCGCTACCAGGTATCGGGGAAATTTGAAAATTTCGCCAAGGATTTTTTGGAACGCAGTTTTACGGAAGTTTCGATTCCAATTGGAATGATAGTAAGTCATGGGTTTCCCTATTGTACCAAAAAACTGATATAATTGACATACATATGACAGCGCAAGATTTGCTTACCCGCGGGGTAGCCGAGATTATCGACCGCAAGCATTTAGAACAACAATTAGGCAGCGGCAAGAAGCTTCGGGTCAAGCTTGGGATTGATCCGACTGGCGCTAAGCTGCATTTGGGGCACGCTGTGCCTCTTTGGAAATTGCGTTCATTCCAGGAACTTGGACATAAAGTCGTGTTGGTTATTGGAGATTTTACCGGATTGATTGGTGACACATCGGATAAAGAGTCGGAACGGCCGATGTTGACTGAAAAACAGGTGGCAGATAATATGAAAGATTATTTCCACCAGGCTTCGAAGATTCTTGATAAGGACAAGCTGGAACTTCGCTATAATTCTGAATGGCTTAAGCCTTTGGGTTTTCTTGAGATTGCCAAACAAGCTAATTTGTTTGGGCTGCATGAGTTTTTATCAAGAGAAAATATTGCCCGGCGTCTCAAGGCAGGAAAAAATGTCAGTCTGCGAGAAGCATTGTACCCTCTAATGCAAGGATACGATTCTGTGGCTGTTAAAGCTGATGTTGAACTGGGAGCGATTGACCAGCGGTTTAATTTGCTCACCGGCAGAACTCTTCAGAAATTTTATAATCAAGAGTCTCAGGATATTATAACTCTGAAGTACTTGATGGGCACTGACGGTAGAAAGATGAGCAAATCCTGGGGCAACGTGATTAATATCTCAGACGAAGCAGATGATATGTTCGGCAAGGTTATGAGTATTGAAGACAAGTTCATCCTTGAATATCTTGAGTTGGCAACCCAAGTGCCTATGAATGAGCTTCGGCAAATTGAAAAGGAACTAAAAACCGGAGCAAATCCGCGCGACATTAAGAAACGACTGGCTGAGGAAATTGTTACGCTTTATCATGGAAAAAAATCCGCAGCCACGGCATCCAAAGAATGGGCCAAAGTTTTTTCCCAGAAAGAAAAACCGTCCGAAATTCCCAAGAAAAAAATTCAGCCCGGTTCTTATACTGTATCGAGCCTGCTTGTTGCCGCGGGTTTGGCTGGCAGTAAATCAGAAGCCCGAAGGCTTATAGATCAAGGCGGTGTTAAGATTGCTGACGGTATAATAAAACACGACAAGCGCCTTTGGGAAATAAAAGGTAATGACAATCTCCTGCTACAGGTTGGAAAAAGAAAGTTCGTGAAGATAGTTTGAGTCTAATAAAGGGTGTAATTACACCATTATCTAGAATCAGGATTTGCGATTATCCTAAGTACCACAAAATGTCCGATCGGACAAAATATATAAATAGCCCTTGTCACCTATTGCAGATCACTGAACGAGTGACCTATCCCGGCCCAAGCGATGGCCGCAGCGTCAGCTGCGTCATCCGGCTTGGGGATTTTTTTTAGGTTCAAAAGTTTGGCAATCATCCGCTGGACCTGGGCTTTGTCCGCTTTACCATAACCGGTGGCGGACATTTTGACCTGCAGCGGAGTCAGTTCAATGATTTTCAATCTGTACTCAGCCGCAGTCAGCATAATCACTCCTCTGGCTTGTCCAACACTCATCGCGGTCTTGGCGTTGCTGGCAAAAAACAGCGACTCAATCGCCAGAGCATCCGGTTTTCGCTTTTGGATCAGGAGCCCGAGGTCTTTTTTTATCTCCAAAAGTCTAGATGCTTCATTACCAGGTTTGGTACTAATGCAGCCACTTTCTAGCAGGACAATTTTTGATCCTGTTTTTTTCAAAAAAGCGTAGCCTGTGCGACCAATGCCGGGGTCGATTCCTAGAATGGTCATGGTTGTAGGTTATAAGATGTGGCAGCGGGTTAAGTCATAGGTTTATGGTTGTAAGTACCTAAACCCAAAGACCAAAAACCATACTCGCTGCCATGCCCAAAAACTAATAACAATTAAGTTTAAAGATTTATATTCGAGTGTACACTGACCACGTCGTCTTCATCTTCCAGCGCGTCAATCAGGTTCTGAATCTTGCCTTTATCTGTCTGGCCAACCTCCAAATTCTGGGCTGGCCGCATGATCAGCTCGGCCGAAAGAATTTTAATTCCCTTGTTTTCAACAAATTTTCTTGTCTTTTCCAGATCAACCGGAAGCGTGTAAACTTCCAAGCCGTTTTCCATTTCTTTGACATCTTCCACTCCCTGATCAATCAGCTCTAAGGCCAGATCGTCAATCCCTGGTTGTTTTTCCACCAAAATTTGTCCCTTTGATTCAAACATCCAAGCCACTGAGCCCTGCTCTCCCAGCCGCCCTTCGTGTTTGTCAAAGATTGAACGGATGTTCGAAATGGTTCGGTTCTTGTTGTCGGTAATAACTTCAACCATAAAGGCCGAACCTGCTGGACCATAGCCTTCATACATCACTTGTTCAATCGCTTCCTTGCCTTCTCCTGACCCTCTTTTGATGGCGCGCTCAATGTTGTCGGTCGGCATGCTGGCTGCTTTGGCCTTTTCAATTACCATGCGCAATTTGAAATTGAAAGATGGATCCACTCCACCTCCTTCACGTACAGCGACCGTAATATTCTTGGCCAATTTAGCAAACAACTGCCCGCGTTTTTGGTCAGTGACCGCTTTTTGCCGTTTGATTGTCGCCCACTTGCTGTGTCCAGACATATTATTTAAACGAAACTAAAACCGTAATCTCACCTTTAACACTGTCACGCTTTGTCAATTCTGCAGCAACTTCATCTGCGCTTCCTCGGATGAATTCTTCATGCAGCTTTGTTAACTCCCTAGCAATCACTATTTTACTTTCTGGAAAATTTTTGGCAATTAGTTCGACGGTTTTTTTGATTCGGAACGGCGAATCATACCCGATCAGAGTGCTTTCAGTTATTTTTGCCAGATTTACAACTTTCATCAGCTGTCCTTCTTTGCGCGGCAAAAAGCCGACAAAGAGAAAGCGGTCCGTAGGCAAGCCAGAAGCACTTAGTGCTGCGATTGCAGCCGAAGGACCCGGAATAGGTATAACTTTGATTCCTGTCTCTACACAAGCTCTGACCAAGCGAAACCCGGGGTCAGAAATACCAGGGGTGCCAGCATCAGTGATCAGGGCCCCATCAGAAGTTGATAGTTGAGAGATGATAGATGATAGGACCTTTTGTTCATTGTGCTCGGCGAACTGGATGATTTTTTTCTTGGGGATTTGATAGTGCTGCAAAAGCTTGGAGCTATGGGCCGGATTTTCGGCAATGATAAAATCGCACTCTTTAAGAGCAGCAAGAGCGCGAAAAGTAATATCTTTAAGATTGCCAATTGGGGTGGCGACGATATAAAGCATATAGCTAGCTGATTTATCAGCTTAAAGAATAGTGGTCGATGCGACCTTGTCTTTGTTGTCCAAAGTCATGATCCGAACCCCTTGGGTGGCTCGGCCTAACGTCGAGATTTTCCCCACGGGCGTGCGTAGCGTTTGGCCATTTTTGGAGACGACGACCAGGTCGTGCTCTTCCGTTTTGTTGACCACGTGCATGGATTCGATTTTGCCGGTTTTCGGGGTAACTTTCAAGGTTTTAATTCCCGAGCCGCCACGGCGCTGTTTTTTGTAAAGCGAAAGGTCGGTTTTTTTACCCAGTCCGTTTTCGGTCACGATCAAAAGCTGGAGGTTTTTTAAGTCGTCTTTTTTTGAGATGAGGTCCAGGTTGATCATCTCATCGCCTTTTTTGACTCTGATTCCTCGAACCCCGGAGGCCGTGCGTCCCATAGACCGTACATCTTTTTCGTCAAAGCGGATGGCTTGCCCGTTGACTGTGGAAAGGATAATTTCGTCATTGCCCGTGGAGTATTTGACGAATCTCAGCTCATCTCCGGTTTTCAGCTTGATGGCGATCAGTCCCGATTTTCTGACTTTGGCAAACTCTTCGATTACCGTTTTTTTGATCAAGCCGTGCTTGGTCGCCAGCACCAGGAACTTCACCGGAGTTTTTTTGGAGATAGTCAACACGCTGCGGACGGTTTCATCCGAAGGCAGATCCAAAAAATTAACCAGGGCCTGGCCGCGAGCGACTCGGGAAGCTTCGGGCAGTTCATAGACTTTGGTTTGGAATACCCGCCCCTTGTTGGTGAAAAACAAAATGTCATCATGCGTATTGGTGGTGATCAGCCATTCGACCACGTCCTCCTCTTTGGTCGTCATGCCGATGACGCCTTTGCCGCCGCGGCCTTGAGTTTTGTAAGTTTGGGGCGGCACGCGCTTGACGTAGCCTGATTTGGTGATGATGACTATCGCTTGTTCTTCCGGAATCAGGTCCTCTACCTTAAATTCACCGATCGGAGTTTTGACCAGGGTGGTTCGCCGTTTGTCGCCGTATTGTTGTTTCAGTCCCAGTAGCTCGGTTTTGATCACGGCACGCATTTTTTTATCTGATCCAAGCAAGGCCAGCAGCTCTTCGATTTGCCGCTTCTTTTCCTTTAACTCGTCGTCGATTTTTTTGCGCTCCAGGCCGGCTAAGGTGCGCAGCTGCATTTGTAGGATGGCAGTGGCTTGTTTGTCGCTCAATTTGAATTTACTCATGAGGGCGGCGTGCGCCTCTTCGGTCGTCTCGGATTTTTTGATCGTGGTGATTACCGCGTCGATATGGTCTAGGGCTTTTTTCAGCCCTTCCAGAATGTGGGCGCGTTCCCGGGCCCGGGCCAGATCGAATTCGGAGCGCCTGCGCACCACTTCCAGCCGGTGCTGGATATAATACTCCAGGATGTTTTTTAGATTAAGCACTCTTGGCTCAATGCCGTCAACCAGCGCCAGCATATTGACGTGGAAAGTTTCTTGCAGCGAGGAGTATTTGAACAGCTGGTTTAAAATTTTATTGGGTAAGGCCTCTTTTTTCAGTTCAATCACGATCCTGACCCCGTCTTTATCTGACTCATCGCGAATATCTTTAATTCCCTCGATGCGTTTATCCTTGACCAATTCGGCAAATTGCTCCAGGAGAGTGGCTTTATTTACCCGATAAGGAATTTCATTGATGATGATTTTATGCAAGCCCTTTTCTTCCACGATTTCGGTCCGGCCGCGCATGACGATCGGGCCCTTGCCGGTGGCGTAAGTTTGTTTGATGGCATTCCAGTCGTAGATAAAGCCGCCCGTGGGAAAGTCAGGGCCTTGAATGTGCGTAAGCAAGTCCTCGGTAGTGGCTTTCGGTTCGTCGATGAGCTTGATCGTAGCATCCACGATTTCGCCCAGGTTGTGCGGAGGGATGTCGGTAGCCATGCCCACCGCAATCCCCAAAGTGCCATTTAACAGCAGCTGCGGGGCTTTGGCTGGCAGGACCTTGGGTTCTTTGCGGGTGGCGTCGTAATTGTCCATCCAGTCCACTGTTTCTTTTTCCAAATCAGCCAGCATTTCTTCGGCCAAGCTGGTCATGCGCGCTTCGGTATAGCGCATAGCCGCTGGCGCGTCGCCATCCATGGAACCGAAGTTGCCCTGCCCGTCCACTAATGGGTAGCGCATGGCGAAGTCTTGGGCCAACCTGACCTGGGAATCGTAAACCGCCACGTCGCCGTGCGGGTGGTATTTGGCCAAAACTTCCCCGACTACTGCCGCCGATTTTCTGAATTTGGCGTTTGCGCGGAGCCCCAATTCTGACATGGCGTACAGGATTCTTCGGTGCACCGGTTTCAGTCCGTCTCTGACATCCGGCAAAGCTCGCATGACGATTACGCTCATGGCGTAATCCAAATACGACTCCTCCATCTCCCGTTCAATTGGCCGGGGGTTAATTTGGCCAACGTTAAGTTTTGGATCAGTAGCCATGCTATTTTCTGACTTCTTGGTTTTTTGTTAGCTCGTCAATGTCTAATGACAACAATTCTTTGAAAATTTTATCAGGTTGGTTTTCAAAGTAGAGGTCTTCAAACAAGAGTTCGGCGGTTTGGGAGTTAATTTGGGGGAAAATTAAGATCCCGAAATTTTCTGTTTTGGAAAGGATTTTTTGGACAAACGGTTTGTTTTGCCGGTCGACTATGCGCTCGGGACCAATAGTCTTGCCGCTCGCTGTCAGCTTGACTTCGTTGCTTGATGAGAAATTAAGAATGTCTGTTTGCGTATTATGCACGCTGAAATAAATCTTGAAGTTGTTGTTGCTTGATTCCACTCTTTCAACCTTTACATATTTTGCTTCTTGAGTGGGAGTCTCATTTTCTATGGGGAGCAGATTTTTGCTGTCCACTTCCGCGACCTCTTTCTTGACTGAAAAAAACCACCCAGTCAGCAGGAGGATAGCGGCGACTGCGGTGACTCCCCATAATAACCGGACCCTTGTTTGATAAGGCTTTTGCCGGAGGTGTTTTAGGAATGAGTTGATATTCATCTTTGCGGTTCCAAGATAAGCAAGCGGGTCGTATCGCCCGTAAGGTCTTTTTTCTTTATGGTTAGTTTTTCGTCTTTCAGGGTTTCACCCCCCATTTCTTTGATGAATTTTTCTATTTTGTCCAAGTTGACCTTAAGTCCTGGAATGCTGAAGCTGTGGGGAATGACAAAAAACGGCTCAAGCTGGGTGGCAATTTTGGCCGCTTGTTCGAAACTGAAGACTGTGTCGTTGCCGACCCCGATCAAGACAATATCAGCGCCTTCCAATATTTCTTTCTGGTTATCGCTGAGCGATGACTGCTTGACCTGACCAAAGAAGGCGATTCTGACGTCGTCCACCTCTAGGCTGTAAATTGTCGAGCCGTCGCCGGCTGGACAGCCCATAATGAAAATCCCTTTTAACTCGTATTCACCATTTCCGGCGATGACGAAAGGACTGCCCGAGATGGAAGAGAAGTTATTGCTAAGGTTGTTTTGTTTGTTACTGCAAACGACAATATCCGCGCCACCTCGAACAGGCGAGAGTCCGCTTGCTGCGCCAAATGGATCGGTAATGATTGTGGTGTCCTTGCTGGTGATTTTGAAGCTGGACAAGCCGAACCAGGAAATAGTCATGCGTCGCATCTAGTAGACACTTCACGATTTTGCTGCGCAAAATGCGCTACGGTCTACCTGTTGCTCCTTTTCGCAAAAACGCGTGCTCGTCCCTTCGGGACTACGCACCTCGTTTTTGCGAGTTTTTAATACACATACTGCCTTCCTATTTTACCAAAAAATCGCGATTTATGGAAGCGATTTAGGGCTTGATTTTTTGTCTGACTCAGCGTATAATCCTAAGGCTTATGAATCAAACGCAGACAACTGATTACCAAACGATGCAGGAGTTGCTGGCGGCTGCCGACGCTGAAATCAAAATGCCGAAAGTCGGCGACGTCCTGGAAGGATCGATTTTGTCAGTGGGCAAAAACGAAGTTTATCTCGATATTGAGGGCATCGGTTTGGGTGTGGTCCGGGGCCGGGAGCTCTATGATGAGTCGGTTCACCTTTCCAGCTTAAAAGTTGGCGATAAGGTTTTTGCTTCAGTGATAGATGCCGAGAACAAAGATGGGAATATCGAACTGTCTTTTCGGCAGGCCGGACAGGAGCGCGTCTGGCAGACGCTGACGGAGCGCATGAAAAATAAAGAAATCATCAAAACCAAAATTTTGGATGCCAACAAAGGCGGCTTGATGGTTGAGATCAACGGCGCGGTCGGATTTTTGCCGGTTTCGCAACTGGCTACTGAGCATTATCCTCGAGTGGAAGAAGGAGATAAGAATAAAATTTTGGAGGTGCTTAAAAGCTATGTCGGACAGATATTTGATGTCCAAATTATCACCGCGTCAGCCGAGGACGAGAAACTGATTGTCTCGGAGAAAGCCGTGCATGAAGACGCCCTGAAAGAAAAAATTGGGAAGCTGAAAATCGGAGACCTAGTGGAAGGCGAGGTTACCGGGATTGTCGACTTCGGAATCTTCATGAAGTTCGGCGACGGACTGGAAGGACTGGTCCACATCTCAGAATTGTCTTGGAACCGAATTGACCACCCAAAGGATTATTATAAAGTCGGCCAAAAAGTCAAAGCGCAAATCATTTCCATCGAAAAAGATCGGGTTTCTTTGTCGATCAAGCGTTTGGAACCAGACCCTTGGCTTGATCTGATCAAAAAGTACCAAGTGGGCCAGATGGTCCAAGGCAAAATAGTGCGGCTCATGCCGTTTGGAGCTTTCGTGGAAGTCGAACCTAATATTTTTGGGCTGGTCCATTCAGTAGAGCTATCAAACGAAGAAGTCAAAGATCCTTCAGAAGTAGTCAAAATCGACGAGGTCAGAGAATTCAAAATTATATCAATTGAGCCTGCGGAACACAGGCTCGGGCTTTCACTGCGGACAGTGACTAAAGAGTAAACAGTAATCAAAACCCCCGAAAATTCTCGGGGGTTTTGTTATTCTATATTGTTTTCTATGGCTACCAGGTCTTTGTACACAGCTTCGTTATTGGCCAGCCAATGCTCGGCTGCGGGCTGTTTGTAAAGCCCATTCATATTCTCAAAGCTCATCTTCGAATATTTGACGTTCGAGCGTTTAGGGTGGGTTTCCAAAAATTTGTCCATGGCAATCACCCCTTCGTGCAAATTGGTCCCGAAGTTCCAAAGTTCGGATCCGCCCACCCCCCAACAGTTGGCAGTTCCAACTGGGTATTTGCGGCAAAACGAACTTTCTGCTGCGGCCAGCGCGACCACTTTCTTCCAATTTTTGAGATTGACCAGGGTCGAGGCAACATCGGCCAGAGGAGAATTATAAGCATTTAAGTATTTCTCCAATTTGAGAGTGAGTTGCCGTTTTTGATCCAATTCTTTTTGGAGTTGAGCTTCGGCAAATTTCTGCTTTACTTCGACCGAAAGCTCTGAGATGAAAGTTTCGTGGTCCCCAATCATAAAAACAAGACCGCTGGCAGAGTCGGTCTTTTCTTCGGCTAAAGTTTGGTGAGGGACAGCTAAGCTGATAAAGCTCGTGATTAGCAACAAGATAATCAGTTTGTGCCATTGCGACAGCTTATCGTAAGAAGCTTTTAGCGGTTTGATTTTTGGTCTGATAACTTGCAGGACATCCATAAATTCAGACCCAAGCTTACCAAAAAAATTTAGCCAGGTCAATTCTTAGGGTGTGGAAAATCTGTTATAATTGAAGTATACTAACTTAGTTTCTATGGCCTGGTAGCCAAGGGGTAAGGCAGGAGTCTGCAAAACTCTTATACGCGGGTTCGAGTCCCGCCCAGGCCTCCAGAACGTCAGACGTTCTCCAAATCACATGCCCAGGTGGCGGAACTGCAATACGCATGAGACTTAAAATCTCAGGCCCGAAAGGGATTGAGGGTTGGAATCCCTCCCTGGGCACCAAAATGATTAAACTTGTCTCCCCAAATTTTTCTGACTTGTTTGAACCGAATATAGAAATCGGGAAGTTTCCAGATGGCAACACCCACATCCGAATTCCAGATATCAAGGCATGCGCGGGCAAAGAAGTATTACTTTTTCACAGGCTGTATCCTGACCAGAATACAGCTTTTTTTGAACTACTGTTAATTTTGGAAGCCCTCAAAGAAATCAAAGCCCAAGTTACTTTGGTAGCCCCTTATCTTCCCTACGCCCGACATGACAAAGCTCTTCTGGAAGGCGAAATTACCAGCGCTCAAGTTACGTGCAATCTTATCGCTCGGGCGGGATGCGATAAACTGATAACTTTTGATTGTCATTTCTTCGATGAAGAGAGAGAAATGCAATTCGGAGACCTTTTGATCCAAAACCTCTCCATGGGCAATGAGCTGATTGCTTACGCTAGGCAGATTTTTGGCAGTGAGAAATTCGAGATCGTCGGTCTGGACAAAGGTGCGGCCTATCTGGTCAAGGATCATGGCAATCAATATCTCAAAAAGAGCCGCAAAGCTTATGAAGGAGACAAAGTCGGTTACCGCCACATCGAAGAAATGACTGTTGATTTTGACGTTGCTGGCCGGAATGTTTTGCTGATTGATGATATGATAAGCACAGGCTCGACCATGATTAAAGGGATTGAGAAGATCAAAGAGGCGAGCGCTAGTCAGATAGTAGTTGCCGCCGTCCATGGATTATTTTTAGCTGATTCCAAAGAGCAAATTTCTAATTTGGTTGAAGCTGTGTTTTCAACCGACACGGTGCTTTCTTCTCTAGCTAGCGTTTCAATTAACAATAAATTGAATCAGTTGGCATGAACAACGAAGTTATTGAAATTCTAAAACAAACCGGGGCGCTTTTGACTGGACACTTTGTCGGCACCTCTGGCAGACACATTGATACCTATGTCAACAAAGACGCTTTATATATGCACCCCAAACAAGCCTCCAGGATTTGCAGACTAATGGCAGAGGAAGCTAAAAGTTTTGATGTCGATGTTGTGGTTGGTCCAGCTCTTGGTGGAATAGTTTTGTCTCAATGGACCGCGTATCATTTGTCGGAAATAAAAAACAAAGATATTTTGGCTATTTACACGGAGAAGA
The DNA here is from genome assembly GCA_016198045.1 of Candidatus Doudnabacteria bacterium. Taxonomy (GTDB): domain Bacteria; phylum Patescibacteriota; class Doudnabacteria; order UBA920; family O2-02-FULL-48-8; genus JACQJI01. The sequence continues at coordinate 17,685 of JACQJI010000013.1, forward strand.
CTCCTGAAGGTGGACAGAAATTTATGCGCGGTTACGACAAAGTCGTGAAGTTGCAAAATGTTCTGATTGTCGAAGACGCTCCGACTACCGGGATTTCGGCTAAGAAAGTCGTTGATGCGGTCATCGCTGCCGGTGGTAAGGTAGTGGCGGTAAGTGTGATGGTTAATAAGGATCCCAAAAATGTCAATTCGGAATTTTTTGGTGCTCCTTTCCTGCCGCTCATAGAGTTCGAAATTCAATCTTATGAAGACGCGGATTGCTTGCTGTGTAAAAAAAATATACCGATAAATACCACAGTGGGACATGGTAAAAAATATCTGGAGATGAAGAATGCAAGGGGTCAATAAATACAATTCCAGGGCAGATAAGTCTCAATCCCTCCTTTGTGTCGGTTTAGATTCGGATTTTGAAAAACTGCCGTCGAAATTTAAAAAGTTAAAAAACCCGCAATTTGAATTTAACAAATGGATTATTGATGAGACTGCCGAATTTTCTGCCGCATTTAAGGCAAACTCGGCTTTTTATGAAGCGCGGGGAGATCAAGGTTTGCGGGAATTGAAAATGACAATCGACTATTTGCGCGCTAACCATAGCGATATTTTTACCATTCTCGACGCCAAGCGCGCTGACATCGGTAACACCAACAGTGGTTATGTCAGAGCTATTTTTGATTGGTTGGGATTTGATGCGGTAACACTGCATCCGTATCTTGGCAAAGAAGCGTTGCAACCCTTTTTGGACCGTTCTGATAAGGTCTCTATTGTCCTTTGCCGGACTTCTAATCCAGGAGCGATCGAATTTCAAGATCTTGAAATTGGAGGCAGAAAATTTTGGCAAGTCATTGCGGAAAAAGTTTCCCGGGACTGGAATGAAAAAAAGAATTGTATGTTGATGGTCGGCGCGACTTATCCTGATGATATGAAAATTGTGAGAAACATTGCAGGCGATATGACTTTTCTTGTGCCCGGCATCGGCTCCCAAGGCGGCGAGGTGGAAGCCACAGTTAAAGCCGGTCTTAATTCCCAAAACAAGGGTTTGATCATTAACTCTTCCCGCGGGATTATTTTCTCAGAAGATCCTAAAACAGAAGCGAAAAAGTTGCGGGACGAAATTAATAAATATCGGAATGTATAAAAGATTAATCCGGCCAATTTTGTTTCAGATCGAGCCCGAGAACATTTACGATGCAGTTGCCGCCATTTGTAAAACTTTGACCCCATTTACCGGCTTGGTCAATCAAGTGTTTGGCTATGAGCACCCCATGCTGGAAACTGAAGTCTTTGGGCTGAAATTCAAAAATCCGGTGGGACTGGCTCCCGGTTATGACAAATCCGGATCTTTCAGCAGATTCTTAAGCGGTTTGGGTTTTGGGTTTATAGAAGTGGGATCAGTCACACCGCTCCCACAGCCCGGGAATCCTAAGCCGCGAATGTTTCGTCTGATTGAAGATGAGGCAATTATCAATCGCATGGGATTCAACAGCAGCGGAATGGCCGCGGTTGCGGAAAATTTAAAAAAACTTCAGAAGCGCAATTTTATCCTCGGTGTTAATTTAGGGAAAAACAAAAATACTCCTAATGAAGAAGCTTACAAGGACTATCTTGCCGGTTTTGAAAGATTAGCGCCGCTGGCCGATTTTGTAGTCGTCAATGTCAGCTCGCCCAATACCCCAGGCCTGCGGCAGCTGCAGGACAAGGGCCCGCTTTTGGAAATGTTCCAAGCCCTGCAGGCGGCAAACCAAAGATTGGTAAATCCCAAACCCTTGCTTTTGAAAATTGCGCCTGATTTAACAGACAAACAGCTTGATGATATAGTCGCGATTGCTCTACAGACCAAAATTGCCGGTCTCATCATGGCCAATACCACAATTGCTCGTGAGGGTTTGGTTAGCGCACAGGCCAAAATCGCGCAAATTGGTGAGGGAGGATTAAGCGGCCGACCTCTTAGAAAGAGGGCTACACAACTGATTAGCCACCTCTATCGACAACTCCGCGGCCAGATCCCCATAATTGGCGTAGGCGGGATTTTTTCTGCCTCTGATGCCTACGAGAAGATCAGGGCTGGCGCTAATCTCATAGAAATCTACACCGGCATGGTTTATGAGGGTCCACTGCTGGTAAAAAAGATAAATCAGGGATTGGTCAACCTCCTCAAGCGCGACGGTTTTGCAAATGTTAGCCAGGCGGTTGGCAAACCATTTTAAAACCCCGACTATGAGTCGGGGTTAGTTGATGTACTTGAGATGTTTTTTGTAGCGACCGGTGGTATAAGCTACCCAAGGGCTGAATCCCCGAGCTTCGTATTTCCGCAATGCGATGTCGAGGTTAAATTTACAGTCCCGCAACTGGTCGAGCGTATACGGAGAACTTTTGGACCAGTTGATTTGGGCCAGTCCCACGTCGATTGAGCCGTTTCGGTTGAGACCCCGGTTGTCACGAGTACATTCGTGCGTGCCGTTTTCGGCTTTCAGGATGGCGATAAAGGTTTTGCATTTATCTCCAAGTTTGGGACAGACATAAGCCTTAATCGAAGGCTCTTGCATGTAAACTTTACCAGTCTCGGGATTAGTTTCAATTTTAATTGGATCTTCTTCGATGACTATTGGTACGGCTTCCACTTCTGGTTTTTGGGTGAGAATAGGAATCTTCGGAAAATTTTTGATTTCAAATATGAGCGGAGTTTTGTTTTCCATCTGCGCAATTAAGCCAGACAGTCCTTCATAAGCGTATGCTCCTGCTGGGAAAGAAAAGAGAGTTAACCCAGTAAGGATGCTGATCAGAATGCTCTGTTCAGCCACGCTTAGGCGGTGAGCAAAACGTGCTCTCATTGAAACTCCTAAGCCTTGATTGCACTTACTCCTGTGGTCAGCACAACAAGGTTAGTTTTGACCTTTATATAAAGAACAATGTTGCGTAGGCGGATGTTGCCTGCCCCCGCCTACCACGAGGGTAGGACGGGGTACGCAACTGTATAGGTTAGCATAAAATAGGCCTCTTGTCAAGGCTTGTCTGGCGTGTTAAAATTTTCTAGCTTATAGATTTTTTGGGGACGTGGCGGAATTGGTATACGCTTACGCTTGAGGTGCGTACGCCTTTATGGCTTGAGGGTTCGAATCCCTCCGTCCGCATTTATAAACTGGGCGCTTGGCGCAGTGGCTAGCGCGACTCGTTTACACCGAGTAGGTCGGAGGTTCGAATCCTCCAGCGCCCATTAATGCATCTTGTTAGACTAAAATATAAAAAAGAAGTGGCCGAAAAGACTATGGCCTTCTTTTTTGAAAAACCAACAGCGATTCCCGGCTCCGCACGGGAACCTTCGACGAGCAAAGGTTTTAAATTTATTCCAGGCCAATTCATTGAAATACATCTAGGGAAAAATCAAATTTACTCTTTCTCGCTTGCTTCTTCGCCAAAAGAAAAAGAATTAGTGATAACAACCCGGATGAGGCCATCTAAATTTAAAAAGGCTCTAAATAAATTAAAAATTGGAGATA
>JACQJI010000009.1 GCA_016198045.1 Candidatus Doudnabacteria bacterium
AATTAGTAATTAGAAATTTAGCCGGAATAAATACAGGGTATACTGGGTATACTGCTATTGCAAAGTTCCGGCTTTTGTGCTATAATATAATAAAGCAATAGGGAGTATTGGTAGGTATTGGGCTTTTTTGAAACCAAAACAAAACCAGGTACTGAAAATTTGACCGCGATTATGTTTTTCATGAACGGTATTCCTGCTCAAAAACATATCGCGCTATAATCTTGCGATTAGTTTTAAGAGAAAGTATTGATAACCGCAAGATTCAGTCAAATTTCTAGTACCTGGAAAATAAAAATACAATATGACCGGGAAACTTGAGGAGTTGCTGACACTCAAAGAAGTAACTCATTTATTGAGCATCCATCCAAACACCCTTCGGAACTGGGAGAAAGAAGGGCTGATTGAAGCTGTCCGCATCGGTCGCAGAGGGGACCGTCGCTACAAAAAACAAACCATTCAAAACATTTTGAACCAAAAATGAAAAACAAAGACAAATACGGCTCGTTTCGGACCAAAGAGGGCTTTTGGACCCGGAACATTAAACTGATCAAGCTTGTCGGCATAAGCTTATTGCCGGTTTTGATCGTGGGCGGCGCGTTGCTCGCAAAACGCAACAAAAAATTATCGCAGGTCGCGGAAATTCCCGCAGCTCAAGCTTCGGAAATGCCGGGCTGGTGGTACCAGGATTACTTTGGTGATGCTTTCTGTGAGCGGCCGGACTGTGCGCCGGATGCCGATCCCGACGCTGACAAGCTGACCAATAAACAGGAGTTTTACTATCACACTGATCCGCTGGATGCTAGAACCGTGGATGACTCCATGACCGACGGAGAGCTGGTGGCCCGCGGGTTTGATCCGTCGCGCCCCGGCCAAGTGACGTTCGAGGAAGTCATGAGCGAGGACAACATCATGGCCGAGAGCCTGCTTTTGGAAAAGGACATCCGGGATCTGGCCAATGAAGGCAAAGATATTTCTCGAGTCTCTATACCTCTGATCCCACAGTCGCAGCTAAATATCGTCTATAATCAGTCTGCCGATGCCTATGTGACTTATTCCAGAGAATTAAACAATGCGGTAGATAAGTATTTTGATAAAGATCAACAGCAAGCGATCAGAGTGACCCTTGAATCTGGAGGAGATTCTGAAATCAGCGACATCAAGTTCCGATCTTATGCTTTGCTCGGCCAGCTGAAAAAAATGACCGTGCCTTACCGGATGCTGACCTATCATCAGTATGTTATGGCTGTTTATCAATTGATGCCGGAAGTGTTAGACAACAGCCCGGAAGCCACAGACATCAGCAATCCTGCCAGTGACCGGTGGTTTGCCAATGCCCAGGCTTTGTTTGCGGTTACCCAGAAACTGAACTTTGAACAGCAGCGTTTGGAATTAAGCCTAAAGACTCTGCAATGATGCCCATAAACGTCAGAAAATCCATCTCTTCATTTTTACTGATTGTCTTTACGGTCAGCCAGATTGGGGTACTGGGATCTGTTTTGCTGCTTCCTAAACCAGCGCATGCCTGCCAGTTCCTGGGTACCGGTCCTGACTGCACTTTCCAGTTAGTCGATGTTTATGATGCTGTCAAAAATGTGGTGACAGGAATCATAGTGAGAATTGCCCAAAACTACGCCAACAAGTATCTGACTAAATTTACCCAAAAACTTCAGGACAAGTATCGGATCAAAGATTTCTTGTTTTACGACCAGTACTTGTCCGACTATTACGTGACCAAGCTGATTAGTAGGAACGTCAAAGACCCAGATCTGAAACGAGCATTAGAGTTGTTTGCCGGAGTTACTATTACCGGCCGGACGCAAGGCTATACAGGCACAGATCCACGCAAAGCTTTGATCCCGCAACTCAAAAAGGAAATTAATAAGATCTATATAGAACAAGGAGGAACTGACTCAGGCTATGTTTACCGGCCATCTCGTACCATGACTAACAGAGATTATTTTTCCGCAGCACAATCTTACTTCTATAATCCCCCAAGTTATACTGAACAGCGAATTGCCGGACAGTTCGGGGCGTTTGAATCTGCGGCTACGACCGCGGCCAAGCTGGAAATCACGGTCGGCAACAGTCTTAAAGCCGGCCGAGTGATTGGCGGGACCTGTAACCTTGCGGAAGATATACCCGGCGTACCAATTACTGAAGGACTGCCGTATATTCCTGGTACTTCTTTGCCTTCTGAGCCTGCTCCCCCTGGATCATTCCCCGAAGTTCCCGGTACTCCTCTTCCACCTGAACCCCCGCCTCCTACAGCCCCTCCCACTACTCAGAATTGGGACCCAGTGACTTGTGTGGCCGCCGGCGGACAATGGCAAGCATCCGCGCTTGACCAGGCTCGGTCGTTCATCACCAATCCCACTGCGTTTACAGAAAAAATGGTCGCCGGAGCCCTAAACCAGATTTTTGGCATTAACTATAATCCAAACAATATTTTTACTGCGATCGGCTCTGCTTTGGGTGACTTCATATTTAACCAATTGGAGCTTAAGGATCAGAATGGCGTGTTTAACGAAGAAGGCAGTGTTTATTCGCCGCATTCCGAAGTGACTGCCCGAGTGGTTGATCAGGATGCCGACGGCATTTCTGACGGCGAGGACAAGGATGATGATGGAAAATTGATAAGTATTGTTGACGTCTGCTACCATGGCGGCCTGCCGCCGAATTGCCAGAACTCAAGCGAAGTGACTACTTCATCCTATTTCTATCCGATTTGCAAAGCGGCGGATGACGCGGTCAAAGAGCTGACTGAATGGAATGAATTCCAGGAAAGAAACAAGTATCAGAACCAGGGCACGGAAAATCTCTGGCCGCAGTACCGGGAAGCGGCCAACATTTGGGGAGAGAAAGGGGCGCAGGCTTTGGGCAAAGTCAATAACCTTATTCAGGTGATCAAAGATTTCAACGCGGAAAACAACGACGTCTATGAAAGTAACTTGTTTGTTATCAATAAGTATGGGTACTTCCTGGATAAGATTGTTCAATCGCTATTCGCGGATGGGGACGTGGATCTGAGCATGACGTTCTGGAGCAACGGCGGCGGCACTTGGTATAACTTGCGGGTCAACACAATCAAGATTAGGGACTATCTCAAAGACTTTCGAGTAGCTATCAATAAATGTGCGCAGCCCGACCCGGCGGCTGCTAATGTGCCAGACCCGGGGATTGAGGTGCCGACTGGAGGAAGCGAGAACGGGGTCGGCAATGATCCCGGCGCCCCGACCACGATCAATGAATCAGACATAATCTGGATCGACCGCGACGTGGGCGGCTGGGCCCAGACTGCCAACCTTGGCGTGAGCCTTAATCTGGCTGGCGGCCAGATCACTCTGGATTCAAGCAAGAAGAACGAATGGCCGGCTATCAGACCTGATGAAGATGAAGTCAATGCCAATGCCTGGATTTTGGTTTGGCGCCAGGGCAAGTGGTATGCCGGCACCTGGGAGTATATGCGGCCCGGGCAGGACACCAAAAGTACCCAAAATTTGCAAAATCTTGGGGCGCTTAAGGGCGAGCTGAGCAACTTCATCGCCCAGCCCGGCGAGACTTACGGGTTTATGGTTTCCGGCCTGGCCAGAAACGATCTTTCCAACGTGGAAGAGCGAAGCAACATAGTCATGGTGTTATGGCAATGAGTATATGAACTCACGATATAGGAAAAGATACCTATTTGGAACCCTAGTAATTGCTGTAATACTAGGCAGTTTTACTTTTGTCAAAAATTCTTCCGCCTTGGAAAATCCTCCTCCACGGCCTTCTGGTCCTCCTGTAGAGATTAAGACTTCATACACAAAAATCAATGATGCAATGCTGGCTAAGGCCCAGACCAGTCTTGCGGAATGCCAAAAATTCAAAGATGAGCTTTGGCAGGCATCAAACGGGATTTGGAAAGCTTATTGGTATTTGGGAGATCTCAGTATCGGAATTGATCCAGGCTGCTATGTAGTGCCAAGGGATTGGGATGATCCTTTGAACAATGGAACCTCTGAGGTTCCTCCGAACAATAGATACACCGGAGCTATTGAATTGGAGAACTTGATAAAAAATACTTCTTATGGCGTTCCTGCTAATTTTTTCACGAGCCTGCAAGCAGTTGATGAAGCTGATAAAAAAGAAGCGAGTGGTGTTAGCAAAGTCGTCGGATTGGTACTTGGGTTTATAGTCGATCTTTTGAACCGGATGATTGCCGGCCTGACTGCCATAGCAGGCAGAATCCTGACTTATGTACTCGAATTGATTATTGTTAAAGCAGAAATGCCGCAAATCGTCACGGCTGGCTGGAAAATCGTGCGCGATATCATGAACATGTTTTTTGTTTTGATTATGATTGTCATTTCCCTGGCCACGATTTTGGGCTTGGAAAATTACAATTACAAAAAGCTTTTGACCAAGCTGATATTGATGGCGCTACTTATCAATTTTAGCCAAATTATTGCCGTGACCCTGATTGATCTTTCAAATATGGTAGTCAAAGTCTTTGCATTAGAAGGAAATTACGCAGATGTTTACAAAACCATGATTGGCATTACCACGCCAGAGGGTTGGCTTGGCGATAGTTATGGCATAGGTTGGTCTCAAAACTTTGTCCAAGGACTGACTTCGCTGATTTTAAACGTAATCATGCTAATTTCTTTTTTGGCTTTAGCCGGTTTGTTTGTGGTCCGGCTGGTAGGCTTATATGTGCTGGTCATCTTTTCTCCAGTGGCTTATGCCCTAAACATCATTCCTGAAACAGCGCAGTATGCCAAGCAGTGGTGGACCACGTTTGTTAAATATCTTATTTGGGCGCCGGTGGCCATGTTTATGGTCTGGCTCGTGATTTTTATAACCAAACCCCAGGGAGTTCAACAAGATATTATTGATAAGGCCGGCGGCGGCGACTCGTACTTTAAGTTCGTGATCTTAACCGCTTTCATGTTTGCCGCGGTTTACGTGGCCAAGCAGGCCGGCATGGTTGGATCCGAAGCGATCATCAGCCTGGCGGACAAAGCCATGAAGGGCACGGTCGCCGCGCCGTTTAAGTGGGGGGCAAAAGGTGCTTGGGCTGGCACCAAAGCTTTGGCTGGATACGGAGCGGAAGAATTATTGAGGAGGAAGAATTGGGAAATCAGGCCGAGAAAGTGGATAGAGGGGTGGAAAGAATCAAGAGAAGAAAACCGACGAGCTCGAGAAGAAGCTGGTTTGGCAAAAGCAGAGGGCAAGAGTGTCTTTGCAAATCCGACTTCGTTTTTCCAGCGCTATTGGAGTTGGAAAGGAATAGGAAAAGCAGTTACTGGTGCTAATAAGCGGGGACAGAAAATGCTTAATGATGCCGCTGACCTTGATGCAAAAGCAAACGAAATTGAACAGCAAGCAAGTCTTAAGAGAGCACCTTATGAAAAAGCGGCAGAGCGATGGCAGGCCGAGCTTGATCGCGAAAAAGCTTTTGGTGGAGATGAAGGTGATATAAAACGGCTTGAAGGTCTTGTCGCGAGGGCTAATGCACAGGCTGATGAAGCAGCCGCGCCTTTGGCCGCAGAAGCAACACAGCTTCGAAAACTGGCTAATGAAAAAGCTGAAGAAGCTAAACAGTTAGTCCATGATCCAGATTACTTTACCCAGCGCAAATTGCGCGAAGCCACTAATCATGAGAGAGCCAAAGTTTTGGGAGAGACCTGGCAGGAAATGTTTGACATCGCCGAGGGTGCGGTAGAAGAAAAGCATATTGCCCGATTCAAGGCAGTCTTTGAGAAATTGGCCGATACTTATAATGAGAATGAATTGATTACCCATTGGAAGTACAACCGCGATATGAATGCCCAAGAAGCTGGGGCTTGGAAGGATGTTAAAAGTCGCGAGATGCTAATTGCGCGGGCTCTCAAACCTGGTTTCAAGGACGCTGATGGAAGAACGGTTAGCGAAGCGGATGCTAAAAGAGGGAACTTTAAGATGCACAAGAAGGGCGATCTTTTCCAAGAGGACAAGAATGGCATTGAAAACTTCCGCAAGCTGGTTTTGCAAGAAAAAATGGGCATGAGTGAAGCAGCATCCATGCGGCATTTGGCTGACATCGGCGACATTGCGGCCAAGCGCGGTCACGTGGGTATTTGGCGGTTGTACAACACCAAAAACGGCCGTTGGCAGATGAATTCTTTTGACGATTGGGACACGGAAATGCGCATTGAGAAAGGCAAGATGCACGGGGATTTTGCCACCACCAACCGGTTGTTTGGCCATGACGAATACACAGGCACAGCCAAAGATGGTAACCAGTACCGGATCGCCATCACGCAGAAGAATGAACTTGAAGAAACGATCAGTCAGATTGACGACGTCAATATGCGGTTAGGCCGTGGTACGTTCAACTTCAGCAAAGCCAGAGCTTTGGCGTTCGATCCGAATATTGTTCGTCTGCGAAACATGGCCGGGAAATTGGATGATAAAAACGTAGTTAAAGCCCAGGGTATTGGCAACCAGCCGTTGACAGGCAAGGTGGAATTTAAAGATGAGCGTGGAAATAGGCGAGCAGTGACAGTTGACAGAGATGGTAAAGTTACTGACGATAGAGGCACTGAGATGAAATGGACTAGAAAACATCAAGCCCTTTATACTTTATCCCAATTGGAAAGAATTGGTTTGGAGCAGTTTAAGCAAGAGGAATTGAAAGGCCACCGCGAGGCCCTGGAGCAGCTGCTTGATGACAATGAAATTGAAGAGCGCCACCGCGAGTCTATTCGGGCTGCTGGAATGAATAAATTCGGGTCAGTAGAAATCTAACAGTTACTATCATGCCAGAACTTGATCTCAATTCAATAAAAACACTATTCCGAATGGGCGAGGAGACCCAAGCTGATCTGGAGCGCTCGGTACCGGTTTTCGTGACCCCAAGCCAAATTGCTGATCCAGAAATATTTTCGAAATTCGAAAGTCTAGTCAAAGACATAATTGACCGTGACGATGGTGAGGTAGCACTTTTGGGAATCAAAGTGATAGGACAGTTCCTGAAGCAATACTCACAGCTTAGATCCGATAACCCGCAAGTTTATTCACGCTATGTCAGAATGATTGCTCTACTTAAGTTCATAAATCTATCGTCAAACAGAGGATTACCAGAGATTAAAGAGCTCATTTCCAACTATTTATTGGACGCCTTGAGAGCGGGAATTAAAGTGCATGAGAAATTTGATTGGGTTTTGGACGTTTATGATGATGTTTTGATGGGAGGAGAAGTCGCGTATGAGTTGGGAAAAGCTATGCTTACCTGCAATAATCGGATTGGACAACAGCCTTTATTATTCACGAAGTCGAAGAGACAGGCTTCGCCTACTATAGGCAACTGGTTGATCGATTATCGAAGCATGATTGCAGCTGATAAAGGTGGGGCGTTTGAGCAGATTAGTTACCTGAAACAGAACGAAAATGCGCGTAAGTTGTCTGGTCAGGAGAGAGAATTACTCGAACGCATTCTTAAGCTCTATGACTGGCTGAGGTTTGGGACGAGCCTGGAAGAGTATCATGGCCAAAAAGCCCCTGCCTCAACTCCAATGCCTCCGAAGCCACCAGGACCCAGGCCGGTTTTCCAAAAACCTTTGACCATTGAAGAATTAAAGAAAGAAGTCGTGGGCCAGGGTACCCCTCACCCGGCCTACCGGCCACCCTCTCCCGCAAGGGGAGAGGGGAAAGCTGAAGATATCGTTTCCGAGATCAAGCGGGAAGTGGCGACGCCGGAGCTGCCGCCGTATTTGGGGAAATCCGAAATTCGCCCGCCTCTCGCTAAACCCATTAGCCCTATTAGACCTATTGCACCTATTAAACCTATCCCGCCTCCCGTACCCTCCCACCAAATTAAATACCTCGATGACCTCAAGAAAATCGACGTCAGTTACTTGCGCGCAGGACAGCTCCAGAATCAAATATCAAATATCAAACATCAAATATCAAAGTTAGCTCAATCAAACAATATGTTTATGCACGAGGTCATTGCCATGTTCCAGCAAAGCCCGCTGTTTGGGCTGTATCTTAAGACCGGAACCATGCTGATGCACAATTCGCTGACTGATCGCAGCAAAGCCTATGAGGAAGTTACTGGTCAGTTGAAGAAAGAAGGCTCAAAGACCTTAACTTTGGCGGAGTTCGAAGCGGTGGCGGATTTACGCAAGGAAATCGAGAGGATGTGAGATTGTCCCGCCGTTGGCGGGATCCCGCCTTCGTTAGTTTGTTAATAGTAGTGGCGGGATAGCGAGCAGTTTGTTTAAAGTGGCCATTTTGGCCATTTTTGGTAATTTGTGGTATAATTTGAGGGTAATAAAGCCAGGTAGTAAAAATTCGATAAGACGAAATGTTCCATTTTGTTTACGTCTTAGAAAGCAAAAGCAAGACAAATCAGATATATATTGGTTACTATCCCGAAAACGTCAATGAACGGGTGGAAAAGCACAATCGAGGCGAGGTTTTTTCAACCAAACCCTATCGGCCTTGGGAATTAATTTTCTATGAGGCTTATTTGAATCAAGATGACGCCTTGCGGCGAGAAAGATATCTTAAGACAAATCAAGGCTCACGCGCCTTAAAGTTTATGCTCAGAAAGCATCGTGAACTCAGCAAAAAACCGGGTAGTGGAGCGAAGCATACTACCCGGTAATCGAATTTTACTACCTGGTAGCCTTAGGCACCGTCGGGTAGTGAAATTTGATCACGCAGTGTTAAATTAATAGTAATTAATTATCAAATTTCTACTACCCGATGCAATTCGCCATCCCCCAATTTACCGACGTCGAGGATAAGCTGATCGGGCCCTTAACCCTCAAGCAGTTTTTGACGTTACTTGCCACCGGCGGATTGGTCATGGTTTTCTGGACGCTGTTTAAGCTTAGTGTCATTTTTTTTCTCTTTGGCGGCCCAATCGCCCTGCTGGGCGTGGTGGTTACTTTTGCCAAGTTCAACGGCCGGCCATTCTTTGTCTACCTCATCCCGTTTTTCAACTTCACGACCTCGCCCAAAGTCATGATCTATAAGCGGGAAGGAGTCCCAATGTCCTTGTCCAAGAAAACCGAGGAAAAGAAGTCAGAAGCCGGAAATCGGAAGCCGGAAGCTGTCACGGAAAGCCGGTTGAGCAAATTAGCCTACGTGCTGGACCAGAAGACGGTGGAGGAGGAGAAGCTGATTGAGCAGGTAAAGTGAGTTGATAGTTGATGGATGATAGATGATAGTATGCCTAATTCAGTGCAAAACGTCGAAGACCTAGAAGTATATCAAAAGCTATGCAAGTTAGCACTCGACGTTCATGAATTAACAATGGCTTATCCAAAGTTTGAGCTTTATGAGTTAGGATCCCAATCTCGCAGGGCTTCAAACGCAGCTCCGGCATTATTAGCAGAAGGCTTTGGCAATAAGCACACTAATATCTACTCAGAGAAAATTAGCCAATCCTTAGGCGAAATTAAAGAAACTAAGCATCATTTAAGAATGGCCTGTAAGAAAAATTATTTTAATCCAGTGGTATTAGACGATTTTATCAAGCGATACGACGAATGCCTGCGGATGCTCCATGGCCTGGATAAATCTTTACGAGATAAGCATCGCAAGTAGAGAATTTTGATCCTATCAACTATTAACTATAAACTATCAACTTCCAAGAATATGGCAAAGAACGAAATGCAATCCAGCCAACTTGCCAATAAAAAATCAAGCGTTTCGACGCAGTCGATTCTTGATATTGCCGAGATCAAAGAGGGTGTGATTATGCTTAAGGACGGTTCGCTTCGGGCCGTGATTGCCGTTTCCTCGACCAATTTTTCGCTTAAAAGCGGGGAAGAGCAGTCAGCCATCATCAATTCGTACCAGAGTTTCCTTAACAGCCTGACTTTTCCCATCCAAATCCTGATGCAGTCCCGGAAGCTGGACGTGCACTCTTATTTGGATAAGCTTCGCTCCACAGTGCAGGAGCAAACCAACGAGCTGCTGCGCATGCAGACGCAGGAATACATCGAATACATTTCCAAGCTGATTGAGTCAGCCAGCATTATGAACAAGACGTTTTACATAGTGGTTCCATATTTTGCCGGAGTGGTTACCAAGCAAAGTTTTTTTTCCAAGTTTGGCAAAATCCTCAATCCAGTCGGTGGCATCTCCTCGCAACAGCGCGAGTTCGAAAAAAATCGGGAGCAGCTTAGCCAGCGGGTCAATCAGATCCTCGGGGGCTTGGGCGGCATCGGGCTGCGCAGCATTATCCTGTCCACCGAAGAGCTGATCGAGCTTTTGTATAACAGCTACAATTTATCCAGCACCCAGCAGATCAAAATTAAGAATATAGAAGAGATGGATATGTCACTAGTAAACGAATAGCCAATTTCCAATGAAGCTCCCCAAGCTCTCAATTAAGCCTTCCGAGAAAGTTGAGCTCGAAAAGAAGATTCTCGAGGCGGAAAAAGAATTCAAAGCGGGACTGACCAGTCTGCGGGATTTGATCGCGCCCTCAGCGTTCGTAGTCAGCTCCAATTACGCCGAAGTTTCCGGAAAACTGGCCCGAAGCTTTTTTGTCGTATCTTACCCTAGATTTATTTCCGTCAATTGGCTGTCTGCTGTCATCAGCCTGGATACCCAGATGGATATGGCCATGTTCATTTATCCCATCGACACTGAGCAAATCATGAAGAAACTGCGAAACAAGGTTGGGCAGCTGCAGTCAACCATGGCCATGAACCAGGAGCGCGGCCAAGTTCGCGACCCGATGCTCGAGACCGCGTATCAGGATGTGGAAGCGTTGCGCGATCGGCTGCAGCAGGGGACCGAGCGCTACTTCCGCTATTCGCTGTATTTCACTCTCTACGCAGACACAACCAAGGAGCTTAATGAAATTTCCGGCACTCTCGAGTCGCTGCTGGGTTCCAAGCTGATCATCACTAAGCCGTCAGTGCTTCAGATGGAGCAAGGGTTTAACTCGACCCTGCCGCTGGGCAACGACGAATTGGCAGTGGGGACCAATATGAATACCGAGCCGCTGTCCACGACCTTTCCATTCGTGTCCTCGGAACTGACGAGCAATGACGGAATTCTCTATGGCATCAACCGGCACAACAACAGCTTGATTTTGTTTGACCGGTTCCAAATGGAGAATGCCAACTCAGTCTGCTTTGCCAAATCCGGCGCTGGCAAAAGCTATGCCATCAAGCTGGAAATCCTTCGTTCCCTGATGCTGGGGGCGGAGATCATAGTCATTGATCCGGAGAATGAATATAAGCATTTGTCAGAAGCAGTGGGCGGCAGTTACCTGACCATTTCCTTAAACTCCGAATCGCGCGTCAATCCATTTGACCTGCCCCCCGGCGTGGAGGATGAAAGCAATGAGGATATTCTGCGCTCCGCCGTGGTCAACCTGCTGGGGCTGATGAACCTGATGCTGGGCAAGCTTAATCCCACTGAAGAGGCGATTATGGACCGCGCGATTTGGGAAACTTACGCCAAAAAGGACATCACGCCGGCCAGTTCTTTCATCAACGTCGAGCCTCCCATCATGCAGGATCTGGTGGAAATTTTGGGCGGCATGGTAGGCGGGGAGAGTTTGGCCCAGCGGCTGACCAAATACACGGAAGGGACATTTAGCGGAATTTTCAACCAGCCGACCAATATCAACCTCGACAACCAACTGGTGGTGTTTTCGGTCCGCGATTTGGAAGACGCCCTGCGGCCGATAGCCATTTACGTGGTGCTGAACTTCCTCTGGAACATCGTGCGCTCGCACCTGAAAAGAAGAATTTTGGTGATCGACGAGGCCTGGTGGATGATGCAGCATGATGACTCGGCCAAATTCCTGTTTAGCATAGCCAAACGAGCCAGAAAGTATTATTTGGGCGTCACCACCATCACCCAGGATGTTTCGGATTTTTTGCAAAGCCCTTACGGCAAGCCGATTGTCACCAATTCTTCCATTCAGCTGCTGCTTAAGCAGAGTCCGGCGGCCATTGATTTGGTGGCGGAAACATTTTTCCTAACCGAAGGCGAGAAATACCTGCTGCTCGAGTCTGACATTGGCGAAGGCATCTTTTTTGCCGGCCTCAAGCACGTGGCCATCAAGGTCATTGCCTCATACATGGAAGACCAGATCATCACCACTGATCCCAAGCGGGCTTTGGAAATCGAGGAAGCCAAGAAAGAGCTGCAAGCTCAGCAAACGAGCTAATAGTTTAGCGTCTTACGGTAACGAAGCCCGTATCGTGAAGAGTTAAGCGGTCCCAATGCCAGAAGAAAAAGACAAAAAGCCGATCAAAAGTTTCCGAGATCTTGAGGTATTCCAGAACACGTATGGAGCGATGTTGAGAGTTATCAAAGAAGTTCTGCCCTTACTGCCACAATCGGAGAAATTTGATTTAGTGGATCAGTTAAGACGTTCTTGCAAAGCAGCTCCAAGACTAATTGCCGAAGGATATGCCAAAAGACATCAGAAATTTGGCTTTCAAAAATATCTCGATGACGCCATGACTGAATGCAATGAAACTATTGTTAGCCTCGATCAATCTCGAGATCTGTACAATGTTGACCCGAAATTGATAAATGAGCTTGTAGATCTCTACGACAAATCAGGACGACAAATCTATAATCTAAGCGTCGCATGGACCAGCTTTAAAGACCCTAAACGTAGACCGTCAATCGATACCGGCATCGTTACCTCTTAACGTTTAACTATAAAAAATGCCCGACCCAAGCGACATTGAGGCCCAGTTAGCCGAGGAACAAAGAAGACAAGAGTTGGAACAACTGGCCCAGCAAGAAAGAGTCCAGAAGCAGTCAGCAGCCGGAGAAATGGCAAAGCAGATTGCTAAACAAGCTGTGAAAAAAGTCGTCAAAAGCGCGGCCAAAAAAGCAGCAACTCGCTACGGCTTGACCGCGACTTTGGCCGCAATTTCTGCTCCAGCCTGGGGAACGATTTTGCTGGTTTTAGGCATCGCGCTGTTTCTGATCATCATACTTACCGCCAGCTGCAACAGCACCTCTGGCTGGCTGCTGAATCTGGGAGCCAGGATATTCACCTTTGGGCAAGTGGACATCTGCGGCTCTCTGACAGTCAAAACCCCCAACATCGCCGGCGCCCCTGACCCCAGAAGCGGAATTTGTAAAAAAAGTTATCCGATTGCCGCTTCCACCGGCTGTCCGGACCTTAGTAGCTGCGTGGATGTTTCCAGCTACACGTCTGCGCGCGGTTGCGAGTCTAATGCCGGGGTTTGTCTCTTATCTCCTTCTGCCGCTTTCCGGGCCAAGACCTTGATTGACAATTACAACGCCGACGTGGGAGGGCAGTGTCAGTTAGTAATTAGTTCCACTGTCCAGGTTACTCAGCAGATTAGCGCTTCCAGATGTCACAGTCCCGGAGAAAGCAATACCGGGACGTGCGCTGACTTCAACATTGTTCCGCCTTCCAATTTATGCCTTGATTATTTTTATTCCGCGGCCGCCAATTCCGGAGCAGTGGTGTCTTTCCAAGACGAGTATTCGCAGTCGTGTATCGCTGAG
The DNA here is from genome assembly GCA_016198045.1 of Candidatus Doudnabacteria bacterium. Classification (GTDB taxonomy): domain Bacteria; phylum Patescibacteriota; class Doudnabacteria; order UBA920; family O2-02-FULL-48-8; genus JACQJI01. The sequence goes on from JACQJI010000009.1 coordinate 13,498, forward strand.
ACGACTACTGGCGGCAATATCCATGTCAAC
>JACQJI010000010.1 GCA_016198045.1 Candidatus Doudnabacteria bacterium
ATTTCTAATTTCTAAATAAAGCCTAATCCAGTCATCAATACTCAAGTCCTGCGGTCTTGCCATAGGATCAATCCCCGCCTGCCTCAAGACCTGGATATTCCCAAGAGTATTCTTAAGCTGTTTTCTTTTGCCGGCAAAGGCTTTTTTTACAGTGCTGAAAAATAATTTGTAATCCGTAATCTCTGGATACTTGTCCTTCGGCTCGATGCGCAAAATAGCTGAGTCAACCTTAGGGACTGGCCAAAAACTTTCCTTTGGGACTACGGCCGCAATTTCCGCGTCGGCAAAAAATTGCACTGAGATTCCCAAAATCGAGAGCTCGCCAGGCTTGGCCACCACTCTCTCCGCGACTTCCTTCTGGACCATGAGCACCAAAAGTTTAGGCTGATTTTTTTGATTCAAAAAATACTGGATCAAATGCGAAGTCAGATAGTAAGGGATGTTAGCCACGACTTTGTAAGGGCCGGAAACGTATTTGTCCAAATGGAACTTTAAGATGTCCTGATTTACTATGCGCAATCCTAAATTAAATTCAGGATCTCTTTTTTGAGATGCTGAAACGAGTTCAGCATTGCGAGAAAGCAACCCCATCATCCTCTCATCCTTTTCCACCGCGATCACTTTTCCGGCTCGCTTTACCAGCTCTACGGTCAAAGTCCCAATCCCCGGTCCGACCTCGAGCACCGTGTCGGATTTCGTAAGCTCAGCCGCATCCAGGATTTCACCAAGCACTTCCTCATCAACCAAAAAATTCTGGCCAAGATAATGGCGGGGTTTGAGACCAGATTGTTTGAGAAACGTTTTGAGATAGTTGAGATCTGTCAATCTATTCATAAAAAGTAAAAAGTTCATAAAGTTCTAAGTTCTTAAAGTTACTTTACAAACTTAGAACTCAGAACTTAAAACTCTGGTTCATATCTTTCTAACAGCTCTTCCGGGATCGCCTTAAGTATCCTGCTCGGAACGCTTAGATTCCTTAACCCGAACTGCCGGCGGCTTTGGGCATGGACCAAATAAAGATGTTTTTTGGCGCGCGTGATCCCGACGTAAGCCAGGCGGATTTCTTCCGCTATCTGTCTGGGGTCCAAGATAGACCTGGCGTGCGGCAGGAGCCCTTCCTCAAGTCCGATTAGGAAAACCGTGTCAAATTCCAAGCCTTTGGCCTGATGCAGGGTCATAAGCGTAACTTTTTCGGCCTGGGAGTCCAGCTCATCCACGCCGGTCATCAGCGCTATTTCTTCCAAAAACCTGCTTAATCCCTCTTTCCAAGTCAAATTCTGAAATACAGCCGCCACGTTAAACAATTCCTGGACATTCTCCCATCTGCTCTCCCCTTCATCCGAACCGTCCTTCAAATAATTCTCATAGCCAGTAAGCTTCAAAAGATTTCGCAGCACATCCAGAATATTAGCCTCTTCCGGGAGGTTAGAGAGCGTTTGTAGAATTTTAAAAAAGTTTTCAACCTGGGGTTTAAGATTCCGTAATCCTGAATTTAATTCAGGATCTTTATTGTTGAGATGCTGAATCGAGTTCAGCATTGCGTCCTTAATAAGACCAAACGTCGCTGGCCCGATTCCCCTCGGGGGCACATTGATTACTCGTTTTAAGCTGACCAAATCACGAGGATTGATAATCAGCCTAAGGTAACTTAGGATATCTTTGATCTCTTTTCTTTCGTAAAACTTCAGACCCCCCACGATCTGATAAGGAATGGCTGCGCTGATCAGCACTTCCTCCAAAGCTCTCGACTGGAAATGAGTGCGGTAAAGCACTGCGATATTATTCAGCCCCTTTTTGTTTTTAAGTTTGGGCAGGACTCGGGCTTGCGAGTGTCGCATAATTCTGGACAAGATGCTTTCGTCTTGATCTTCCAGCTCATAAGAGAACTCTTCTAGGCTTCCTGTATCCTGCAGGTCAATAATCTTGCGGCCCACAAACCAGGCTTCCGCCATTTCGTCCTCAGCGGTATAAACTACCGGTGCTACCCCACCTTTGGCCTCGGTCCAGAGCCTTTTTTTGTGCTGATGCACCGAAAGCTCTATTACTTTCTCGGCTACGGATAAAATCGGCTTAGTGGAACGATAATTTTGCTCCAATCTGACGACCTGGGCTTCCGGATAGTCGTCTTCGAAATCCAAAATATTCTGAAGGTCAGCTCCCCGGAAACCATAAATCGCCTGGGCGTCGTCGCCAACCACAAAAATATTTTTGTACCGGCTCGCCAACAACTTGGTTAGTATATACTGCGCGTGGTTGGTGTCCTGATATTCGTCAACCAAAATGTACTTCCAAAGATTCTGGTATTTGGAAAGGATCTGGGATTTTTCCCGAAATAGCTTGACTGGCAGCATGATCAAATCGCCGAAATCGACAGCATTGTTTTGGACCAGGCTTTGCTCATAGGCGGCATAAACAGTTCGAACCATACTGTTGAACCGGTCATCGCTATTGTTATCATTATAGTCCCGCGGCTCAATCAAGTTATTCTTCGCTCGATCTATGAGTGAGCCAAACAAAGACGGCTTGAATTTGGTCGGGTCAATCCGCTCCCGGAGCAATATCTCCTTGATTAAATTCTCACTATCTTCGTCGTCATAGATGACAAAGTTGGGAGTCCGCCCAATCAATCTGGCTTCTGCCCGCAAAATTTTGGCACCAATGGAATGAAAAGTTCCCATAGCAGGAAGATTTGATATTTGATATTTGATATTTGATATTTTTCCCGGATTACTCAAAAGCTTACTAATCCGCCCTTTCATTTCTCCGGCGGCTTTGTTGGTAAAGGTCACGGCTAAAATATTCATGGGATCAATCTTGAGCTTTTTGATCAAATAAACAATCCGCATAGTCAGGGCTCGAGTCTTGCCGCTGCCCGCTCCGGCTAAAATCAACACCGGACCTAAGGGAGCGGTAACGGCTTTCAATTGCTCCGGATTCAAGCCAAGTTCGTGAGTAAATTCTTGCTTCATGCTTATGCATTATAGTCGGAATATGGAATTTAGAATATAGAATGTGGAATAAGTCCATATTCCAAATTCTACATTCCGCATTCTCTTTTTGTGGATAATACACACAAAAATAAGCCTCCAAAACCGCGATTTAACATTAAAATAACCAAAAGGTGCCGATAAAGTGTTGACCAATTATGGCAATTTTGGTAAGATCTGGGGTGCGTTACAGTTACGGTTTGCCTACCAAATAACCTTCGTAAATAGTTCCAGGAGAGCTAGAATCGAAGCTTATAAGGAGCCTCTATTCAATCCCCTTTTCTCCTCCTCATTCCTCATGGAATAAAACAAAAACTGGGGCATAAATTTCAACAAATCAAGCAACTTTGGAAAACAAACAGCAAATTCACAATCCATCCTTTCAGATCCTTGCACGCCAAGGCTCTTCTGCCGTTGTCGCCTAAGGATTACATTAGCCGATTCGGTTTGGAACTGGTGGTGCTTATGGTTGCAATCATCGGACTGACTGCCAATTTCGCCTTAAACAGCCGCGCTTACTTGCTCGAATCCTCCGACCAAAGCACGGTTTTTTCTTACCTCAAAAACAATCCGGGACTAAACAATCCTCTGCTGGCTCAAAGTCAAACTACCACTATCCTGGCCCGCACCGATCAATGGGTGTCATCCGCATTCGCATCAGTTTCCACTAATGCGAATTTTGTTTCTTACAGCAGCCCGAAAGCCGACGCTTCTGACCCTACCACCATTCAGGAAAACGTGATTGTCAAAACCAATCCGGCAGACACCGACAATTTCCTGCACACCGGCAAAACTACCTATGAGGTAATCAGCGGCGACACGGTCGTCGGCATTGCCTCAAGCTTCGGCATTTCTCCCGAGACAATCATGCTGGAAAACAAGCTTAGTGAAAACAGTGTCATCAAGCCCGGGCAAAAGCTGACTATCCTGCCAACCACAGGCATCAGTCATGCTTTAAAAGAAGGCGAAACCATTGCTGATTTGGCCAAAAAATACAATGTCAGCGAAGACGATATTTTGGATGTCAACGATTTGGAACTGGCGGAAGACGTATTGGCAGGGGACGTACTGACAATCCCATTGGCAAAAGTAAACTTGCCTGCAGCCCCCAAAGCTCCATCGCGTTTTGTGCAAGACAACAGCAATCAAGTAGCACTCAGGCAAGCTTCGCCTCCGGCAAATTTTGCCAGTGGCGCCTTGTCGTTTATCTGGCCCACACCGCCCCGTGGAATTACCCAAGGATTTAAACGAGGGCATGCCGGCATCGACATTTCTAACAGCAGAATGGAACCGATTTACGCTTCCGAAGAAGGTTTTGTGGAGATCTCCGGCTGGCAATCTGGATACGGCAACACCATAGTCATCAATCATGGCAATGGTTTCAAAACCCGCTATAGCCACGCTTCCGAACTTTATGTTTCCGCCGGAGACAACGTGGCCCAGGGACAAGTCATTGCCAAACAAGGCCGCACCGGCCGGGTCCGGGGAGTCACCGGGATTCACTTGGACTTCAGAATCATGAAGAATGGCGTTTCAGTCAATCCGCTAGCTTATGTGAAGCCATAAAAAGTTGATAGATTATAGTTAATAGTTGATAGATAGCAAAACCCGCAAAAAGACTGCGGGTTTATTTTTTTTACTATCATCCATCAACTATCAACTCTACTGTACGGCACTTCCCTTCTGATCAAACACCTCGTCATCCAAGTCGTCAGTCGCGAAGTCTGAAATCACGTCAGACTTAACTGGGAGATTTGTGAAAGTATCCAAGCCTTCGATTCCTACGTCAGACAACAGCTTGACCGATTTGCCTTTGTCGGACTCGGTGGGAGTCACCACCAGCTGAAAAGTCGCCAACCGGGCCGGAGTAAATTTGCCGGTAAAAGCTGGCAGACTGCCGGTTTTCCATTTGATAATGCCGGAGTTGGGATCATAAACAAGGTTGGATTTTTCTTGTTCAGGGACGACTATATTGCTCCAGGCATTGGCCGGCAGAAGCAAAGAGGCCCGCAGTTCGCTGTCGATTATATCGTTGCTGGTATTGGTAACAAGAAAGGTAACGGCAAACGTGGTTGATTGTCCGACCTTCATTGGAGCCGCGCCGGACAGGTATTTGCCGGATACGAGTAAGTTCATCTCCGAGGTTAATTTAATCTCCCGCTCCGATGCTCTGGCAATGTTGGGCATCTGGTCTGATTTAATCGTCCCTGACGCTCTGACCGTAAGGTTCTTGACGTTGGACGTTAGGTTGCTTCTGACAGGGGCTCGAAAAGTAATTTCGCCTTTTTGATTCGGACCCAAAACCGATAAGTTGGAAAGGGTGGCTGATTTCCAAGTGATGGTAGAACCAGTCACGATCGCGTCATAGACCGTGACACGGCTTAAGTCCAAAATGCTGCTTTCCAGGTTGACCGTGATGACCACGTTGGTCATACCGATACTCGACTGGTTGGCATACTCCACATTGAATTCGATTGTGTCTCCGAGGTCCACGACGTCCATCGGCTCGGCGGTAATTTTTAGGGACATGGGAGCTGCGACAATTTTAAAAACGGCGGAAGTGGAAAGTTGGGGAGCGAAAGTGTTATTGATGAGCTGTCCGAGTTCCGCGATTATCAACTTCTCCTGGTTGGCATCGCCGTTAAACGTAGCTGTGACTTCAATCCGGCCGGATTCGGAAACAGCCAATCTGGGTATAGAAAAAATATTTTGGTCTTTCGAGGGTTTGGGACTGCTGCTGACAAAATCAACCCCCTCGGGGTATTGCAGCTGCAGGACCAGATTGTCAAAATCTTGGTTTGAGACATTGGAATAATTTACAACAAAGGTCGTATCCTGACCGACAGTCACGTCAATTGGCCCGGTAATGTCCAGTGTGAGATTCGGCGCCAGGACCAAAGTGCGCGCTTCGGCCTTGACTTCAAACTCAGAGTTAAAGTCGGCCAATTTATAGTTGAACTTGGCCGCGATGACCTTATCCTCGGCTGTGGCTCCGGAAATTTTAATTCGCACCTTAACCTCTCCATCCGATCCCGCCTTAATTACCGGCAGAGTAAAACGGTTTCCGTTTGAGGAAAGCGGAGCAGGAACGGCTGATTTAAACTTTGAGCCAGAAGGATAAAACAACTCCAAACTGCCGGAAACCAAATCAGAGTTTTCTCCGTTGCGATAAACGATGCGGTATTCGGCCTCGTTGCCGGAACTGATCTGGCTTGGTCCTTTGATGCTCAAAAAAACATTGTTAGAGACTGGAGTGGCCTCCTGTTTTTGGCTAACCAAAACCAAAACCGCCACGGCAACCGCAATCACGGCAGCAGCCACCGCTCCAGTGATTACCTTGTTTTTCTTTATAAAATCACGGAAAGAAAAGGCAGGGGTTTCGTTCAAATGTTCGTTCAGTTCATCCCGCTGATTTGGATCAAAAATTTCATCCATGAGTTTTACTAATTACGAATAATTACTAATGTACTAATTTACATTCACAATTCTCTTAAAATGAATTCTATGAGGGGCGAAGTATGCCAGAATACCAAGCTTAAGCTTTTGGTTTACGAGATACTGAAATAATTGATCTATATGCGATTTGGCAAAGCGGTCGCCTTTTTTAATTTCTAAAACAAGCTTATTGTCTATTAAAAAATCAAAATAGTTCGAAGCCACTATTTCACCTTTATATGAAACTGGAGCATATACTTGTTCCCTATACTTGAGCTTTGAACTTTTTAATGCGGCCGCGATTGCTTTCTGATATGTTTTCTCCGCAAAACCGTAACCCAGTTGATTATATACATCAAATAGTATCCCGACAACCTGATAACTTAATTCAGGATACAATAAATCTGCTCTGAATTTGGCCATTGGTATATTCGTACCGATTAGTAATTGGTAAAACTATAGTTTGATTAAAAAAGCCGCTGACTTTATGTTTCGCTCAACCAGAGATTCAACTAGCTCATTGGCCTTATAAAAGTCCAGTTCTCTGGTAGTCTTAGCCTTAAAACCGAGTATCTCAACGAGGTTTAGAGAAAATTTAGCTAAAATTGCTTGAATCTGGCTGCTAATTAATTGCTGGCTGTTTAAATTTGAAAGAAACTCAACAAATAAATTAAAGGCTGCGGGATTTGGTTGTTCGTCAGCGGTCAGTTTGAGCATCAGTTCTGAAGCATAAAAACCCGCCCCGATCTTGTTTAAATCATTTCGCAAATCTTTGAAACTCTTGAGTGTGCTGCAGCCTATGAGCACGGGCAAATTTTTTCTGCCAGCCGTTTCCACTGAAACGTAGGAAAGATCCTGCAAATTATAGACTAGCTTGCTGGCGGGTTTCTTAAGCGAGCGGGCCAGCACGCGGATTTTTCCCGTTTCTTGGGTCCAGAGAGTGACGATCTGATCGGTTTCACGGAAATTTTGCTTTTTTAGGACAATGCCTCGAAGCTTTTTGTATTTCATGATTCTACGAAATTGGTATATTCATACTGATTAGTAATTAGTAAAACTTATCCGAGCCTTAACCTTATCTTCTTACCTTCAATCTCTTGCTCTTCGCTTTCAACTTTCACCTTTTCTATCCCTTTGATATAAGTCTTCTTGGTATCAAACAATTCCAACGCCTTACGCAACTCTTCATCATCTGTATCATAAGATAATTTTACGAATTCTCCAACTCGCAAACCCAATGACTTTCTCATCTCCTGAACAGTCCGCTCCAGACTGCGGGCCATTCCTTCAAGCTTTAGCTGTTGGTCAACTGTTGTATCCAAATAAAAATAGGTGATGTTGTTTGAGCCCGGTCCGCCAGAGGCGGATCCGCCTTTGGCGGAGAAGCCAAAAATTTTGTTGTTAGTCTTGGCTTCATCAATAAGTTTTGCGTCAAATTGTTTGACATTCAGCTCTGCCAAAATAACTTCGAGCAGTTCCGGACTAAACTTGACCCCAGCGACTTTGGATTCAACAGCCAACCGCGACAATGGCTGTCGGACTGGCAGCATGAGCTGTTTGCGCGCGGCAAGACCGATACTCACGGCTTCCCTGACCACTTCCATGGCTTTCAAAAGATTTTGTTGCGAAGAGGACAATTTGGTGGCCTTCGGCCAGTCAGCCAAGTGAACTGAAGGGACAACCCCCCCTAACCCCCCCTTAAAAGGGGGGGAAGGGGGGGTATTAAGATTTTGGTAAATTAATTCAGCCAGGTATGGCATGCTTGGCGCTATGACTTTGGAGAGAATCAGAAGACAATGCCTAAGTGTGGCAAAAAATTCATCATCTTTCCGGCCTCGGCTCCGGCGCAAATACCAGGTAGATAAATCATTAAGGTAATCTGCAATCGCGCGAGTGGCCTCAACAGTGTTATAACTATCTAATTTTTCTGTTACTTCATTTATCAACTGCTGGGTTTTGGCGGCAATCCAGCGGTCCAGGACGAATTTCGAATTTCGAATTTCGAATTTCGAATTTGGCTGCCACGCAGCCTCGTTGGCATAAGTCACAAAATAATTAAAGACATTCCACAGAATCAAATTGACCTTGCGATAGACAATGCCTAGTTCTTTTTCCGAGAAATTCAAGTTATCTGCGCTCATCACCACGGAATTCATCAGATAAAACCGCAGGCTGTCCACTCCATATTTCTCAATCACCTCCCAAGGATCAGGAAAGTTCCTTCTAGATTTGCTCATTTTGGACCCGTCTTCAGCCAGAATAGTGCCGGTGGTCACGACATTTTCAAATGGGGATTGGCCAAACAGGTTGTAGCCAACCACATGCATGACATAAAACCAGGCGCGCGTCTGGGCAATATACTCTGCCACGAACTGCGCCGGATAACCCAGGAGTTCTTTTTGGTCACCCCCCCTGTTTCCCCCCCTTATAGGGGGGGATGAAGGGGGGGTTTCAAATGGATAATGCACGGAGGCAAACGGCATGGAACCGGCCTCAAACCACGAGTCAAAAATTTCCGTGATTCTCTTGGCCTCCCCGCCGCACTTATCGCATTTCAAAACGACTTCGTCAATATACGGGCGATGAATATCCGGCAAATCTTTGCCTAATTCCTTAATGCTGCCGACCACAATTTTTTCCTCGCATTTTTCACATTTCCAAACCGGAATAGGATTGCCCCAGTAACGGTTGCGGGAAATATTCCAGTCCGGTGCTGACTCAACGCTTTTTTCATAGCGGCCATGCTTTAAATGTGCCGGAAACCAATTGATTTCTTTTTTATTCGACTTGAGTAAATCTTTTTTGATTTTTTGGATATTGATAAACCAGGCGGGAATGGCATTGTAAAACAGCATGGTGTCGCAACGCCAGCAGTGCGGATAAGAGTGCTCATGCAGTTTGCGGTCAAACATCAAGCCGCGTTTTTCTAAGTCCTCTTTGATCGGCTTTTCCGAGTCTTTAAAATACATTCCCCGGACCAACTCAGGGGCTTTGTCATTAAACTTCCCCTTTTCGTCAATCAAAGGAACCACTGGTAGACCCACTTTCATTCCCAGTTCATAGTCCTCTTCGCCATAAACCACTGCCGTATGCACAATCCCTGTGCCTTCTTCAGTGTTCACAAAATCCGCCGGATAGACCTTGTATGCCCCATTACTCCCTTTATCCCCCTTAATCCCCTTAACATCAAACAACGGCTCGTATTCTAACCCCACCAACTCCTTGCCCTTGAATTCTTCATCGATAACTACAACCTTTGGGTTGTCATCTTTTAGAATCCCTAACCTATCTTTTGCCAAAATAAAGTACTCATCTCCTACTTTGGTTTTGGCATATTCAATGTCCCCACCCACTGCCAGTGCCACATTGCCAATCAGCGTCCAGGGCGTGGTTGTCCAAGCCAGCAAAAAGGTATTACCCGTTTCCCCCCTTGTCCCCTTTATTCCCTTTTTAATTCTAAATTTGACTGTTACCGCTTCTTCCTTGACCATCTCATAACTGTCATCCATGGCCACCTCAAATTTGGAAACCGGCGTTTCGCAGCGCGGGCAATAAAGCAAAACTTTCCGCCCCTCATAAACCAAGCCCTTATCATAAATCTGCTTAAACGCCCACCACACACTCTCCATATAATCGCGGTCCATGGTTTTGTAGGAATTGTCAAAATCAACCCAGCGGGCAATGCGGCGGACCATTTTGCGCCACTCGTTGACGTATTGCAAAACCAGCGACCGGCAGGTTTCGTTGAATTTTTTAATCCCAATTTTCTCTATTTCCTTTTTGCCGGAAATTTTCAAATGCCGCTCGGTAATTTCTTCAATCGGCAGCCCATGGCAGTCCCAGCCCCAGCGCCTACGCACAAACCTTCCCCTCATGGTTTGGTACCTGGGAATCAAATCCTTGATCGTGGATGCCAGAATGTGGCCGTAATGCGGCAGTCCGGTGGCAAACGGCGGACCATCATAGAATGTAAAAGGCTTCCCCGCCTTGGTCTGCTCCAGGGATTTTTCAAAAATCTTATTCTCTTCCCAAAACTTGAGAATTTCTTTTTCCAGTTTTGGAAAATCTGGTTTTGGATCAATTGGTTTAAAGGGCATTATTTCCTTCCCGCAAATTTATAAATTGGTATTGCAATTATAAAAGTTAGGGCTAGATAAATAATGAAATTCATCAAATATGCGTAAGGATTCACATGATGATAAATCATTCCAGCTATACCGCCTGACGAAGTACTTTCAATAGGAATTGGAAAGCCAACAGTATCGGTAACGAATTGGTCACAGCAACCTGGGTCATTGTGTCTGCGAATAAACGAAGTGCCTAAAGTCAACAGCAAGCTGACGATGAAAATAATAATTAATTTACTTTTCATAAAAAATACAAAAAGCCACTTCACTTGCGATCCCTTTTTGGGGGAGGTACCATCGCAATTCCGTATGGCTCTCAATTCTGCTCTTTACGCAAAGCCTGCCCCGTAGTGAACGAAGTTCTACTACTGGGGCTTACGGACAGGTCTTACCCGCAATCCTGAATTTAATTCAGGATCTCACTATGAGATTCCGAATCAAGTTCGGAATTGCGAATTTTTCTGTCGGCTCCCCGCTGATAACGGATCTTAGCCTTTCTCTAATTATACCAAGAAACTTACATCTCGTCTAAAGCTTTTATCCCTAATAGATCCAGGCCTTTTCCCAGCGCTTCTTTTGCTTTCTTGACTAATTGCAAACGAAAAGATTTTTTGTTCTCGTCCTTTTCTTGCAACACCGGCGATTCGTGATAAAACTTGTTGACTGCTGATACCAGCTCATAAAGATAATTGGCAAAGAGGTTTGGCAAATAATCTTCTATCGCCTCTGCCACTTTTTCAGTAAAGATTGAAGACAAGAACAAAACTCTATGCTCTGTTGAGGATATACCCCCCCTATCCCCCCCTAAATTAGGGGGGGAATTTTCTTCTTTTCCCCCTTTTAAGGGGGGATTAAGGGGGGTACTGGTTTTGCGAAGAATACTTGCCAACCTCGCATAGGTATATTGAAGGTATGGCCCGGAATTTCCTTCAAAGTCCAGGGCCTGGTCCCAGTCAAACTCAATGTCCGAATGCCGGTTATGCTTAAGATCAAAGTATTTCAAAGCTGCCTTGGCCACGGCCCTGATTACTTCCTGCTTATTTTTCAAATCCGGATTTTTGTCGGCAATGATTTTGGCCACTTTTGCTTCGGCCTCGGCAAGCAGATCCGAGGCCTTGACTATGTTTCCCTTTCGGGTGGATAAAGCTTCTCCCTTAAAGCTCATAAAGCCATAATCAATATGTATACCTTCTCCCTTTACACCCCTTACCCCCATTTCACCCATTAGTTTAAGGATTGCAAACAGTTGCTTGTAATGTAAACTTTGCCGATTATCCACGACATAAAGATGCTTGGCAAAGCCTTGTTGTTTCCCAAAAATAAAAGTCGCCAAATCGCGCAGTAGATAAGTCGTGCCACCGTCTGATTTAATGATAATTGCCACACCCAAACCTTGGTCTTCGAGGTTAACCACTTGCGCGCCTTGGGATAACTTTAGTAACTTTTTACTTTTTAACTTTATAACTATATCCGGCATCTTATCTTCATAAAAACTTTCTGGCCAATGATGGTCAAACGGCAGCAAGCCAAAATTTTGGGCAAAATTCAAAAATTTCTTGACACTCTCTTCCACTAACCCCTGCCAGATTTTGCGATTTTCCTTGTCCCCTTGTTCTAGCTTCACGAATTCCTGCTTAGCATGCTCGCGGACTGAAGGATCTTTTTCGGCTTCGGCATTAAGTTCAGCGTATCTTTTCTCATTAACCTCGCCGAATTTTTTGTGGGCCAAAATCAAAAACCCAAATTGCGTCCCCCAATCGCCCATGTGGGTATCGGATTCCACGTGGTGGCCCAAATGCAGCAGCATGCGCTTGAGGCAATCGCCGATAATCGCGGTGCGCATATGCCCCACATGCAGGGGTTTGGCAATGTTGGGTTGGAAATATTCAAGCAAGATCTTTCCTGAATCCTTCGATTTAGTTAATAGCTGATAGTTAATAGATAATAG
>JACQJI010000007.1 GCA_016198045.1 Candidatus Doudnabacteria bacterium
AATATTGGGTTTTACTAATTACTAATCAGTACGAATATACCAATAGAATTAGGCAATTAGTATATTAGTAACCATTCGTAATTAGTAAAACTTAAAAGTTCATCTGTCTAAGCTTAGCGATCCGTTCATTGATGGGCGGGTGGGTTTGGAAGAGGCCGGCAAACCAGCCAATGCGATCTCTCCCAGAATGTTCCTTTAAAGGGTTAATGATGTACAAATGCGCCGTGGCTTTGTTGGCGACCTCCAGCGGCTCTGAGTCAGCCGCGATTTTTTCCAAGGCGCTGGCTAGGCCCTGCGGATAACGAGTCAGCAGAACCCCAGAAGCATCAGCCAGGTATTCTCTTCTTCGAGAAATGGCTAGCTGGATTAACATTGCGGCGATAGGGGAAAGCAGGGCGAAGACCAGACCGATCAAGATCAAAATCCCGCCGCCTTCGTTGCTCCTTCTTCTTCCGTGAAATGAGATTCTAAGCATCCAGTCAGCAAGCAGAGTGATAATCCCGACCAGGATCACGATGATGGTGGAAAGCCGAATGTCGTAGTTGCCGATATGGGATAATTCATGGGCCATAACTCCTTCCAGTTCTTGCTTGGTCAGTTTGGAACGCAAGCCCGTGGTGATAGCCACGACCGCGTGCTTAGGATCGCGCCCAGTGGCAAAAGCGTTTGGAGCGCTGTCTTGGATCAGATAAACTTTCGGCGCGGGAAGCCCGGCGGTGATCGCTAAGTTTTCGACCACGTTATAAAGTTCGGGATCGTCTGATTTTTTGATTTCCCGGGCTCGCGACATCGCCAGCACGATTTTGTCGGAAAAATAATAGCTGATTAGGCTCATCAGAGTCGAAAAGCCCACGGCAATTGGCAGCAGCAGCGGCGCGTCCACGTAATAAGAAAAAAACCACCCCAGGCCGATGATCAGGACCAGGAAGAAAGTTATAAATAACGCCGTCCGGCGCTTGTTCCGAGAAATCTCAGTGTAAACCATATGAGTTAGAAAGTTAAAAAGTTCGAAAAGTTAAAAGGTTCAAGAAACCTTTAAACCTTATAACTTTCAAACTTTAAAACTGTACATTCACCGGCTGGCCTTCCGCACCCTTTTCGTCGATATCAAAGAACTGCTTGGCGGCAAAACCCATCATGTTGGCGATGATATTGGTCGGGAAGACTTGCAGCTTGGTATTGTAGTCGCGGACATTGCCGTTGTAGAATCGCCGTGATGCCTGAATTTTGTCCTCGGTATCAGTCAGGTCGCCCTGGAGCTGCATGAAGTTTTGGTTTGATTTCAAGTCAGGATAGCTTTCTGCCACCGCGAACAAGCTTTTTAAAGCGCCGGTCAGCATATTTTCATCTTTGATTTTTTCTTGGAGGTTGCCGGCGTTCATAGCCATAGTCCTAGCCTCGGTCACATTTTGCAGGACTGAACTTTCCTGCTTGGTGTAGCCCTTGACCGTGTTGACCAAATTCGGAATCAAGTCGTAGCGCCTTTTCAACTGGACTTCTATGTCTGACCAGGCTTCGTCCACGCGGTTGCGGGAGGTGACCAGGCTGTTATAGACAAAGATCAGCCAAAGGACGATCAAACCGATAATTATAAGAATGTATGTCATATTGTTGGGGTTAATGCGCTTTTATGATAGAATAAAAAAGGTAAAAAGTAAAAGGGACCTGCCTGCCGGCAGGCAGGAAAGCTAAAAGTATGCCTATTTCAATCGAAGAAGTCGAACGGATAGCAAAACTTGCGCGTTTGTCTTTTGGCAGTGAAGAGAAAATTAAATTACAGAAAGAGCTTTCCGCCATTCTCGACTATGTGGATCAGCTCAAAAAAGTTGAAACTAAATCTGCCGTAGCTTTAAGCGAAGGCGGAGAAGACCCAGATTCGATTAACCTCATGCGGGATGATTTTGCTTCCAGCGTATTGCCTCCCGAAGAGCTTCTGAAAATAGCGCCAGACACTGAATCCGGATTTTACAAAGTTAAGTCAGTTTTAGAATAACTATGGAGCTGCACGAGCTCACCATAAAACAGGCCTCGGAAAAACTTGCCAGGAAAGAAATTTCTTCAGTTGAACTGACCCAGGCCCATCTTTCGAGGATCAAACAGCTGGAACCCAAGCTGCACGCGTTTTTATATGTCGCGGAAAGAGAAGCGCTTGATGGCGCGAAACGAGCAGACCAGTTGATTGCCGAGGACGAGAATTTTCTTCTCACCGGCATCCCTTACGCGGTCAAAGATAATATCCTGGTTTCAGGCATGAAAACCACGGCCGCCTCCAAGATTCTGGAAAACTTCGTCGCTCCTTATGAGGCTACGGTTATCAAACGGCTTGGCGGAATCGGTTCGGTGGTGCTTGGCAAAACCAACTTGGACGAATTCGCTCTGGGTTCTTCCACTGAGAATTCAGCATTTGGTCCGACTTTTAATCCTTATGATACGACAAAGGTTCCTGGCGGCTCGTCTGGCGGTTCGGCTGCGGCAGTGGCTTCCGGCGAGGCGATATTCGCGCTTGGCACTGATACCGGAGGTTCTATCCGGCAGCCGGCTTCGTTTTGCGGGGTGGTAGGATTGAAACCAACCTTCGGCCGAGTATCGCGCTATGGTCTAGTGGGGATTGGTTCGTCTTTGGACCAAGCCGGGGTGCTTGGCAAGACTGTGGAAGACGCTTTCTTGGTTCTGCAGCAGATGGCCGGCAAGGATGAATCCGATTCCACCTGCCTGCCCAAAGAGCTGCCCGATTATTCCAAGTTTTTGGACCGCGGGGTTAAGGGGCTTAAAGTCGGATTGCCCAAGGAATACTTTGCGGAAGGCATAGAACCGGAAGTAAAAAAACTGGTCGAAGCAGCCGCCAAAAAATTGCAGGAACAAGGAGCCGAGATTTCGGAGATGAGCATGTCCAATGCCAGTTTGCCTTTGGCGACTTATCACCTCATCCTCCCGGTTGAGATTTCGTCCAACCTTTCCCGATACGACGGCATTCGCTATGGTTTGTCGGCGGCTGGCGAGAATCTTTCGGAAGTTTACTACAAAAGCCGTTCCTCCGGGTTTGGCTCGGAGTCCAAAAGAAGAATCATGATTGGCACTTATGCTTCTTCCGCCGGATACTTTGACGCTTATTACAAAAAAGCCAAACAGGTCCAGACTTTAATCAAACAAGAGTTTATTGACGCTTTCACAAAGTATGATTTACTGCTCACCCCTACCACGCCCACTACGGCCTTTAGCATTGGGGAAAAGGCTGCTGATCCGCTGGCCATGTATTTGGCCGATATTCTGACCGTGGCCGCCAACATTTCGGGCGTGCCCGCGATTTCCATCCCCGCGGGGTTGTCTCAAGGCTTGCCGGTGGGCGTCCAGCTGATTGCCGCGCATTTTAGGGAAGAAATCCTGCTGCAAGCAGGGCATGCTTTGGAAAAAGCCTTGAATTTTAAGCTAGAGCCAAATTTGTAATTAATCGTGCGCAATGCTGAACTCGATTCAGCATCTCAAAAAAAGAGATCCTGAAATAAATTCAGGATTGCGATACAAAAAAATATGCGTCTCACTGCGTTAGTAATAATTTTATTATTCATCGTACCCCAACTGGCCTTTGCTGCCAATCCTTGCGTTCCAGGAACAGATTCCAACATCGCGAAATGCATTACTCAAATCTACCAATGGTCTTTGGCGATTTCCGCCATTTTGGCCATGCTGATGATGGTCGTGGGCGGCTATTTGGTCATGACGGCCGGCGGCAGCGCCCAGCAGTCGGAAAAGGGCAAGCATTATATTATGTCCGCCTTTGTCGGCATGGGCCTGTTGTTTGGGACGTATATTATTTTAAACACCATTAATCCTGACTTGGTTGATCTGCGGGACTTTACTGCCCAGCCGCCGGGACAGGAAACCATAAATGGTCCCAGGACGCCTTGATATGGAATATGAACCAGTAATCGGGCTGGAGGTCCATGTACAGCTCAAGACCGAAAGCAAAATGTTTTGCCGGTCCAAAAACGCCGAAGCTGATGGCCCGAATGAACACATCTGCGAGGTCTGTACCGGCCAGCCCGGAGTTTTGCCTGTGATCAACCGCGAGGCCATCAAAAAGACCATCATGGCCGGGCTGGCGCTTAATTGCGAAATCGCCGAATACTCCAAATTCGACCGAAAAAATTATTTTTATCCCGATCTTCCCAAAGGCTATCAGATTTCCCAGTTTGATCAGCCGATCAACGGCAAGGGCTATATGGAAATTACCATCAACGGGGAGGTGCGAAGAATTGGTGTAACCCGGGCCCACCTGGAAGAAGACGCGGGCAAGCTCGTGCATCCGCCGGGACAAAACTACAGTTTGGTGGATTTCAACCGGTCCGGCGTGCCCCTGCTTGAGATTGTCGGCGAGCCGGATATCCGTTCCCCGGAGGAAGCCAGGATTTATTTGCAGGAATTGCAGAATCTTATGCGCTATCTGGGAGTTTCCGATGCTGATATGGAGAAAGGGCATTTGCGCTGCGACGCCAATATCTCACTTCGGAAGTCGGAAGTCGGAAGTCGGAAGTCGGAATTGCCGGATTATAAAGTTGAAGTTAAAAATATGAATTCGTTTAAGGCGGTGGCGGACGCCCTATCTTATGAGATCAAAAGGCAAGGTAAGATTTTAGACGAGGGAGAGGTCCCGGAAATGGAAACCCGCGGCTGGGTCGAAGACAAAGGTATTACCGTCTCCCAGCGCTCCAAAGAAGAATCCCAGGACTACCGATATTTCCCAGACCCGGACTTGCCGGTCATGCACTTCACCAAAGAATGGATTGAGGAAATAAGAAGGCTGCTGCCAGAATTGCCCCAGGCGCGAAAGCTGAGGTTCATCGCCGAATTTGCTTTGAGCGAAACTGATGCCAAAACCCTGGTTTCGTACAAAGAACTGGCTGACTACTTTGAAGAGGTTGTGTCTGAGTTCGATGAGTGGCTGGCGGCTGAGCACATCAAATTTGACAAAGCGGACCACGGGGCGCATACGCGGCTGGCCGCCAACTGGCTGCTGGGGCAGTTTTTGGCTTTGCTTAATCAGCGCAAGCTTCTGCCCAAAGAATCAAAAGTCACCCAGGAGAATTTTGCCGAACTGATCAAGTTGATCGGAGAGGGGAAAGTCAGCCAGCTGGCGGCCAAGGACGTGTTTGCCAAAATGTTTGCAACCGGCGAAGACCCAAGCAACCTTTTGGAGTCAATGGGGCTGGCGCAGGTTTCAGACGAAGAGACTTTAGAGAAAGCTGTAAAAAAAGTCATTTCGGAAAATCCCAAAGGAGTGGCTGATGTCAAAGCAAATCCGAAAGCAGTAGGGTTTTTGATTGGCCAGATTATGAAGGAGCTTGGCGGCCGCGGCAACCCGCAGATTATTAACGAGTTGCTCAAAAAGGAACTGGACTTGTGACCGTAGAAGACTTGATGACCAAGAAAGTCGTCATCGTAAAGCCCGCTACTCCTCTGATTGAAGCCGTGGACGTGCTGACGCGCAATAGCTTTGAGGGAATGCCCGTGGTTGATCCGGACAACCGCTTGGTTGGGCTTTTGACCGAGCGCAGCCTGATTGCCAGCAGTTCTTATGTGCATCTCAAAACCCTGCTTAAGCTGTTCAACCAGATTAAATTTTACAAAAAAGACAACACGCCTATTCGGGATGACCTCAAAAAGATTTTGGACATGAAAGTCGCGGACATTATGGAGATAAAACCAACTACAGTCACGGCATCATCCAGCATTGAACAAGCCACCGCCCTGTTCGCTGATCCCAGAAACAATCCCTTGCCCGTGGTTGATCAGGACAACAAGCTGGTTGGCATTCTGGCCTTGTCGGATTTGACCAAGCTGTATGGCATTACGCTTCGCGACAGCGCCAACAAAGCCAAGATGGAGCAGAACATTGATCAGTTTATCGACAAGTTCGAAAAAGAGTTCGTGGTGGTGACCAAAACGCGCACGCGCCTCTGGCTGCTGGTTAGCCTGATGTTTACCATCATCGGATTTATCATCGCCTTTATGCTGATTATTAGAATCACCTAAAGC
>JACQJI010000011.1 GCA_016198045.1 Candidatus Doudnabacteria bacterium
AGAAATTTGACTTAATCTTGTGGCTACTTTGGGCTATTTCTTAAGACTAGTCGCAAGATTATAACGCGATATGTTTTTGATTGAGAATTCGAGACATGAAAAATATATCACGGGTCAAATTTTCAGTACCTGGTCAATTTTTCTTGCGTCAGGGGTCAGTACAAGCTATAATTGCTGGAAGTGCGTCAGGATATGGAACAGGAGGATAATTCATGCAAAGCTATCGGATGGATGAGGACCCGCCGCGGACCCCGGACGTTGGTTCGGTACTTGATACTCGTTTAGGGCCGGGGCGGCCGGAAGTGGCTCACTCGCAGGGCGAGGGACTCAATTCGAATCCGCCCTTCATGGAGGGCCGGTCGGACGCGCTGACGATCAAGGTCGAACTCTAGCGGTTCGACGCCGATCTTGCGGCTTAATGAGCCGCAACTGCACGTTTCGAAAGCGAGGTCGCCCTGTCGGCCTCGCCATTTTTTTTCAATCTCGACGACCCGCCGGCAGCGACGGGGTCCTGCCTGCGACATCGCTCGGGCTAGCCGACAAAAACTACCGGTCGTCATCCCGCCTCGTGGGAACTTCGGCGGGATGACGACCTGCGTTCTCGATCGGATGAGCCGATCTGCGAAAGCTAGTTTTTGCGACTAGCCCTCGCCGTTATATCCAACTTACGTTGTACAAATCGGGATTGACAACATAAAGTTTTATGCTTTGCTTTTGTTGATAAGTTTTTCTGTATTTAGTAAAAGGCCTTTAAACTTAGCAAAAAGTGGCTTTTGACACCTATCTATATATAGGGTTATAGTGCTTACGGTACTACTAGATATTGTGTTTGAAGCCTATACTTGGCTAACCCTTCGACACAAAATCACAACTGGCTCATTCTTCAAAACAAAATTGAGAGGCTCCTTCCGAGAAAAAGGCTTTTATTTTTTTGTGCGCTAAATAACCCGACGCGACGATGAAATGCCCTAATTGCGCTCATGAAGACAGCAAAGTTTTGGACTCTCGTCCGATCAATGACGGCTTGGCTATCAGAAGAAGGCGTGAGTGTATTAAATGCGGTTTTCGCTTTTCCACCCACGAAGAAATGGAGATCCTGGACTTGACCGTAGTCAAGCGGGACGGGCGCAAAGAGCCTTATATGCGGGAAAAAATTGAATCCGGCATTAGGAAGGCGTTTGAAAAGCGGCCGCTTGAGAGGGACGATTTCCATGCCTTGATGTCCGCCATAGAACAGGACATCCAGAAACTGGGTCGCAGCGAGATTAGCTCCAAAGAAATCGGCAATATCGTCATGCGCCGCATCAAGAGCCGGGATCAAGTGGCTTATATCCGTTTTGCTTCTGTCTACCGGCAGTTCGCCGACGTTGAAGAGTTCGTGCGCGAAGCAAAGAAGTTATAAGTATAAATCTATTATCTATGGATAATATAAATACAGCCACATTAATTTGCACCCCTGTATGCTTTATAGGCAAAGGGCGTGTTAAATTTACCTCGGTAATATCTTCAACAAGCGATTCAAGCCGGAATAAAGTTATTTCAACACTTACCGCTGCAAAGTCAGCAGGCATTATCCAAGATTTTAAAATCAACTCCACCGGAACATTCGTTGAATGGTTTGTGATGGATGGTGTTATTTACAAAGATTTAAAATTTTTCGTTAATGGCATCGAACCGAAAGATAAAACAGGAGATATGTTACTTAACGCGGCTGAATATGAATTAAACGGCCAAACAATTAGCTGGGTAGGACAAGCTCAGTAACTCTTGAACATATTAATCCGTATTTGATGAAACAATGTTCTCTAAGAATTTAAAAGATAAGATTAAAGAAATAAAAAAATCCATAGTAGCAATAGGGTATAATATAAATGAAACTCAAGTTACTATTATTGGAAGTGGGTTTGCTCTCTCAGACGATGGGAATATTTTAACTTGCGCTCATGTTTATAACCAAGTACCAAAAGAGTTTATTAAAAATTTAAAAGCGTTAGTAATAATAAAGGAAGAAATGGGCTATTTAGATCATTATAGTTGGATTCCAGTAAGTTTAGTTGCAAAAGATGATCAAAAGGATGTAGCTGTATTGAAATTAGAAAGATACAAGGATACTTTGTTAAATAAATTAGAGTTAGGAGATTCGGATTCAGTTGATGTGGGACAAGATGTCTATTTCATCGGATTCCCTTATGCGGCTCAGTTAGCAAACGAAGGCTTCGGAATAACTTTGAATCTTAGTAGAGCAGTTATTAGCAGTATCAAGCGCGATGGTATGGATCCAAGTCATTATAGGAATTGGATATTTGTCGATTCAATCAATAATCCTGGTAATAGTGGTGCTCCGTTAATAGACGTAGAAACAAATAAAGTTGTTGGTTTTATGGCTGTAGCTTTTAGAACTCCCTCTCAAAATGCAAAATATAAAGACTTAGACATACGAGAGCCTATGCATATAGGGGCAGCTAGGCCCATAAATTTTTTAAAAGAATTAATTAGATAAAAGGACAAACATGCAGTATTACGAGGTCATTCAAAAGCATCAGTTACTATCGGCGGAGGAAGAGGAGCGGGTCAACAAGAGTTTTTCCGAGAACGCGCAAAAAATGATGAGAAAGCGCTATTTGCTGCGCGACGAAAAAGGGACATTGCTTGAGAATCCCGCGCAAATGCTCCACCGCATCGCTCACGCTTTGGCTGAAGTGGAGAAGCAGTACGGCAAAAACCAATTTGAAATCGAGCAAATTGAGCGCGACTTTTTCGGCATCATGGCCGAGAAAAAATTCACGCCGGCCGGCCGGACCATTACCAATGCCGGCGCTCCTTCGCCGGTGGTGGCCAACTGCATTGTGCTCCCGATCAAAGATTCGATGGAGAGTATTTTTGGCACGCTGAAAGATGCGGCCCAGCTGCAGAAAGCCGGCTCTGGGCTTGGGTTTTCGTTTACGCATCTGCGGCCGGCCGGGGCAATCGTCAAAAAATCCCAAGGCATGGCTTCTGGCCCGGTTTCGTTTCTGCAGGTTTACAACCAGGCGTTCGGCGTAATCAAACAGCAGGGCCGGCACGGCGCCAACATGGCTATCCTGCGGGTGGACCATCCCGACATTCTGGACTTTATTCACTGCAAAAAAGTCGAAGGCCATATCCGAAATTTCAATATCTCCGTGGGCATCACTGATGAATTCATGGAAGCGGTGATCAATAAACCCAATGAGCCTTGGATTTGCAAATTTGACGGCGTGCCGATGAAGCCGCGCCGGATTGCGCGCGATGAGCATGGCTTGATCAGTAAAATAGAAGAAGTGGACATTACCGCCGGCCAACTGATGGATGAAATTGTCAATGGCGCTTGGAGGAATGGCGAGCCCGGCGTGGTGTTTCTGGACGTGGTCAACAAAACCAATGTTTTGCCGGAATTGGGTGAGATCGACGCCTGCAATCCTTGCGGCGAGCAGTTTCTTCACCACTATGATGTTTGCAACCTCGGTTCTGTCAATTTGGCGGAATTCGTCAAGAACGGCCAGATTGATTTTGAACAGCTCCGGTTTGTGACCAGGACCTCGGTGCGATTGCTGGACAACGTCGTGGACGTTTCCAATTTCCCAGTCAAAGCCGTGGACGACATGGCCAAAAATTCGCGGCGCATCGGTTTGGGTGTCATGGGTTTTGCCGACATGCTTTATCAGCTGCATGTGCGCTATGATTCGGCCGAAGGCTACAAAGTGGCCGAAGACGTGATGCGCGCCATTCAGGAAGAAGCTCACCGCACTTCGCAAGCCTTGGCCGAAGAAAAAGGCGTGTTTCCGCTCTACAATCTTTCGATTTACAAAAAGCTCGGGATTCCCATGCGCAACACCATGCTGACCACGATTGCTCCCACCGGCTCGATCTCCATGTTTTTTGACACTTCGTCCGGATGCGAGCCCAATTTCGCCCTGGCTTACACCAAGCAAGACAAAGACCGGATGCAGTATCTCTACATCAACCAGTATTTGGAAAAGGAATTGAAAGAGCGGGGTTTGTACAGCAAGGAATTGATGGATCAGATTATTATGGAAGGAAGTTTGGCCAAGATTGATTTACCGCAGGACCTCAAAGAGACTTACCGCGTATCTATGGATATTTCCGCCGAATCCCACATTCGAGTGCAGGGGGCATTTCAGAAGTGGGTGGACAATTCGATTTCCAAGACGATTAATTTCTCCTATACCGCTACGGAAGAAGACGTGCGCCAGGGTTATATCTTGGCTTGGCAGCTGGGCTGCAAGGGCTGCACGGTTTACCGGGACGGCTCCAGAGAATTGCAAGTGCTGAATATCAACAAAAATTTGACGGCTGACGGCAAAACCCGCCTTCATCAAGATTTCGGCGGGCAGGCCAAAATTGTCGAACCGCAGGCGCAAACAGTGCCTCAGCCAGACCCGACTCCGACTCCTATGCCACAACCTCAACCTCAACCATCGCAACCCCAGCCACAACCAGCTGAACAGCCGCCAGCACCAAAAATGACCATTTCCCCGCGCAAGCGGCCGGACGTCATGCACGGCTCGACCTACAAAGTCTCTACGGCCTACGGCAATCTGTACGTCACAGTCAACGAAGATGAGTTTGGCCCGTTTGAAGTGTTTTCGCAATTAGGCAAAGCCGGCGGATTTTTTGGGGCCCAGACCGAAGCTTTGTGCCGGCTGATTTCCCTCAGCCTGCGAAGCGGGATTTCCATCCAAGAGGTCATCGACCAGCTCAAAGGAATCAGAGGGCCGGATCCAGTGTTTCATAATGGCGAGCGGATTTTATCTTTGCCCGACGCCATAGCCTCGGTGCTGGAAAGCCATATCAAGCGGGGGCAGCAAGAGTTGCCGCTCAAACAAAGTTTGAGCGAGCCTCTCGCCTCGTCTCCGACGAGAGAGAAAGAATTAGTTTACAAGACAGTTACCCAAGAAATGCAGCCTACTGGAGTTCTGGGGGCCACCGTGGTGACGCAAAAGTTTTCGATCGCTGATTTGGGGCATGCCCCGGCTTGTCCGGATTGCGGGAGCATGATGTTTATGATGGAAGGGTGCATGAAGTGCGAAGCGTGCGGGTATAGCAAGTGCGGTTAGATAATCGCTCGGGCAGCCACTTTTCGGACACGGCCGATGAGCGGCCTAAGAGGTCGACGCATGGAAGCGTCGACCAATTGTCCTCAAAGTGGCATGCCCTCGCTCTCAATTTATTATGACTGAACCAAACGAAACTAGGGGTCCATTGGTGTTTGACCGGCTGAAGGAAGAGATTGCGAAGAAGGAAGACGAGTTAGCCAGGCTGCGCAAGATGTTAAAGTCCCTTGAGCGAACGGTAGGACTGGGTATGCAGAATGTTCCTAAAGCGGAGGCAGAGGCAAAGGTTATGGGAGTTAGAGGAACAATCGCAAACTTGGAAGCAGAAATCCAGCAAATGAGGCGGGATATTTTGGTTTCTCACGAGGCTTCCGAAAACAAAACTTAGTTAAGCTTATCGTTTAGCAAAAAAAGCGGCGGGGGACGCCGTTTTAAAAATCCATGACTATTATTTATATCGGCGATGGCAAAGGCAAAACTTCCGCCGCGGCTGGGCTGGCCATACGGGCGGCCGGTACTGGCATGAAGATTTTGTTTGCGCAGTTTGTCAAAGGCGATTGGCCTTCGGGTGAGCGGAAGATTTTGGAAAATTTGCCGAATGTCACGGTCAAGCTCATGGGGCGTGGGTTTGTGGGAATCTTGGGCGACCGCAAGCCGTTTGCCGAACACGTGCGCGCGGCCAAAGCCGGATTGAAGTTTTTATTGGCCGCTTTGAAAAGCAAAAAGTATGATTTGGTGATTGCCGACGAAGCAATTTCCGCGATTGAATCAAAACTTCTGAGTATATACGATGTATATACTCTGATATATACTAAGCCTCAATCCGTGCACCTTTGTCTGACCGGCCACAAGCGGATCAAAAAACTGATTGATGCCGCGGACTTGGTCACGGAAATGAAAATGATCAAGCACCCGTATTACAAGGGAATCTTGGCACAGCGCGGTATAGACTATTAGCGTTAGGATTTCCCTCCCCTGAATGGGGAGGGATTAAGGGAGGGGTGATGGTATGGATAAAAAATTAACTGCGGTTGCAAGAAAGCTGAGAAAAAATCTCACAGATGCTGAACAGCACTTATGGTATATTCTCAGAAAGAATAATTTTGGAGTAAAATTCCGCCGCCAAGCAGAAATAGGTGCTTATATCGTTGACTTTGTTTGTTTCGAGAAAAAGCTTATTATAGAGATCGACGGCGGCCAGCACTACCAAAGCACCGCAGACAAACAGCGGGATCTATGGCTTAAATCCGAAGGTTTTACTGTTCTGAGGTTCTGGAACAACGATGTCCTTGAGAACAGAGAAGGTGTAGCTCAAGAAATAATCAAGCATATCCAGCTCACCCCCACCTAACCTCCCCCATCAAGGGGGAGGAATCCTAACGCTCATAAATTTTAAATCCTATGCGTGAATTTGAAGCCCATTTTTTGGAAATCGATGTGGTGGAAACCGAGAAGAAACTCGCGGCTTTGGGCGCGGTCAAAATTTCCGACTCGCTTTTGAAGGAAATTATTTTTGACAAGCCTGATCGCAGCTGGAATCCCATCCAAAAAAGGGTTCGCATCCGCGCCGATGGCAAAAAAGTGGATCTGGCCTACAAAGAGCAGATCGCATACAACACCATGGGCGGCACGGAAGAATATGAGTTTGAAGTCAGTGATCTAGATGCGGCGAAAGCTTTTGTGGAGAAACTTGGCCTAATCCCCATCCGGGAACAAGAAAAAAAACGTATCAGGTATAAGCTCGGTGACATGGTGTTTGACATTGATAGCTGGCCAAAAATTCCGCCGTATCTGGAAATTGAATCCGATTCAGAGATTAAGGTGAAAGCCGCGGCTGAAAAACTAGGCTTGGATTGGAGTAAAGCTTGTTTTCTGGATGCCAAGCAAATTTACGAAGACGTTTATAATATCAAACCTCTTGATGACGTGTATCTTTTGACTTTTGA
>JACQJI010000016.1 GCA_016198045.1 Candidatus Doudnabacteria bacterium
ATTTTTTTAACTTTTCTTATCCTTAATAGCTTTCAAAATGTTCAACAAATCTCTCACATTCCCCGACAGCACCGTGACCAGTCCCCTGGCCGGGCCTGCGATCACTGAAACCAGCTGTCCCAACAACTGCTGTTTGCTCGGCAGAGATGCGAGCTTGGAAACAACATCTTTGCCAATCATTTCATTATTCAGAATTCCGCCATCCAAAACCAGCATCGGAAAATCCTTGCTTAGGATTTTGAGCAGGCGGGCTGGAGCCGCTTCGTCGGTTTGGGAAATGGCAACCGCGAGAGGCTTGCCAGGTACCGCTAAACTGGTACCTGGTTTTGCCGACTCCAACTGACCTGCAATGCCCAGCGCTTGCAAAACTTTCTTAAGCAGAGTCAGCTTGACCACTTGATATTTAACATTTTCTTTCTTAAGCTCCCGCCTCATCTTGTTAACAGCGGCAACTGACAAACCTTTGTATTCAGTAAACACGACACCTCGGGCATTTTTAAGGTCCTCGGTAAGTTGAGATAATGTCGCTTCTTTCTCTTTTCTGGTGATAGCCATAAATAAAAATCCGTGTCCAGAGACAGGAAGTTTAAAGGTTCGAAAGTTATAAAAGTTGAAAGGTCTTTTTAACCTTTTAACATTCTAACTTTTTTAACTTTATTGTTCCTGCGCAGCAGATTAAGGGCTTTCGCCCAGCTGCGGTCTTTGGATTCCCTAATAGTATATGCTAGTCATTATTCTCGGTCAAGCCCTTTGTCAGTTGATAGATTATAGTTAATAGTTGATAGTCCCTAACCCTTGAGGATTTAAAACACTATCATCTATCATCCATCAACCATCAACTATTCCAAGTATTTGGCGCGGTTGGCATTATGCTCCTCAATCGTCTTGGCAAAGTAAGCCGTGCCATCCGGAGCATTCAAAAAGTAGAGATAATCGCTTTCAGCCGGCTCAATCGAGGCCTTTATCGCATCCAAGCCCGGATTCCCAATCGGTCCTGGGGGAAGCCCTTTTACCAGGTAAGTATTGTATGGCGATTTAATTTTGGCATCCGCCAAACTGACCTGTCGATCGGATTTGCCAGTTATGTAATTGACCGTGGCATCTGACTGCAAGGGCATGCCAAGTTTCAGCCGGTTATAGAACACCGAAGCTACAAATCTACGCTCTTGCTCCATGCCTGTAAGATCTTTGTCAGTCAGATCAGGACCAGTCCTACCAACTTCTTTTTCGACTATCGAAGCCATGATAATTATATCTTTGGTGATTGCCAAGTCTTTGGTCTTGTTTTCGAAATTGGCAAGCATCTTCTCAACCAATTCGGAAGCAGTTGCTTGTTTGGACAAAAGGTAGGTGTCAGGAAAAAGGTATCCTTCGTGTGAGTCAGCCGCTTCCTCAAATTGCCCGGCCGTAAAAATATTTCTTGACTCCAGGTATTTCCCAATTTGCTTATTGCTCCAGCCTTCCAGAATCGTAATTCTGTGTTCGTTGCTGACCACTTTTCCCGCAGTCACGATCTGCGTGACCTCAGCCAGACTCATTCTTCGATCAAGCAAATATTCCCCGGCCTGAATTTTGTTGCCCGCTCCCTGCACGTAGATATAAAGGGTAAAGATCCAAGAGTAATTCACCAACTGTTTCTCGGCCAGCCTGGTTGCGACTTGCCGAGCACTCATGCCTTTATCGATACTGAGGCTGACTGGCGAACTAACGCTGCTTGTCGGCTGATTGACCTGGGTGAAAAAGTAAACCAAAAATGCGGCCAACAACACGGCAGCCAAAGCTAGAGTTAGAGTGATAATTTTTATTTTGCCCTTTTTCGGCTCGTCTATTTGGTATCGCTCATCCATCATGCCCAAAATTATGACAAAAAAAAATTCCTGCCGCAAGCAGGACTTTTCTTTATTGCCTTAAACTGACCCTATTGATTTTACTCCCGAAAAACTGCACGACCACGTAGCTGTCATTGGATGGAACAACCGCCAGGCCCAACTCGGAATAATAGGGGGAAAGAATATTGGCGCGGTGCTGAGGCGACCCCATCCAGCTTTGCTCAAGCTCGGAAGCGTCGCTAAACCCGATCGCCAAATTCTCGCCGGCATAGGTATAATTGTATCCCAGGACCTTAAACCAATACCACGGCTTCAGCCCCTCGGGGCTGATATGGGCAAAATAGTTCTTTTCGATCATGTCCTTAGCTTTAAGCTGGGCTGCTACACTCAACAGCGGATCCAACTCCAGGCTTTCCAACCCATGCTGCTGTCGATCTGAATTAACCAATTCTAGAATCTTGGAACTATTAAGCGAACTTGGTCGTTCTAAAGAAACGCTGAATAAGGCTAATAGTATGACCAAGCTAAAAAGCTTAGCTTTTCGGTACATTTTTGTTTTGGTTTCTAGGTTTTACTAATTGCTAATCAGTACGAATATACCAATAGAATTAGGCAATTAGTATATTAG
>JACQJI010000015.1 GCA_016198045.1 Candidatus Doudnabacteria bacterium
GGGTAGCTCAGCAGGCCAGAGCAATGCTTTCGTAAAGCAGAGGTCGTGGGTTCGATTCCCACCCCTGGCTCCAAAAATGTCAAGACCCCATAATTTTGACAGTCATGCCAGGTACTGAAAATTTGACCCGCGATATGTTTTTCATGCAGGAATTCTGAGTCAAAAACATATCGCGCTGTAATCTTGCAACTAGCCTTAAACAAAACCCGAAGCAGTTGCAAGATTAAGTCAAATTTCTAGTACCTGGTTGCCAAAACGGCTGTTTTTTGTTAGAATTTGTGGGCTAAAATGACAGCATCCCAAGAAATGCCTAAGCGCTGTCATCCCGAGCGAGTCCCGATTATTCGGGACGAGTCGAGGGATCTCTCAGTTATGACAAATAACCAGAAACCAACAGATTTAAATAAGTGGCGCATGGCAAGCCTGGCGGCAGAGCTTGGGTTTATCATAGCGTTGCCATTGATTGCGCTCGGATACTTGGGAAAATGGCTGGACAGCAAGTTTGGGACAGAGCCGTGGCTGGCAGTAGTAGGAATACTTTTGGCGATTCTGTGCACCACAGTTTGGCTGACCAAAAGATTTAGGGAGATATTAAAAGGGCAAAAGTAAAAGTATGTTAGCTATTCCTCCACTTGTGGCAGAACCAATTTTTCACATCGGATCGTTTCCGGTGACTAATTCATATATTAATTCGCTTCTGGCAGTTTTATTTTTTCTGGTTGTTGGCTTCATCCTGCGCAAAAAAACGTCTATGGTGCCGCAAGGCATGCAAAACTTCGCCGAAAGCGTCTTGGAGTTTATGCTCCGATACGTAGATCAGGTGACCCGCGATCGCAAAAAATCACTAAGATTTTTGCCGATTGTCGGGGGCCTGTTTTTGTTTATATTGTTCTCAAACTGGATTGGACTGTTGCCAGGCACCGGCTCAATAGGCCGCTGGATTAGCCTCCACGGCCAAATCGAACTTGTACCACTGCTCAGGCCAGCCAATGCGGATCTGAACATGACTTTGGCTATGGCCGTGTTTGCCGTGGTGGTTTCGCATGTGCTGGGAATCGTGACTATCGGATTTTTCCGATACGCCAACAAATTTGTCAAACTCGCAGACTTATATGGTGCGTTGCGCAAGGGCGGAGTCAGCATCATGATTGCTGTATTTGAATTCTTCGTGGGAATTATTGAGATTTTTTCCGAGATCGCCAAAATGGTTTCGCTTTCTTTGAGGTTGTTCGGCAACATCTTTGCAGGCGAAGTGCTCCTGACCGTGATCGCAGGACTCGTGGCATACTTCGTGCCTTTGCCTTTCATGATCCTGGAGTTGTTGATTGGCTTAATTCAGGCTTTGGTGTTTGCGATGCTTACTCTGGTATATCTGACTATGGCAACGGCAGAATTACCAGTCGAAGCTCATGGATCACATTAATAATTAATGTTCTGACGCCGACTAATAAAAGCAAGAATCAATTAAGTCGAGCCAGCAGAACTTAAGAAAGGTCAAAATTATGGAACCACAAACCATGGAAACACTGGTCAAGGGAGCGACTATTGCCATCGGCGGCATGCTTCCCGCTGTCGCTATCGGCAGAATCGCGTCCAAGGCAATGGAATCCATCGGCCGCAATCCGGAATCAGCCGACAAGCTATTCGTGCCGATGCTTCTGGGTATGGCTTTTGCCGAAGCCATCGCCATATACGCCTTGGTGATTACGTTTATACTGTAAGCCACGAATGTACACGAATATTAAACGAAAGGACACCAATTTGTGTCTATTAGTCTAATATTCGCGTGAATTAGTGAGATAACTATAATGGACATACAAAGCATAATTTTAGCCGCATCCGAAGCAGTAGCTGAAGCTGCAAAATCAGAAACCTCAGAAGGCGTGCTTGGTACATTGGGCATAAACTGGAGGCTATTTATCGCCCAGTTAATAAATTTTGGGATCATTCTTTATATTTTTTGGAGATGGATAGTTAGGCCCTTGGGAAAAACCTTGACGGATCGACAGGCTAGGATTGAGCAAGGACTCCGAAACGCGACTGCGATGGACGAAGAGCGCAAAAAATTCGAAGAGCAAAAAGTTCAGGATCTGCGCAAGATCAGGACCGAGGCCGATCAAATTATCCGCTCAGCGACTGACACAGCGACAAAGATGAAGCAGGAAATCATCCACGAAGCTCAAAGCCAGACTGATAAGCTTGTGGATCAAACTCGACAGAGTCTGGCAGCAGAAAAAGAGCAAATGCTCAGAGAGGTTAAAACCGAGGTCGCAACGCTGGTGGTTACCGCGAGCGAAAAAATACTTCGCAGCAAGCTCGATCCCAGAAAAGATCATGAATTAATTAACGAAAGCCTGAAAAGTATTAAGTGAGCTACATGAAATTTACTGCGAAACAATACGCGCAGGCGCTATACGAGGCATTGCAGGCCACCTCACCTTCTGATACCGAAGCTGTCTTGGATAATTTTGTGCAAATTCTTGCCACAAATAGTGATTTACGAATGTTTGATGATATAGCTTCAGAATTCCATAAGCAGGAATTGGCAGTCAAAGGAGTCAAACAAGCGGTCGTGACCAGCGCCTCGCCGATCAACAATGCCAACGAACAGGCGATTGTCGAAGCGCTCAACAAGATCGTGAAAAGCAAAATTGAGCTCGACAAAAAACTCGACCCAAGCTTAGTCGGAGGCGTAGTAGTGCAGGTGGATGACTTGTTCCTAGACAGTTCCGTCAAAGCCAACTTGGAAGAATTAAAAGAAAGCTTAAGCAAATAATATGGCGCATAATTTAGTTGATCAGTTAAAAGCAAAAATTGAGGCCTTTCAGGCCGGCGCCAGAGTCTCGACAGCCGGCACAGTCTTGTCCGTGGGCGATGGGGTGGCTAAAGTTTTAGGCCTTCAAAATGCCAAATCCGCAGAAATGCTTGAATTCCCGGAAAACACCTTGGGTGTAGCTCTCAACTTGGAGCAAGATTCGATCGGCTGCGTGCTTTTGGGCGAGTATTCGCATATCAAACAAGGAGATCATGTCAAGGCAACAGGCAAAATTTTATCCATAGCAGTAGGCGAAGGCTTGATTGGCCGGGTGGTCAATCCTTTGGGCCAGCCGCTCGATAACAAAGGACCCATAAAATCAGACAAATTTTATCCGGTTGAAAAAATCGCACCCAGGGTTATCGAAAGGCAGCCGGTCAACCAGCCGCTGCAAACAGGCATCAAAGCCATTGACGCCATGATACCGATTGGCCGAGGCCAGCGCGAACTGATTATTGGAGACCGACAAACCGGCAAAACCGCGATCGCCATTGATACCATTATCAATCAAAAAGGACAGAATGTCGTTTGCATCTATGTTGCCATTGGCCAGAAAGAGTCAAAAATTGCCCGCATCGTGGCCGAACTAGAAAAGCACGGGGCCATGAGCCACACGATTATTGTGGTGGCCGGCGCCTCTGATCCGGCAGCGCTCTCATATCTGGCGCCTTTTGCCGGCACGGCTATGGGCGAATACTTTATGGACGCTGGCCAGGACGCTTTGATCGTTTATGATGACCTTTCCAAACATGCGGTGGCATATCGGGAAATTTCTTTGCTCCTTCGCAGACCTCCTGGCAGAGAAGCATACCCTGGCGACGTCTTTTATCTTCATTCGCGCCTGCTTGAGCGGGCTGCCAAAATGAGCAAACAGAACGGCGGGGGCAGTTTAACTGCTCTGCCCATCATCGAAACGCAGGCCGGTGATGTTTCCGCCTACATTCCAACCAATGTCATTTCCATCACTGACGGCCAGATATTTCTGGAAACTGATTTGTTTTATCAGGGTATTCGGCCGGCCTTGAACGTCGGAATTTCTGTATCGCGCGTAGGCAGCGCGGCGCAGATCAAATCGTACAAAAAGGTGGCAGGCAAACTCCGCTTGGATCTGGCGCAGTTTCGAGAATTAGCGGCATTCGCCCAATTTGCCTCTGACCTGGATTCGCAGACCAAAGCAAGGCTTGATTTGGGACAGCGCATAACCGAAGCGCTCAAGCAAGACCAATATCAGCCTATGCCGGCAGCGGAGCAAGTGGCCGTAGTTTACGCGGTGACTCAAGGGTACCTCGATGACGTGCCAGTCGATAGGGTACGCGATTGGGAAGGTAAGTTTATCAAATTTTTGAGCCGGGATCGTAAGGCCGCGTTGCAGAAAATTTTAAGCGCTAAGGACTTTGAAAAAGAAGTTGAGTCTGATCTTAAAGGGGCGATAGGGGAATTTAAGAAAACTTATGTATAATCCGAAATTACGAACGGTTATCCGAATCCACGAACACTTATGCAG
The DNA here is from genome assembly GCA_016198045.1 of Candidatus Doudnabacteria bacterium. Lineage (GTDB taxonomy): Bacteria > Patescibacteriota > Doudnabacteria > UBA920 > O2-02-FULL-48-8 > JACQJI01. The sequence continues at coordinate 4,320 of JACQJI010000015.1, forward strand.
TTCCGTTCGTATTATTCGCATCCAGGTTCGTAGTTTCGCATTATAATTATATTTATGGCTAACTCGTCACGAGAAATCAGAAGGAGAATCAAAGCGACTCAAAACATTGCCAAAATCACTAAGGCGATGGAACTGGTCGCGGCCTCCAAAATGCGCAAAGCGCAAGCCCAAGCGTTGTCCTCACGCAGCTACGCAGTCTTGTCATCTGAATTGTTGAGCGCTCTTGCCGCACAATCTGATTATCTCAAACACCCGCTCATTAAGCGTATCCTACCGGAAGATCAAAAATTGCCGACACAGCGGATCTTGGTTGTCCTGATTACATCTGATCGGGGTTTGGCTGGAGCTTTGAATACGAATGTCATCAACAAAGCCCTGAATTTGCTCAAGCTGGAAGGTTTAGGCCGGTTTGATCTGATCACAGTGGGTAAAAAAGCCGCGGATGCAGGCAGACGTTTACGCCTGAGTGTTGTCGCGGCTTTTAGCGGCAAGGACCGCAATCTCTCTATTTTAGATGCTAAGCCAATTGCCGAGATTGCCATCAACGATTATTTAGCCTTTATATACGAAAAAGTTTTCGTGGTCTACACTGATTTTATCTCGACACTTAGACAAACCCCGAATATTATCCAAGTCTTACCCTTCACAAATCACCGATCACCGCTCACGGATCACGATGAGATTCTTTTTGAGCCCAATCCCGATGAAGTTCTGGAGAAATTTCTATATCGCGCCGTTGAATTTACAGTTTTTCAGGCAATGGTCGAAGCTGTCGCCTCTGAACATTCAGCCCGAATGGTGGCGATGCGCAATGCCAACGAAGCCGCCGGCGACTTGATTGACGATTTGTTCTTAACTTACAACCAGGCCAGACAGGCGGGGATTACAAAAGAGCTATCTGAGATTTCCGCTGCCAAACTGGCGATGGAAGGATAAATTCATGAACAAAGGGAAAATTACTCAAATTATTGGCGCGGTGGTGGACGTAGAGTTTGCTGGCAAACTGCCGGCCATTTTGAACGCGCTGGAAGTAAATAACGACGGCCAGAAGCTCGTGTTGGAAGTCGCTCAACACATCGGCGGCAATCAAGTCCGGACCATTGCTATGGGCGCCACAGACGGGTTACAGCGCAATTTAGACGTGGTGGACACTGGCGCGCCCATATCCGTGCCTGTGGGCAAAGAAACCCTGGGCCGCATGTTTAATGCCCTAGGCGAACCGATTGACGGCATGGAGGCGGTCGTGACTGCTAAGAAATATCCAATCCATAAACCCGCGCCGGAATTCCATGAGCAATCAACCAAGGTTGAAATTCTCGAAACTGGCATTAAAGTTATTGACCTAATTGCCCCGATTGTCAAAGGCGGCAAAGTCGGGCTCTTCGGCGGCGCCGGAGTGGGCAAAACCGTTATTATTACAGAACTGATTAGAAACATTGCCACGGAACACGGCGGCGTATCGGTTTTTGCCGGCGTAGGCGAGCGCTCGCGGGAAGGAAACGATTTGTATCGCGAAATGCAGGAATCCGGAGTTTTGAACAAAACCACTCTGGTTTTCGGGCAGATGAACGAGCCGCCGGGGATTAGGGCCCGCGTGGGACTTACCGGGCTTTCGCTGGCTGAGTACTTTCGTGACGAAGAAAAACAAGATGTTTTGCTATTCATCGACAATATCTTTCGATTTACCCAAGCGGGCTCCGAAGTGTCCACCTTGCTTGGCCGGATCCCTTCCGCAGTGGGTTACCAGCCAACTCTGGCCACTGACATGGGCGAGCTTCAGGAGCGCATCACGTCCACCAAACAAGGATCAATTACCTCGCTTCAGGCAGTCTATGTCCCAGCGGATGATCTGACTGATCCGGCGCCTGCCACAACCTTCGCTCATTTGGATTCAACCGTCGTGCTTTCGCGGGGATTGACTGAGCTTGGGATATACCCGGCCGTAGATCCTCTTGATTCATCCTCGACCGTGCTTGATCCAAACATTGTGGGCAAGGAGCATTACGAAGTTGCGCGGAGGGTCCAGAAGGTTTTGCAGAAATATAAAGATTTACAGGACATAATCGCGATTTTGGGTATCGAGGAGCTTTCTGAAGAGGACAAAGTTACGGTCGCGCGAGCCAGGAAAATTCAGCGCTTTCTCTCCCAGCCGCTCTTTGTGGCAGAAGTGTTTACCGGACGCAGCGGCAAATATGTGCCACTCAAGGACACGATCGCAAGCTTTAGGGAAATCCTGGACGGGAAGCATGATGGCAAGGACGAAAATGCGTTTTACATGCAAGGGTCGATCGGAGATGTAAAATAACGCTAATTATGCTCAAACTTAAAATAGTCACTCCCGAACGGGTTTTACTTGATGAGCAAGTGGACCAAGTCACCCTTCCCACGCAGTTGGGCGAAATCACCGTGCTGCCCAATCATATTCCTTTGATCGCAAATTTAGTATCCGGAGAAGTCAGATACAAAACATCAGGCAAAGAAAATTTTTTTGTGGTCAGCAGTGGGATGATTGAGGTAAAAAAGAAAAACGAAATAGTGGTCTTAGCCGAAACCGCGGAATTCGGGCAGGAAATTGACGTGGAAAGAGCCGAGAAAGCCCGTGAAAGAGCCAAAAAGCTTATGCAGGAGTCGTACAGAGACGAGCGTGCTTTTGCAGACGCAGCCGCTGGTTTAGAGCGCCATTTAGCCAGGTTAAAAGTCGCGCGCAAACACCGCACCCGCACTCACAGAAATTTGGAATCAGGGACGCTGAAAGAGTAAAATGAGCCTAAAAAAAATTGGCGTAAAAATTATCGATTTGCTTGCTGCAAAAAAGCATCAGGCTTTTTTTGTCGGCGGGTTTGTGCGCGACACTTTGCTTAAGAGAAAATCTGATAATCTTGATATTGCAACTGATGCCAAGCCCTCGCAAGTTGAGAAAATTTTAAAAGCTCATAGCATTCATAGCAAACCGGTTGGCAAAAAATTTGGCACCATTTTAGCCGCCACCAAAGCCGGTCCTGTTGAGATCACCACTTTTCGCGCAGAAGGCAACTACGCTGATAGCCGACACCCTGCGAAGGTCATCTTCGTAAAAGACTACAGGCAGGACGCTAAACGGCGTGATTTCACTATCAACGCCATGTATTTCGATCCTTTGAACAAGAAGCTTTATGATCCCGTTAATGGGAGTAAAGATTTGCGATTAGGGATTATCCGGTTTGTGGGAGATGCCAAAAAAAGGATAGATGAAGATCATTTGAGGATGCTTCGGGCAGTGCGTTTAGCAACGCAACTTGGATTCAAACTCGAAAAAAATACTTTTGCTGCTATCAAAACGCGATCCAAGCTGATTCAGGACGTCTCGGGAGAAAGAGTAAAGATTGAAATGGATAAGATCCTGCTAAGTGCATCGAGAACTCAAGGCCTGAAGTTACTTTCTGACATCGGGTTGCTAAGATTTATTTCACCCGAGCTTGAAGATTCGAAAAAAGTTTTTCATAAATCCAGATATTACCATCTCGAAGGAGACGGTCTTTCACATGCGTTGCTTGTTGCTGACGCTTTGAAGATACACAATATCGATTTAATCTATGCGGCGCTTTTTCATGATGTCGGAAAAGTCAGTACAGGCGAGTATAGAGTCAAACCCGAGGGCAGTGTAATATCTTACAAAGGTCATGTGGAAGTATCGCGAAAAATATTCGACAGTTTTGCTAAAAGATTGCGTTTTCCTGCAAAGAGCCGAAAATGGATTGACCGGCTTATCGAATTGCATGACAAGAAGATAAAATTCTACGAAATGACTGAGGAACAACAGGTTCATTATGCGCTGCAACCAAATTTTGATTTATTGCTTGATTTATGGAACGCGGACCTGATGGGGAATGTTTCGACTAAGGAGAACGAGTGGTACCGCAAGCCTCGCTTCGAAGCATATCGTCGGGGACTAAAAATACTAAAACAGATTCAAACCAGGGCGCCACTTACTGTAAAACTTGCAAAAGGCGAATTGATTATGCGCTATGCGAATCTTAAGCCTGGGATAGAATTAGGACGCATGAAAGATAAAGTAAAAGCCCAAGTCATACTCGGCAAAATCAAAAACCTCGTTGACTTGAAAAATTTCCTGACTAGTGTTACAATCACATAGCTTACAGGATTTCGATTCCAGAACGGTGTGACATCCGCCTGCGCTGAAGCTACGGCGGACAAGTACGTAAATCCGAGACCTTTTTTTAATATGTTGAACTCGCAAAAACGAGGTGCGCAACGAAGTGAGCACGCGTTTTTGCGACCTCGACGCGGGGTAGAGAAATGGCATCTCGCAAGGCTCATAACCTTGAGATTGTGGGTTCGAATCCCACCCCCGCAACCAAAAAACGCAACCAAAAAAATAATATTTCTTAATGAGTTCCTGCAAAAAATGAATCGCAGCTCCGAGCACTATGCTTGTGTTTACTTCGACGAGGAGCGAAAACAATTTTTGCGAGACGAGCATCATGCAAAGCGGAGCGGCCGTGACTATTAGGAGCGGACGCGAAGCTATTACCAGAGTGCAACGAGCTCGCTTGGTGTAGCCCGGTTAACA
>JACQJI010000008.1 GCA_016198045.1 Candidatus Doudnabacteria bacterium
AAATAAAAGAAGAATTAGGTGTAAGTTGTAAATTATTAGATCAAACACCATTATTTTTTTGGTATGGAACGACTGATTCAGGGCGACCTAAATTCGTAGTTGGATTTAGAACCAATATCGATAGCGTCTTATTTAAGCTTTCGAATGAGAATTTAGAAAGCAGGTTTTTCGGCAAGAGCGATCTCGACAGCGTTAAGTTGCATAATGGAATTATTAATTTAAAAATGTGGCTCAATAATGCCAGAAATAATTGATTGGATTGATGAATCAGATCAGAAGTTGGGGGAAGTGGATTTAGATAAGGCACACAACGAAGCCTTATTGCATAGATTGGTGGTAATATACGTGCTGAACACAAAAGGAGAAATTCTCGTGCAGGTTAGGCCCAGTGGCCGCTTGGATCATTCATCAGCCGGCCATTTAGGATTAAATGAGGACTACGACGTAGCCGCATCTAGAGAACTTTGTGAAGAACTCGGCATTTGTGATGCAAAGCTGGAAGAGATTGGTCGGGGAACCTATGACGGTATTGAGCCGGAGGTCGAAGAAAAAAGGATCAGGCATCTCTATAGGCTCTACCAATGCAAGGCGAAACCGCGGCAACTGAGGAAAGGAGAAGTAAAAAGTGCATATTGGGCTGACCCGCTAAAAGTTTGGGAAGAAATGAAGAGAGATCGAGAAAATCTAAAATATTGCGGCAATTTTAAGCATTCTCTAGAGCTGTTTCTTCATCCTCGATAATAGTTCAAAACAACTAAAGTTACAGAAAATTTGTACCACGATTTATACATTTGTATTTTTTATAGTATAATTTCTATTATATACTTCCTTTAACTTTGAGTTTAGATGAAATACTATAAAATCGCTCAGGCTATTAATGAGGCAACTCCCAAAGATAAGGTTCCTAAGCTTACACCCGAGCAACTTAAGAAAATAAAAACCGTTTCCGGCATAACTTTGGCAATCTTGGGGGTTGCGGGAATTATCGCCATCACCGCAATTGCCCCCGGGTTGTTTGCGGCAGTTGGGGCGCTGATGAAACATGAGGCCCCTTCTAGAAAATTTACCAAGGGGCAGAAAGTAGAGAAGTTGAAGCGCACATTCTATTATCTCAAAAACTCTGGGCTGATCAATTTTCAGTTGTCCGGCTCAGATTGGAAGGTTTATCTTACTGAACTCGGAAAGAAGAAATTAGACCGCATGACAATAGATAATTTGATTGTTAAGAAGCCAAATTTTTGGAACGGCAAATGGTGGCAAGTAGCCGCCGACATCCCAACCAAACAGCATCGCCGCGGCGCCGACCTTTTGCGAGGGAAGCTAAAAGACCTGAATTTTTACCCTTTACAGCGGACTTTGTGGCTCTATCCATATGATCCACGAGAAGAAATAGAGTTCATCGTAAATTATTTCGGGATTGGTCAGTTTGTAACGGTTATGGAGATTAATCGATTGGACAAACAGGACAAAGAAATGTTAGTTAAATTTTTTAAAGAAAGGGGTATTATATAATTTGTACTATAATTTCTACATTTGTATATTTTCTGGTATAAAATTTACAGGTCAATAATAGTTTGAAGTGGGCTTTTGAAGTGGACTAAACAGTAATTGTTAGATACAATAAAGCAACTATGATCAATTTGGAACAAATTTCTGGGTTGCCGATTGAAGTTACGGATGACTTTAAACTTAAGTTTTTGCCGCCGCTTAAAGATTTCCCCCTGACTTTTGCCAGAAAGTTTTCGGAAATGGCCCCGGTGCTTATGGATCCAAATATCTTGGCCCCGGTTCAGGAAACTTACTTTGTCTATCGCGGCATTCATTTGCCCCAACACCAGCAGACAGTAAAGGATAATAACCTGATATATGACATCACTATCATTCCGCCACTAATGTTGGGACGAGAATTCAACAAAACGGTTGGCCATTACCATGCCGCCAAGCCAGGAACCAACAATATCGCGCATCCGGAGGTTTACGAAATTTTGCACGGGGAAGGCCTGGTGATGCTGCAGAAAATGGATGAAAATTTCGAAAAAGTCATGAACACTCTAGTGGTCAAAGCCAAAGTTGGCGAGAAGATTATCTACCCTCCTAACTACGGACACATCATGATCAACATCGGTTCCGACGTGCTCGTGGTAGCTGACTGGCAATCCGTGCACACAAAATCGCTTTATGAGCCAGTCGCCAGCCGGCACGGATTGGCATATTACGCCGTGGCAGACGATACCGAACAGTTTAAGTTTGTGCCGAACAATAATTACAAAAATGTTCCTCCCATTCGCCTGATTGACACCAGGTTTATGTCCAAGCTTGCCATCAGCGCCAACCAGCCGATGTACCAAACTGGAGCCACCAACCCCCAAAGCCTTGATTTCCTCAACAACCCGGAGAAATATGTTGTTGAACTTTCCGGCATTACGTCGTAAACTATAGGTATGGCAAAGGTCATCAAACTTGGCAAAAAAGACGATTTGGTTTCCGTTATCCAGCAGATCAAAAAGCTGAAGGACAAGGAAATTATTTTTGAATTGGAAAAAGGGTCAAGCTTGCTTTCGAGTTCCGCCAATTTGAAACTGCTTAAGCGCACCGGCGAGACATTAAATAAAAAAATTTCCGTCACCACCACTGACCGCATTGGCCGCCTGCTGGCCATCAAAGCTGGAGTTTTGGCGGACCAAACTGACGATGACCTCAAAAACTTAGCGCCCAGAAAATCTGGACCAAATCCTCAAAAAAGAATTTTTGCGGATTTGGGTTCGAAAAGGCCCAGGGTTCTGCCGCCTGCCACGATCAGCGAGCTGAAAAGCATTAAGCCAAAAAAACTAAACCGCAGAACGCTGAAAATATCAGCGTACGCCGCCGCGGCAATTTTGGTGGCAGCGGCAATCATTGGGGTAGTCCTGCCTCGAGCGAATATCACGATATACGCCCGGTCAGAAACTTTAAATCGCGATTTAGATTTGAAGGTTGACCAAGCCGCGACCGCTACGAACTTAGGCAGTATGACTATTCCTGGCAAGCTGTTTACCAAAGAAGTCTCGGAAACGCAGAATTTTAGGTCCAGCGGGACCAGTTTTTTGGGCAGCAAAGCTGCGGGCAAAGTCCTAATTTATAATGGTACGAGTAATACTTTAACGCTTAGGGCTTCCACGACCACTCTGGAGTCTTCCGGCAAAAAATATTTTTTTACCAAGGATGTTACCGGCATTAAACCGTCGTCTGCTCAAAACAATCCCAATACGCCTGTGGATGTGGTCGCAGAACAAGCCGGCGACAGTTATAATCTTGCTGCTGGGGTGAAGCTTACGATTAGTAACGCCGCGTTGGGCAATCGGCCCGAGGTTTACGCAGTCGTCTCGGATGCCATTTCCGGAGGGTCGGCAACTGCTAAAACTGTGGTTTCGCAGGAAGATTTGGACAAAGCCTTGGAGAAAATTACATCAGATCTGATTGCCAATGTCGAAAAGGAGCTGGATTCGCAAACGCCAGGCACAAAATTGATCGCGTCAGGAGTCGAAAAGGAAATTTTGGCGCATACGGCCAACAAAAACGCAGGCGACGAATCCGACAGCTTTGACCTGACAGTGATTGCCAGGATCAAGGGCCTAACTTTCAACCAACAAGATGTTGTCAGTTTGCTGGACCAGCAAATCAATAGCGTGTTGGCAGACGACAAATACATTGTCGAAGGCGGCAGAAAAACAGCGCAGACGGAGTTTAAAGACAAAGATCTGAATTTGGGCAAAGGGACTTTGGCCGTCAAATACGGCACGGTTGTCGCATACAAAGTGGATGCGGGTAATTTGGCAAGAATTTTGGCCGGCAAAAGATCTTCTGAAATCAAGGAAATTTTGCTTTCCAGGCCGGAAGTGGAGCAGGTAGATGTGAAGTTGTGGCCTTTTTTCGCCCGCAAGGCGCCGCGCTACAACGGGAAAATCTATATTACGACAGTGTTATCGCAGCTTTAGGCACGTTTGACATTGCGGCAATTATCTGATAATATCTTTTAGCCATTAGTAAAACACTATTATTTCTTCAGCAGCTCAAGACTTAGGGCAGTCTATTCCACAATCCAAGAGTGTGATAGAACTCGAGGGCATAGTTGTTGAAACTCTGCCTGGCGCTACTTTTCGCGTGCAAATTTCCTCGGGCCAGATTATCCTGGCTCATATCGCCGGCAAACTTAGGGTAAATAAAATCCGCATTTTGCCGGGAGACAGGGTGATCGTGGAAGTGACTCCGTATGATCTAACACGCGGACGAGTAACCAGGAGATTGAGATAAATTCATGAAAGTACGCGCATCAGTTAAACCTTTCTGCAAGAAATGCAAGATCGTCCGGCGCAAAGGGCGGATTTTTGTGATTTGCTCAAACCCCAAGCATAAGCAGAGACAAGGATAGTTTTACGAAATACGAATGGGTACTAATATACCAATAGCCAAACCCCATTAGTATATTCGTAAAGATTAGTAATTTGTAAAACTTTTATGGCTTTAGTCAGAATCGCGGGAGTCACTCTCCCGCAACAAAAGCGAATCGAAGCAGCTCTGCCATACATTTATGGGGTGGGTTGGCCTGCGTCCAAAAGGATTCTGAATGCCGTGAAAGTGGATCCGAATAAACGGACATCTGAGCTAAGTGAAGCTGAAGTGGCGCGCATTCGGGAGTTTATCGAAAAGAATTTTGTGGTCGAAGGCGCTTTGAGGCAACAAGTGACGTCGAATATCAAGCTGAAGAAAGAGATTGGCAGCTATCAGGGATTGAGACATATTAAAGGCTTGCCGGTTCGCGGCCAGCGCACCAAGACGAACTCGCGGACCCGCCGAGGAAATGTCCGAAAAACCGCCGGCTCCGGCCGAAGACCATCAGCAGAGAAAACGTAAGGTTCATCTTCAACTTAGAACTTCCCTCCCCTTGAAAGGGGAGGGATAAGAGGGAGGGGTAGATGCCAAGGGTTACCTTTAAGCATCCACCTCACCCCCGACCCCTCTCCTCTCTAGGAGAGGGGAGATCCAAGCGGAAGTAAATCATATGGGACAACAACGAGCCATAACAATTCAGGGGGATGAAATCAGCAAAGCGACTACGACTGCTACTGCTCCTGTTGCCAAGAAAAAAAAGAAAGCCAAAGCCAAAGTCGCTCACGGCCGAATTTACATTCAATCAACTTATAACAATACGCTTATCACTGTCACTGATCTTTCCGGGAATGTCATTGGCTGGGGCAGCGCTGGGCGCACCGGATTCAAGGGTTCCAAGAAATCCACTCCTTATGCCGCGCAGAAAACCATGGAAGAAACCCTAATGCGGCTTAAAGACGTCGGTTTGTCCGAGGTTGATGTATTTGTAAAAGGAATTGGCACCGGCCGGGAATCCGCGGTGCGAGCGCTGCAGGGCAGCGGCCTGAATATCCTGACTATTAAAGACCAAACTCCCATCCCGCACGGAGGAGTGAGGGCAAAAAAGCCGCGAAGGGTTTAAGCATATGGCTCGATACACTGGCCCAAAAATTAAATTGTCCCGAAAATTTGGCGAGGCATTGTCGCCCAAAGCCGATAAGTATTTGGCCAAGCGCAACTATCGTCCTGGCATGCACGGGTCCTCCCCCCACAGAGTTTCGGAATTCGGCCTCCAGCTTCGTGAAAAGCAAAAAGCCAAGGCCATCTATGGCCTGATGGAGCGGCAATTTAGGCGTTACTATGAAATGGCCAGCAAAAAAGTTGGCGCAACCGGAGACGCCTTGCTTCAGATGTTGGAGATGAGGCTGGACAACGTGGCTTACCGGTTGGGCTTTGCCGCGACTCGTTCTCAGGCCAGGCAGTTGGTCGGACATGGTTTTTTTGAGGTCAACGGCAAAAAAGTAAACATACCTTCATTCGCTGTTCGGGTAGGAGACGAAGTCAAAGTTACCGAGAACAAAAGGAATAGCCAGTACATCAAAAACATTACCCCGCTGCTCAACAATACCAAGACTGTGGAATGGCTTGTTTTGGAACCGAAGGCGCTAAGTGGTAAAGTGATGTCAGTTCCTAACAGGGATCAGGTGGAAAATACGATCAATACTCAGCTGATTGTGGAATATTATTCTAGGTAA
>JACQJI010000012.1 GCA_016198045.1 Candidatus Doudnabacteria bacterium
GACCATGAGCGAGGGCTAGTCGCAAAAACTAGCTTTCGCAGATCGGTCCGTCCGATCAAGAACGCAGGTCGCAAAATTTGCGGCTTCCATGCCCAAATTTTGCGACCGGTAGTTTTTGCGATCTAGCCCAAGCGATTAACTTGAGCTTAAAAGCTCTTTTGCAGCTTGCCACATTCCCCAATCCCCTTTCTCCTTTGCCAACCAATACCACCACTCCACGCCCCAGAGATAATTTTCCTCAAAACCAACTTTCTTGGCGAAATTAACATTTCGCTCAAAAATCTTCGGATTCATCAGCCTGAACTGAGTTTGCAGTTCAGTCTCATTTACCCCTGACGTAAACCAAGGTTCAGCCTGCAGTTCCACCCCGATTATTTTTTTTATTTGGCTGAACTTCGTAAGCCAGCCAGCTTTGATCCGGAAAAATGCCGGCGGCAAGGGATACTGATAATATCCCAACCTGTTTTGATAAACCGTGCGATACATGGTGGAGCCAAAAATACCGCCTCCGAGTTTGACTGTCGCAGACCAACTCCCTTTTTCCCCGCTATCAGTGACCATAACTGGCCGGGAATCCAAATTTTTCACAATTCTAATTTCTTGTTCCACCAATTTTTTATCAAGCCTCGGGCACTCATATCCGAATTCAAACAAAGGCTCGTTCTCCACTTGCCAGACTTTTATCGCGTCAAACTGCCGGAAATGCTGGACAGCTGCTTCCACCATCGCAAGCTGGCGCTGGTTTCTTAAAGCTTCTGAAGATAATTGTTTCACCCATTTAGGCTCGTGGCATTCCGGCCACCGCGGCTGCTTGCGCCCCAAAACCAAAATCACCTCAATCTTCCTTTTTCCGGCTTCAATCAGCATCTCATCCATAATTTGAAAATCAAACTTATCCTGCTGCGGCTCAACCATATCCCAATAAGCCATTAATCGGAGCTTCTGGGGTCTAAGATCATTAAGCATGTCCAAGTAAGCAGTCTTCCAATCAAACCCCAGATGCTGCACGTAAGGAACCGAAAAACTCAAACCAAACTGAGGATTCTGGCTAGGCTGGAACTGTAAATAAAAATAGGTCACACCTAAAACAATGGCTATAACTATGACGATGACAGTTTTGGTGAGTGCTCTTCTCATAATTCTTCCCCAGTGCGAGGGCTAGTCGCAAAAACTAGCCTGCGCAGCGCGACGGCGCGAGCAAGCAGGCTGCAAAATCAGCAGATTTTGACAGCCGGTAGTTTTTGCCGGCTAGCCCGAGCACGTTACACCGTTAACAATACCAGCCCGCCGGAAATTAGCAAAATTGCCGCGATTTTCTGCACCAGGATATGGCTGGTGACTTCTTCTTTAAGCACGGCTGGGAAGTAGTAGGACAGAAAAGTAGTTAAGCCCAACAAAAACATAAACTGGGTCCCGGCCAGGGCATTGACCACTGTCACACTGCCCAAACTAACCGCGTAATTCTGCATAAATCCAGCCACGTTTCCGGAAAACCGTGAAGCGTAATAAATAAAAATGTTGCGCGGTTTCGCCTGCTTGGGCGCATTAAAAATTCTGCGGCGATTCTGAGGAGTGAGCAAAAACAGCAGCGCCACGGGCAAAAAACTCATTCTCGTCCAGACCATGCCTGAAACAAAGTTGCTGACCTCAAAAATATGTTTGCTAAACACCGCTGTCAGCGCCATCAGTGCCGCTGACAGTGCGGCATAGCCCAAGGCTCTGCCCTGCAATCCTCCGGCCTCTTTTTTGTATGCCACTAATATAGCGCCGGAAACCAAAAAGGCGAAAGCCCAATACTGACCTGAGTTTAACCGCTCATGAAGACCGACGTAGGCGAAAATCAAAGTAAAAAGCGGGATCAGCCCACCAAAGATCGGCAGGATCCTAGAAACGCTGCTCAGCGACACGGCAGTAAAATAATAATATATCCCTATAACAAAACAGACGCCGGCAATGGCGGCGACGTAAAAATCGGAGATAGAAAGCATCTTGAGACCAAACGGAGCCAGAAGCAGTGAAATCGGACCGGTGATTCCGATGTAAAAAGCGTAAGCTGCCGGATGGCGCACCACTTTACTGACCAGGAATTTATCAACCACTCCAGTGAGGGCCAAAAGAAAATAAGCGCTTATTGCAAAATAAAGCCAAGTCATATCCAAGTTATTTCTTTAAATACACCGGCACTCTCCCTGATTTTTCTTTCCTGCGTTTCCAAATTAACTTCAATCAACCCAAATTTGGGATTAAAACCATCGTGCCACTCATAAGTGTCAGTCAGCGACCAATAAAAATATCCCCGGACATCGGCTCCGAAATCAATGGCTTTCTTAACCCAATACAAATGCTCGCTAATAAACCGGCGGCGCATGTTGTCAGCCGCATTGGCTATGCCATTTTCCGTGACAAAAATAGGTTTGCGGTATCGCCGTAAATCCCGAAGCAGATAATAAATCCCTGAAGGATTTGTTCTCCAGCCCATGTCAGAGCGAGGCACATCAATATTTTCATTCACCCGCTTAAACCCCTTTTTCCAATCGAACTGCAGTCGCTCGTAAAAATAATAATTCAACCCGATAAAATCCAAGTGCTTGCGTATGCGCCGCAGAAAATAATGATTGCCAAAGTAATCCCCTACCCTCACAATCAACCTATCCAAAAATTTATCGCGGTCTGGCTCCAGAAAAGCGCTATTTTTCGCAATCCCAACTAAGGCTTCTAGATCAACTTGCTTAATCGCGTGAAACGCGGCTTTGTGAGCCTTAATCAGATTTCCGATAGCTTTCAAAAACTTTCTCGTACTTTTTTGAAACGGCGGCCAAGTGCCAAACCGGTAACCCATCGCCGCGTAGACTTCCGGTTCATTAACCGTAATCCAGAAATCAACTTCGCCTTTGAGGTTTTGCGCCAGAAACCAGGCGAACCTGGCAAAGGCTGCAATGCCTTCCTTGGTTTCCATCCCGCCTTTTTCGGCAAGCCATCGGGGAAGCGTGAAGTGGTGCAACGTAACCATCCGAGCAAAATTTAAGTCCTTCAATTTTTTCAGGACTTTTTTATAGTGCTCAAGCCCGGTCACGGACCACTTCCCCTCTTCCGGCTCGATTCTGCTCCATTCGACGGAAATCCGCATGGCGTTTAGGCCAACCTGCTTGGCCAAATCAAAATCTTGTTCAAATCGATTGTAGTGATCGCAGGCAAGCCCAGACTTAGGCAGGCGGCCCATTTCCTCATACATCCACCAATCGCTGTTTTTGTCCTCGCCTTCCACCTGATGGGCCGAGGAAGCCGCACCCAGCAAAAAGCCCTTTGGCAGTTGTATTTTTGTTTCCCTTGAATTCATGACATAACTATTATATCCTAAATATTGATGCCAAAGGAGGCCTGCAATGAAAATGAAGATACTGAGATCGGCTGTGGCCTGGGCGTTCGTGGCTATGGTCATCTTGACCGCCACGGTGATCCAACCTGCGGATTCGTACTACTGGGATACCTTGTTCCCGTTCGAGCGCGTGATGGACGAGCTGGCGCTCAAGCGAGGACAGGTGGTGGCTGACATCGGGTGCCAGGAGGGATTCCTGACATTCGACCTGGCCCACAGGGTTGGACCCAACAGCATCGTCTATGCCGTGGACATCGATCCTGCGGTTCTGGCTGTGGTCACAACCGAAAGTGAGAGGATGCAGTTACGGCAAATCCGCGTGATCCACTCGGATCCCAAGGATCCGATGCTGCCGGCCGGTGAGTTAGACGTCGCGATAATCGCCAACGCCTACCACGAGATGCGGTTTCCGGCTGAGATGCTCTCCGCAACTCGCCGGGCACTGCGTCAGCGCGGCCAGCTGGCGATCATTGAGCGCGATGCAGAAGACGGACATCCTCGCGACAACTATTACGAGCTTCACAAGGTCCCCAAGCCTGTGGTCGTCCGGGAAGCCAGGAAAGCCGGCTTCACCTACATCAGAGAAGTCCGCCCGGTAAGACAGGGTGACTTCTACTTCCTCATCTTCAAAAACCTGTAGTGCCTTGCCACCGCGGGTTGTTTTTTTTATAATTACTTATGGTTTAAAAAAAACCAGACTGCAACGCGGCCCATTCGTCTAGTGGTTAGGACACGGCGTTCTCAACGCCGGAACAAGGGTTCGACTCCCTTATGGGTCACCAGTATATACTTGTGCTATATCCGGATATAACACTTTCCATCTGCCTTCAAGGGCGGTTTTTAATTTACCTTAATCGTGAGTTGACAAAAGATCAAAATCCGAGGTAGCATTAAATATTCTTTCAACGGAGGTTCGAATATAACGGGAGGTCACGATGGCAGTCTCTAGATCTCACCAACAAGCCCAGGCACAGCCTGCGAAAGCAGTCTGGGGCGGAACGGAATCCCAACGCAAGCTCGACCGGCGAACCGCGGCTTACCAAGAAAGGTTCAAAAAGCTAGGATATGTTTATCCTGCCGAAATTGACGAAGCGCACAGGCGGCTGCGCGAAGCTCTCGACGAAGCCGGCGTTCGCAAGCTCGCAGAACAAGGCGAACGCGCCGTCGCAATCGTAGAGAGAGCGATGAAGGGTGGTCCGGAACTCATCAGCTTTCTCAATGCCGAAATCCACTCGGGACGGCTGGATCCGCGAAACGAAAAAGCTCACATCGCAGCCATTGAGGCTTTCCAAAGCATGAAGCAGACGGAGCGCGAAGAGCTTGAACGTCGGCGAAGGCAGGAGCAATTTGCGCAGGAGGAGCCGATTCGTCGGGCGCGCGAAATCGAGGACCTCACATCCCGAATCGACCACCTGCCTCCGCCCATTGCCGCAGGGCTTCATATGCGACTCACCAAAGTGCCGGTCGACGGCAAACCGCGGGATTACCGCAAAGCTATGCACGACCTTGAAACAGCGATCGCGCATGCAAAAAAATAGTCACGGCCAAGATCCAGGATCGAAGCCGTTTTTTATCACTAAAAGAAACCAAAATAACATTTCATTCCCTTTTCATCACATATGGACCAAAGTGGGAATAAGTTAACAGAGCACGCGAGAATAATAAAATCGCTCGAGCGGTTTTATTATGCTTCTCTATCTGACTTTTGCCATGACTTTCTCTTTTGAGAGCACAGCGCTCATCAGGCGGGTCATGCCAATGCCGCCGCCGAAGCGCGGAAAGAAATTCAAGGATAAAAATTCTTCTAACTCCTTTTCCACCCTCTCTTTACCAAACAGTTCGTACAGCCTGCCCGCATATTTTCCGCCGCTAATCGTATGAAATAATTGGCGCATCTGATCAGGGTTTGTCGAGCGCTCGGCGCTGCCTATGGTTTCCTGGCCGTCTATAATCACGTCAATTTTATTGGCGTAGTCCCCGTCTTTCTTCATGTTCCAAAAAGGCGAGGTGAATTGCGGAAATTTCTGCAAAAACACCACGTTACCGAAATCTTTTTTCATTTGATTCTCGTGTTGGCTTGATAATTCCTTGACCTGATAATGCTTGGCCAGTTCGTCATACGATTTATGAACGAAAGTGCTTTTCTGTCCAAACCCAAGCTCAAGGAGCAGCTCCTCTTCCAAAGCGCGCAAATTTTCAAAGTCTCCCCTGGACTCAAATTCAAACATGGGAAAAATAATTTTATGCCGGCCGGGTACAGGATTGGACTCGTTTCTATAGCTGGTGGACATACAAAACACTCCTGGCAATTCCCGCTTGGTAAGCAATTCATACTCCAGCCACATCTGGCCGGTTTGCGGCAATGGCCAGACTTGTCCGGCGTAATTGAAGCTTGAGACAGTGGTGGGGTCTTCGCATGCCGCAAGGATACTCAACCGGTCTTGGGTTGGAACTTCGACAAAGCCTTTTTTAAGGAAAAACTGGCGGAGCATATCGCTGATTCTGCTAAATAAGGCGACATCCTCTACTCCCCGGTAATTATTAATCATGCTTGCTCCTTAAAAAAAACTTCCTCATTTGGAGGAAGTTTAAAAATAGAAATCTGAATTGGTGGGCAGCTGCTGCCCCGGATCTTTTGAGCAGAACTTTTCGAATCCCTTAAACATATCCCTAACAGGTTAGCAGATAGCCGGCGTTTGCGCAAGTGGATAACTCAATTTGCTATAATACTCCTATGCATATGCTTCTGCGCTGGTTAATTTCCGCTTTGGTGATATTGGCGGTTTCCTATTTACTGCCGGGGATCCACGTGGATGGCTTGTTTGCCGCGCTGATCACGGCGCTGGTTTTGGGACTGATCAATGCCATCATCAAGCCGGTCGTCATTCTTCTGACGCTTCCCATCAATCTAATTACGCTGGGACTGTTTACTTTCGTAATCAACGCCGCTTTGGTAATGCTGGCGGCCAAAATCGTGGATGGCTTCAGCGTGGACGGTTTCTTATGGGCCCTGGCATTCAGCTTAATTATCTCGCTTACTAACTCGCTTATACACCGAAAAGAAATATAAATAAAAACAGCCCGGTCATCCGACCGGGCTGTTTTTCTGTCAACCAGCTTTACCGAAACAATCTGATCATTGTGGCAACGAACGTATCGAGCATAGCCTTAAATTTCACCAATCCTCTATCTCCAACCTGGATGTCAGAAGTGGTTTTGGCTTCGCCATTAACCATGACTTTGGTGTCATCATTAGTGGTTAAGGTCTTGGTTTCGCCAGTCACGTTATTCTTAATAGTGACTGAATTGTCCGTCACAGCCGTCACTTCGCCAAAGGCCACTGGCTTTTTGGCTCGAACTTCTGCCTCGGCTTTGCCGTTGGCTTCGCCGATTACCCGGACCGAATCAGCTTCCAAACTGCCGTTATCTTGGATCTCTCCCCTCACAATCACTTTATCCCCCACATCTACGGAACCGGCTGTTTGGGTATCAGCATTGCTCGCTACCGTAATTTGTCCATCGCTGACATTATTCAGGTGCGCCCCGGCTTGGACGTTAAGAATAAGGCTGCCGCTACTTTCCGCGGCTACCGTGCCAACTGCCACAAACTTATCGAGTCCCAGCTGCATTTTGGCTGGAAAGCCAAAATGAGCGCTGGCAGAAATCATGCCTTCATTGGCAAAAGCCACGGTCGCTGTCAGGGCCACAGCAGCAATGGACAGGATACTTACTAATTTCTTCATATTTTACACCCTTCCTTCCTCCCTCCAGGCTTCTTAATCGATCAGGAAATAAGGATGTTACACTACGGTTTTTCAAGCCATTTTTTGGATTGTCGCACCAGCAACTCTTCGGCTTTAAGCGGATCAGCCATAGTCTCTTTGACAATTTTTTCCATTCTTGCGGCCTGCGATCCCTTGATCAAAATCGTGTCATTGGGCAGGAGGAAATTCTGAATGGGGATTCTGGCGTCATCCGCGTTTTCAAAGAGGAAAACTTGGCCATTAAATTTCTTGCTTGCCAGCTCATCCTGAATTATTTTTACCTGCTCCCCAATCAAAAACACAGTGTTTACCGAGAGTTCCAAAATTTTTGCCGCGACCAGTTTATGCCCTTCTTCCCCAGCCCGTCCCAGTTCCGCCATATCTCCGAGTGCCACAATCTTGCGGCCAGGCGCGATCGCGGCCAGAGTTTCTAGCGCCACCAAGGTCGAGCTTGGAGCGGCATTGTAACTATCATCAATAATCGAAGTATGCTTGATCCCAGCAAGAAATCTCAGCCTTCCCGCGAGAGGAGTAAGTTTGCTTAAACTTTCTGATGCGTCAACCAAATTAATCCCAAAATGAAGACCGACCGCGGCAGCGGCCAGGGAGGCGTAAACCGAAGGCTTGCCCAGCGCGTTTGGCAAAAAGAAAGGAACCACTGTGCCGGCGTGGTGGACTTTAAAATTCAAGCCCCATACCGAATGTTCGTTTAGTAAATGAAAATCTGTGGCAACCACCAGGCAGTTCGGACCAAAGCCGTAGCTGATGACTCGATACTTGTCCATATTCAAATTTTCTCTGATGCGGTCGTTATCAAAATTAGCTATGGCCACGCCTTCTTTGGACAGCCCTTTCGTGATGCTTAATTTTTCTTTGGCCAAGGCAGAGGCGCTTGCAAAAAACTCTAAGTGGCTAATGCCTATGTCGGTTAAAACAACCGCATCCAGTTTGGAAACCACCGAAACGAGGTACTCAATATCCCCCGAGCGGTCACTGCCCATTTCCAAAACCAGAATCTGGGGGTAGCGAAAAGTGAACAATTTCAACAGAGCCTTCAGGACTATCAGCAGCCAAGCGAAAAAATTCTTGCCGGCGGAGTACTCGCCAATTATCGACAAAGGAAGCCCGATTTCATTGTTGTAATTTTCATAGCTGCTCCGCACCCTATATCTGGATGACAAAACCAAACTCACGGCTTCTTTGGCCGAAGTTTTGCCGACACTGCCGGTGATGCCCACGATTTTGGGCTTGTAGCGTAGCAATGTTAAGCGGGCAAGAATTGCCAGAATTGTTTTGAGAACGATTCTCATAAAACTACTATTAACTTTTAACTATTAACCGCTTCAGAGCGAGGGCTAGTCGCAAAAACTAGCTCTCGCAGGCCGGCCCATCC
>JACQJI010000014.1 GCA_016198045.1 Candidatus Doudnabacteria bacterium
ATCTATGCATTGCAAAACTTGTCATGGGGCGGTGAAGGGTTACAAGTGCGATGTCTGCGGCGAGGAGTCTGCCAGCCATGATGAAAACCATGTTCACGGCGGGGATCACTGTGTCGCCAAGTGTGTCACTTGCAACTTGTCAGAAACCAAGTGCACCTGTGCTCCGGCTGCATAAGCTGGAAATAATTGAGGCCAAACGTCCTGAAGGAACGTCTGGCCTCTTTTCGTAAGCCCGCACGGTGGCGCGACCGATCCCGATCGATCGGGCTCTCGTCGAGCACGGACAGCAGCCTCCCTTTCCAAATCGACCAGTCCGGGTCGCCAGGCAGGACCTTGCGCCAGTGGCGATCGCCTGCATTTTCGCACAACTCCTCGCAGACTTCGGCGTAGAAGAGCTGTTCCGGATCGTACGGGTTTACCACGAACCGTACGACCTCGTAGCCCCACTGTCCAGGATTTGGGGCGATCACCACGTCCACCGGTCCTATAGGGATATCAATCACGACCCCGATCATTTCTTCCTCCGGCGGCGCCAAACTCAGAAGTAACGCCACCGCGAGAACTCCCGCCGCCACCGCGGGCACTCTTATCTTCATCACGTCCTCCTGCCAAATCGGCATTATAGTCTACCCCATTTAATTGCAGTGGTCAAAACAAAGCCTGCTGACATTATTCAGGTTGAGTTTTTCCAATTATTTTCAATAAATCATTTTTAATTGTTATACTTAACTCATGTTCGACAAACTTAAGGATTTATACAACCTCAAAAGACAAGCAGGTGAATTGCAACGCCAGCTGGCAGCGGAAAAAGTCACCGGATTGTCTGTGGACGGGTCATTTGCTGTCACTTTGAACGGCAACCACGAACTATTGAGCGTAAACATCTCGCCTGACATCAATCTCAGCCAGCCCGAAGTGCAAAAAAATATCAAAGAAGCGTTTAATGACGCTCAAAAGAAACTCAAAACCCTCTTGGCTGAGCGTTTTCAAGATATGCTATAATGCTTGGGCTTATTTAGAAATTAAAAAATTTTTATTATGCTTACGGAATCCAGCATCATTTGGTTCGCAATTATCGCGGGCTTAGCTGCGATCGCTTATGGAATTATCCTCACCAGCCTCGTATTAAAAAAGCCAGCCGGTGATGACAAAATGAAGCAAATCGCCGCCGCCATTCAGGAAGGCGCTACCGCATACCTTGCTCGGCAATACAAAACGGTCAGTGTCGTAGCTGTCATCCTTGCAATATTGATTTATTATTTTCTAAATCTCCAAACTGCCGTTGGTTTCTTAATCGGCGCCACTGCTTCTGCATTAGCTGGCTTTATCGGCATGTACGTGGCGGTAAGAGCCAACGTCCGGACAGCCGAGGCTGCTAAATCAGGGCTCAGAAATGCTTTTTCCCTAGCCTTTAAGGGCGGGGCCGTAACCGGCTTGTTCGTAGTCGGTCTAGGACTACTGTCAGTGACGATTTTTTATTATTTCACGCGCGATATAACATCACTAATCGGCCTGGGTTTTGGCGGCAGTTTAATTTCAATTTTTGCCAGACTGGGCGGGGGAATTTTTACCAAGGGAGCAGATGTCGGTGCGGACCTAGTCGGCAAAATTGAAGCCGGCATTCCCGAAGACGATCCCAGAAATCCAGCCGTGATAGCGGACAACGTCGGCGATAACGTGGGCGATGATGCCGGCATGGCTGCCGATTTGTTTGAAACCTACGCCGTTACCACTATCGCGGCCATGCTTTTGGGGTCCATTCTCGGCGGGGGCGCCAGCATAGCCGTCCAACTGCCTCTTGCGATAGGTGCGGTTTCAATTTTTGCCTCAATTATCGGGACCTTTTTCGTGCGTCTATCAGGCAAGGCAATTATGGCCGCTCTCTACAAAGGGCTAGCCATGGCAGGATTGCTGGCGGCGGTGGGTTTTTATTGGTTGGATATAAATTTCGGATTTCAGATGCAGATGTTTTATTCGACCCTGGTTGGTCTGGCAGTCACTGCAGCCATAATTATAATCACGGAATATTATACTTCCAAAAAATTCAAACCGGTCCGTTCGATTGCACAAGCATCTACGACCGGTCACGGAACCAACATCATCACTGGACTTGCAGTATCCATGCAGTCCACAGCGTTGCCTGTCATGGTTATTATTGCCGGCATCCTGACGGCATATAGAATCGGTGATCTTTATGGATCAGCTTTGGCTGTCATGTCAATGTTGTCCATGGCCGGAATAATTGTCGCAATTGACGCCTTTGGACCAATCACGGACAATGCCGGAGGAATCGCGGAAATGGCCGGACTGCCTGATTCCGTAAGAGAATCGACTGATGCTTTGGATGCCGTGGGTAATACGACCAAAGCCATAACCAAAGGCTATGCCATTGCTTCTGCCGGACTGGCCGCCGTGGTGCTGTTTGCGGCTTACACCCAGGAATTAAGCAGGCTCGGACAAAATTTGTCATTTGATTTGTCTGACGTGCAAGTGCTGGCTGGCTTGGTTATCGGCGGCCTGCTTCCCTATCTGTTTAGTTCAATGGCCTTGCAAGCAGTGGGTAAGGCCGGACATGCCGTGGTAGAAGAAGTTCGCAGGCAGTTCCGAGAAATCCCAGGGATCATGCAAGGGACCGCCAAGCCAGATTATGGCAAAGCCGTGGACATCGTGACCAAAGCTGCCATCAAGGAAATGATTATCCCCGCCCTCTTGCCGGTTGTGGTGCCCATCCTAGTAGCGGTAATTCCTTTCCTGGGACTCGAAGCCTTGGGCGGAGTGCTGGTTGGCTCCATCATCACCGGTTTGTTTGTGGCCATCTCCATGACCTCTGGCGGTGCGGCCTGGGACAATGCCAAAAAATACATTGAGGAAGGCAACTTAGGCGGCAAGAAATCTTTCGCTCACCAAGCCGCAGTCACCGGCGACACCGTGGGCGATCCTTACAAGGACACAGCCGGGCCAGCCATTAATCCCATGATCAAAATTATCAACATCGTGGCTTTGCTGATCGTAGGTTTGCTAATCTAAAACCGTAATCACAAAACCCGCCCAAATTTTGGGCAGGTTTTGATTGCGCTTGAAAGGAACGTTAATTAGCTATATAATACCAACTATTGTCCGAACCTAAGGGAGGAGCAGCCATGCTGCAATCGCGGATCTGCAATGCTAGACTATTTTCTCGTCATGATCTGGCGCTGATTCCTGTTCAAGGAATTATCGGCTTCATCGAATCCGCGCCGGTTGAGAATGGATGGAAACTCACGCTCATCCTCA
Source organism: Candidatus Doudnabacteria bacterium (assembly GCA_016198045.1). GTDB lineage: Bacteria > Patescibacteriota > Doudnabacteria > UBA920 > O2-02-FULL-48-8 > JACQJI01. The sequence continues at coordinate 3,274 of JACQJI010000014.1, forward strand.
AAAAAGCCGGGACCGAAATCCAAGTTCAGGCTGACGCCGAGGCGGTTATTCCTCCGTGGTACAAACCGCCAGAGAGCGTTGACGTCGTCTTGTTGGGCAACCGGCTCGGCACTACGGCGTTAATCGCCCATCAATCTCAACTAATAACAGTTGAGATCGCGGCGGAAGTCATGAGACAGCTCGAAGACACAAGGCTTTCCGCCTGACCGACGACCGTCACCCACGGCGTCTTTTTTTTATTCAACTTTTTCAATCACTCCCCCGCCCAGCAACTCTTCGCCATTATAGATCACCGCAACTTGTCCCGGCGTAATCGCCCTCTGCGGTTCTTCAAATGTTATCTGATATCTGTTATTTGATATCTGTTCTATGGTTGCCTCGTAAGCCGGATGGTGGTAACGGATTGAAACACCGGCTTTAAACGGGAGCTTAGGCGCTTTATCTGTCCAAGAAAGATCAGTGATAGTAAACTCGCGCTTCCAAAGCTGTGGATCATTCTGATCGTTGGTCACCAACAAACGGTTTAAGTCATAATTCTTGCTGGCAACATAATAAGGGCCGCTGCCGCCCACGTCAATCCCTTCACGCTGACCAATAGTGTAGTAAGGCAAGCCCTGGTGCTGCCCGAGCACTTGCCCAGTAGTAGTCACTATCTTCCCGACCTTGGCGGGGATTTTTTCCTTCAGAAACTCCCGGACATTAATCTTGCCGATGAAACATATGCCCTGCGAATCTTTTTTTGCATAATTCGGCAAGCCAAATTCTTTGGCTATTTGACGAACTTCTGATTTCTTATATTCCCCTATCGGAAATAAAATTTTCGCCAGCTGTTCTTGTTTCAAGGTATACAAAAAATAGCTTTGATCTTTTGCCGGATCCAGCCCTTTGAGCAATTGGTAGTTTCGGATTTCGGATTTCGGATTTCGGATTTCGCGCACTCGCGCGTAGTGTCCGGTCGCCACATAATCCGCGCCCAATGACAGCGCTTTTTCGAAAAATAACTTAAATTTTATTTCCTTATTGCACATTACATCCGGGTTAGGCGTCCTGCCCCGAGCGTATTCGCGCAAAAAATACTCCACCACTTTCTCATAATATTCTTTTTCAAAGTTCCAGACATAAAACGGAATGTCCAAAACCTTAGCCACTTTCCGGGCATCCTCCGCATCCTCGGCCCAAGTGCACCCATAGTCTCCAAAATCCTCTGACCAGTTTTTCATGAACACGCCAATGACATTAAAGCCCTGCTTTTTGAGCAAAGCCGCGGTGACCGAGGAATCCACTCCCCCGGACATGCCAACAACAACTTTTTTGGCGAAATTTTTCTTATCCATAGTAATAATTTACAAAACAAATGATAAAAAAACAAGGGCGATGCGCGAAGTCTTTGACAAAGACCCGCGAAACGCCCAGACTTGCGGCCTCAGCCCGCAATGCCGGCCGCGGCTTCGAACGCGCAGCCGTCTCCGAGGGGGATTTCCTCGATCGCCGCGCGATTAGCGCGAGCAGCCATCGAAGTCGTCCACTCATCGGATGTCTCGGGGAGTCCCGAGGCCCTGAGGCACGCTTCCAGGATCTGCTGCTCGTACGGCGCGACACGGCCGACTTGGATTTCCGACTCGAGAACCGCTCGGCCCTCCCTCTTGTCCGCGAACTCGGCGGACGCAATCCCGTCGGCAGACAGCCAGTGTCCATGCCGCAGGCACTGGCAGAGGATCAATTGAGTCACGACTTGGCCGACCATCGCGCTCCCTCCTTCTTGAATTCCGCGCGCACTATGCGCACGAGTTGCTCCCCGTCTCGGCCCTGCCTCTTAGCAAACCGACGCAGGGCGCGGAAAACCCGCGCTTTCGCCAGCTTGATCTTCCGTCTCTCCATGGACTTCATGAGTCCTCCTCCTTGGATGACCTGATCTATACTGCCACAGTTATCACAAAAATCTTTCTGCTTGCTTAAGCTCTGAAAGGGTATTCACGCCAAACACCTCGTGCGGTTCAATGGCTAAAAAGTTTATCACAATTTGTTGTTCTCTGGCAAGACTTACCGCATCAGTTAAGTAAAACTCTCCTTGTCGGCTTTGCGGGATCTTGCCGATATTATTCAAAAGCCAATTGGTTTTAAAAATGTAAATCCCCGGGTTTACCTCGGTAATGGCCTGTTCTTCCTTACTGCAATTCACATACTCCTTAATTTCCGCTATTCTGCCGGCCTCATCCCTAACTATTCTACCGAATCCCAAAAAATTTGAAAACTCATCTTCGAAATTTGGCACTTTGGCGACAAACATGGTCAAAACGGACTTGGTTTCGTCGTGGTATGCAATCAACCTATTTAAGCTTTCAGATTTGATAAGCGGCATATCCCCATATAAGGCTAAAACATTTTCTGCTGTGGTGTACTTCAGTCCCTCGGCTACAGCGTTGGCAGTTCCCAACTGTTGCAATTGTGATGCATAAATATAGCCAGGGCCCAAAGCTTGCTTAACCAATTCGGACTTGAAGCCAACCACAATTACTGCCGGCGATAGCCTAAGTTTACTCACTTCCTCAAGCAAATACGAAATCAAGGGCTTGCCTCGCAGTTCCACCAGCACTTTCGGCAATTCAGGATGACCCATCCTGGTGCCTTTGCCAGCCGCCAAAATGATGATCTGGGTGTTCATTTCAGGTCCATTCGGAATTCAAATCCCCACTTCTTAAAACCTAACCGCTTATAGAAAGCGTGAATCTTTTCGCTTGCTTCGCGGCTGGTGCAAATCAATTTGTAGCAACCTTGGCGCTTGGCCTCCTCGATCGCTGTTTTCACCAATTCCGTCCCAATCCCCTGCTTTCTATACTCTTCCGCAACAAAAACATCTTCCAAAAATCCAAACGGTTCTTTATGCAAGTCATTTTTTAACATGTAAAGATACAGCCTGCCGACTTGCTTATCGTCTTCATGTGCCGTAATTTTTACCGCGAAGCAGTCTTTGATGGTCTGAGTCTTTATCTCCATAATCAAGCAATTAATTTCCAAATGATCTTGGCGATTTTGTCGGCGTCGTGTCTGAGTACGCTTCTTTTGAGCGAATCCGATTTGCTTTTCTGGAAAATCTGCTTAGAAACCAGGTTGGCTGCCAAGACTTTTACGCTCAAAGCTTTGATTTCGTCAATATCCGGCTCCACAAAATCCGACCTCTCTTTTTTATATGATCTCAGAATCTTCGCCTCCGGCCGTTTGGTGTTTACGATTGCAGCGTCAAGCCGTGCTCCCAAATAACCGCCCAAGACTTTTACAAAATCCGAAGCCTTAAATTTATCAGTTTGACCAAGCTTAGTCATAAGGTTGGTAATTACGACTTTAACTGCGTTAGATTTCTGAATTGTCTCTTTAATCCCTTTGATTAAAAGATTAGGCAGAGTGCTGGTATATAAATCCCCCGGACCGAAAATGATGGCGTCAGCCTCTTTCAAGGCTTGAAGTACTCTAGGATTCGCCGAAGCACTTGGCCTTAATTCTAAATTCTTAATTCTTAATTCCTGTTTCTGCTTCGGCTCGTCTATATTGTGTTCACCCACAATTTTTTTTCCGTTTTCCAATGTCGCAATAAGCGTCGCGGGCTTTAGGGATACAGGCAATACTGCACCTCGAACATTCAACATTTTCGACGCCATTTCCACGGCTGATTCAATGTTACCAGTAGTTTTTTCAAGCGCCGCCAGTAAAATATTGCCCACGACGTGTCCCCTGAGAAACCCTTGTTCGAAACGATAAGCAAAAAGGTCAGCCGTCTGTTGATCTATATACGCTAATCCTAATAAGCACTGCCGCAGATCGCCAGGGGGAAACACGCCAAGGTCTTTTCTCAAAACACCGGTTGAGCCGCCGGAATCAGCGCTTGATACGATTACCGTGTTATTTACCGGGAATTTGCGCAAACCACTGAGCAATGTAAACGTCCCCGTCCCCCCGCCAATTATAACTACATTCTTCATAATTGTTTTACCCTTTTAAAAGCTTTCAACGCTTGATCCATTTGCTCTTTGGTATGTGCCGCGGATATTTGCACGCGAATTCTAGCTTTGCCTTTGGGAACTACTGGATAAGTAAATCCGCGGACGTAAATGCCTTGTTTAAATAATTCCGCTGCCATTTCCGAAGCCTTTTTTTCCTCCATCAACATTACAGGGGTGATGGGGTGTTTGCCGTCTCCGCCCAAAGTAAAACCTAATTTTTCCATGCCGGCTCTGAAATACGCGGTGTTTTCTTCGAGCTGTTTTTTGAGATCGATAAATTTAGCATCATAATTTTGCAAAACGTAAAGCGCGGCATTGGCAATGCCCGGAGTCAGGCTGTTGCTAAACAAAGCTGTGCGCGAACGCTGATGAAGCACTTGAATTATTTCCCTTCTTCCGGCAGTAAATCCGCCTCCGGCGCCTCCCAATGCTTTGCCAAAAGTGGAAGTGAGAATATCTATCCGGCTCAATAACCCCTCAACACTGCCCCGACCTGTCTTACCCAATACGCCCGAGGCATGAGAGTCATCCACCATGACCATAGCTCCGTACTTTTCCGCCAAATTGCAAATGTCCTTAAGCTTCGCCGTAATGCCATCCATGGAAAACACACCGTCTGTCGCTATAAGCTTGCGCCTTCTGTCGCCTGCAGCTTTCAATTGCCCTTCCAGATCATTCATGTCTGAATTCTTGTACCGGAAGCGTTCAGCCTTGCACAATCTGATGCCATCGATGATGCTGGCGTGATTAAGTTCATCCGAAAACACGGCATCACCTTCTTTCAAAATAGTTTCAAACAACCCGGTATTGGCGTCAAAACAGGAAGTGTAAGTGATGGCGTCTTCGGTGCCGAAAAATTTACAGATCTCTTTTTCTAAGTCTTTATGGATTGTAGACGTGCCAACGATAAACCTTACAGAGGCTTCACCAAAGCCGTATTTATCCAACCCTTCTTTTGCCGCCTTGGCCAATTCTTCGCTGCCAGCAAGCCCTAAATAATTGTTTGCGCAAAAGTTCAAGAGTGTACGGTTATTGCTATCGTCAATAGTTATCGTTATTTCCGTCCCTTGCTTCCCTTCCAAAACCCCGACATCCTTCCACATGCCGCTGTCTTTGATCTCTTGAAGTTCCTCATCAAATTGTTGTTTATAATTGTTAAACATAAAATTAAAATTGAATTAAAAATTTCGGGTGTTTCTCCATCATATTTTCAAATCTCTCTTTAGTATACTCGGAAATGGGGAGGATTGTCCCGTTGCCCCGATTCAAGATGATGTTAAATAGTTTTTCCTGCACGCCGTTGCTTATATTCTCCATAAGCGCCCTTGTAGTTTCCCAGGTTTTCCAAAGCTCTCGTCCAATAACGGCATGAAATGTAAAACCATGGACAATCAACCGGTTGTAATCTTCCAGCACAAAATCTCCCTGCTTGATTCCGAACAGAATGATCTCACCGCCGCGGCGCGTGGCATACAAACAATTATTGACCGAGGAATTGAATCCGGCCATCTCAAAACTGACATCCACGCCCAAACCGCCGGTGATTTTTTTGATTTCATCAGTAACTGCCGCATTATGGGCATAAGGCTTATCAGATTTAAACTTTTTAAGCGGAATGACGTAATCAATGCCTAATTTTTTTGCCATTTCTTGAGCGATCGGGTTCGGTTCGACTCCGATTATGCTTTTCGCCCCCAAACCTTTGACCACAATGGTCAAAAACATTCCAATAGGCCCTAGGCCAAAAATTGCCACGGTTTTGCCGCGCACATCAACCTTGGAGACAGCGTGCACGGCGTTGCCGAACGGCTCTTGCATGGCTGCAACTTCCAGTCGAATCTTAGAAGTGTCCGTTTTCCAAACAATGTGCTGCGGCACCACTACATATTCGGCAAAACCGCCGTCTTGCGAGATTCCCAAAATTTTTTCTTGCGTGCAGACATGCTTTTCTCCGTGCAAACATTGAAAGCACCGGCTGCACACCACATGGGACTCGCAAGAAACAAAGTCTCCAGGTTTAACATTCTTAACTTTAGACCCCACCTTTTTCACTTCGCCAAAGAACTCATGGCCGATTATACGATATGGCTTGCCTTCGGCTTTTACCGAATCTAAAATTTGTTTCTCAAAAACCTGCCGATACCAAATCCCTTTGTCCGTGCCACACACCCCCGCATAGTGAACCTTGATGATGACATCATCATCGCCTTTTATCACCGGATCAGGAACTTCGCCTTTCTCAAAACCGATCGTCTTTGCCCAGTCTTTTTTTCTCAAAATTAATGCTTGCATGTTTATTCCACGGTCACGCTTTTGGCCAAATTGCGCGGGCGGTCGACGTCGGTCCCTAATTCCACTGCCGCATAATAAGCAAACAACTGGAGCGGAATAGTGTTTAACAAGGGTTCCAATAACTCCATTGTCTTGGGGACAAAAATCACATCATCAGCTATTTCGGAAGCTACTTTGTCCCCCTCAGTAGCTACAATTATAACCCGAGCGCCACGTGTGACGGCTTCGGCGATATTGCTTTTCATTTTGTCATAAAGCTGATTTTTCGTAACAATCCCCAAAACCGCGAAATCTTTCGAAATCAGCGCCCCCGGCCCGTGTTTCATTTCTCCCCCAGGATACGCTTCGCTGTGAATATAACTCAACTCCTTAAGCTTAAGCGACCCTTCCAGAGCAACCGGATAATTGACACCACGGCCAAGATAGAAAAAATTCTTATATTTAGAATATTTTTGGGCTTTTATTTTTATTTGCTCAACCTGTTTTAAAACTTGATTTATCTTCTGAGGTATCTCCAAAAGCGCCTTCAGCAGCCGCTGTCCTGTGGCAAGAGAGGTATTGTGCAGGCGACCAAACTGGATTGCGTACAGAAGCAATATGGCGACCATATTTGTAAATGCTTTGGTCGAAGCTACGGCCAATTCCGGACCGGCGTGAATATAGGTGCCAGCTCCGACTTCCCTGGCAATGGTTGAACCGACACTGTTAACGATTCCCCGGACCACCGCTCCTTTGCGCTTAGCTTCCCGCAAAGCCATGAGCGTGTCAGCAGTTTCGCCTGACTGGGAAATAGCAAACACTAAAGTATGGTCATCAATGATTGGATCGCGATAAGAAAATTCGCTCGAAACATCAACTTCAGTAGGAATTCCTGCCAGGCGTTCGAACGCATACTTGCCGACCATGCCAGCATTGAAAGCCGTGCCGCAGGCAACAATTACGATCCGGCTAATTTGCCTCATCTGGTCCTCTGATAAATCGAGGCCTCCCAACTTCGCAGTTCCAGCAGGCATATCAATTCGCCCTCGAATCGCATCTTCAAACACAACTGGCTGGTCAAATATCTCCTTCAGCGTAAAGTGCTCAAATCCTTGCTTTTCGGCTTGTTGCTTATTCCAGCTGATTTCTTGCACCGATTTTTTGATTGCCTGGTCATGCAAATTCGATATTCTGACTGAGTCCCGTTTTATCTCCGCGATTTCTCCGTCATCCAGAAAAGTCACGCGTTTAGTATAAGCAAGCATGGGCGTTACATCACTTGCCGCATAATATTCATTTTCGCCTATGCCCAGCACCAGCGGGCTCCCTAACCTTGCCGCGACCATTTCATCCGGATGATCAGTGTGAACCGCCAAAAGTCCGTAAGTGCCGCATACCAGAGACAGCGCAGCACGCACGGCTGCCACCAAATCGCCTGTATAATACGAACCAATAAAATGCGCCAGAACCTCCGAATCCGTTTCTGAATTAAATTTCACGCCCTTGAGTTTTTCCTTGAGTTCGCGATAATTTTCAATAATCCCGTTATGAACCAGAGCAAGCTTGCCGTTCATCGCAAAATGCGGATGGGCGTTTTCTTCTGTTACGCCTCCATGCGTTGCCCAGCGCGTATGGGAAATCCCCAAAGTGCCTGGATAATCATCGTTTTTGATCTTTCGTGCGAGATTGTCGATTTTGCCCACTGCCCGCACTCTTTGCAGTTTGCCGTTATCCATCACAGCAATGCCCGCGCTGTCGTAGCCGCGGTATTCCAAATCGCGCAATCCCTGCAAAAGGATCGGCAATGCCTGTTGATTGCCAATATAGCCGATAATTCCGCACATTAAAGCTTGCTCCAATTAAATTCGAAAATCATTTTCTGAGTTTCGTAGATTTCTTGGTTTTGGATGATGATGCCTACCGGATTTGACGCGTTATCCAGACTGATATGCGCGACTTTGCCGCCGTAGATCAATTCATAAGTCGCCTTCAAATCTTTTTTATTGGCCGGCATCCACTTGCGCTCATCCAGTCCGACCAGCTGACCGCCTTCTCCCAAGGAAATCGTCTTAACCAAAATGTTTTTCTTGATTCTGCGCTCGCTAAAATCCTTCATGGCCTGATAGACATTGCCGCGGATATCGGCGGAAGAATAAACAAAATAAGTTTTATCATTCTGCTTTTCCATGGTCAGAAGCACGTCCTCAAGAATCGTTCTAATGCCTTCGATGCCCTCATGAAATCTGACAATCGGCTTGCCGCCCCGCTTTTCAAACATCAGCTGCAGTTCCGGCAGGCTGTCCTGCGCGCGCTTCTTTAAGCCTTCCAGTTGTTCCTGTCTCTGTTTGATCAGGCTGACTATTTTTTCTGGCCGGGCTGCCACAAAGTACTGGTGATTAGTCTTGTCAAAGTAGCTGGCCAATCCTTCGTCAAGTAATTTTTTGAGGATATCATAAGTGGTTCCGCGATTGATTTTGGCTTGCAGGGCCACTGTTCTTACCGGAGAAGGCCCCAATTCAATCAGCGAGAAATACACGGCTATTTCCTTGTCCGTAAGGCCTATTTCTTTGAGTAATGCTTCGGTTTGCATGCCAGGTACTAGAAATTTGACTTAATTATTCGACCAGTTAAGGTCTTCTTATGCCTGGTCGAATAATTATAGCGCGATATGTTTTTGATTGAGGATTCTGGCCTAAAAAACATATCGCGGGTCAAATTTTCAGTACCTGGCATGAGTGTACTAATATGTTAATCTTTCAAATGATTATTGTCAACTTAGAATCTGCAGTCAACAAAAAAACCTGTCAAAACAGGCTTAATTGCCCAATTTTATTGTCAGTCCTTTTCTGACAAAACTAAAATTTAACCGTTTCTCCAGGCTTAAGAGGAGCTCCCTGTTCGCTTGGTGGTGGAGATTTCGGTGCCGCTGGCGTCGGTTGAGCTTTCTTTGCTTCAGCTAAATCTTGGATGGTCTTCAATGCTTCGTCTTCAATCTTTTGCTCGGATAATTTGCTGACCGTGTCCCACACCGGATTTTCTTTTTTCTTGTCGGCCGCCCTGCGGTTGAGATGATTTGGTCTCTGCTCTTTCCTGCGCTCTTCTTTTTTTGGTTGTTCTATTTTCGCGGTCCTGTCAGCTTTCGGCTCAAGCGGCGCAGTTGCTCGGATTGCGGCTGGAGAACCAGTGGTCACGCGTTCTTTGTACCTTAACTCAGCCTGCATATCCTCTTGCTCCACGGCATCGCTTTCTATTCTGGCAGCCTCGGTATGAAACTCAGTACCCATCCATTTGTTAATTTTCTCCTCAATGACCTGTCTGGGAGTGGCATAGCGTTCCCGAGAAACCTTTACGACTTTGTCCTCGTTGCCAGTGGGAGCCGAAATCGGTGGCAGGGTCATAGCCGAAAAAGGATTGGAAGAAACGCCATTGATCATTAGTTTAAGCAAGATGCTGAATTTAGGCAGGTTAAGTAAATCATTGGGAGTGAAAGTCGGCTCAAATTCTGTTTCCAGATATTCGGCGTCATCTGCTCCCACCCGAAAACAAATCATGGTTCCAACGTTGCCGAATATGGCGTCGCGCACTACAGTATTCCTGTCTGAAACGAGCTGGCCAATGTATTGATGGGCCACGATCAAGTTGAGCCGGTATTTTCTGGCTTCGGACAGAATGTTGGCGAACGAGGTTGTGGCAAAATTCTGGAATTCGTCGACATACAAGTAAAAATCCTGCCTTTCTTCCTCTGGAACATCCACCCGGCTCATAGCGGCCAGCTGCAGCTTGGTAATCAGCATGGCGCCCAACAGCGCCGAGTTGTCCTCGCCGATTCTCCCTTTGGAAAGGTTGATCAAGAAAATCTTTTTGTTATCCATAATGTCGCGCAGATCAATGGAGCTCTTGGTTTGTCCGACTATGTTGCGAATAATTGCGGAGGATAAAAACTGGCCAACTTTGTTTTGGATTGGCGCTATGGCTTCGTTCCGGAATTTGTCATTATAATTGGCAAATTCGTCAATCCAGAACGAGCGGACGACCGGATCTTTGACGTTATCCACGATTTTTTTGCGATAGGTTCTGTTGACCAGCATCCGCGCTATCCCAAGCAAGGTGTTGCCCGGGGAATCCAGCAAAGCCAAAATGGTGTTATTGAGAATGTATTCCATGCGCGCGCTCCACACTCCTGCCCAAATTTTGGTAAACACTCCCATTAAGCCCGAGGCCACCAAATGCTTATATTTAGGATCCACGGCCTCCAAAGGGTTGAAAGCGATGGGGAAGTCCATGTCTGCGGGGTTGAAATAAACCACGTCATTGACCCTGTTAGACGGGATGAAATTAAGAATCCGCTCCACTGAATCGCCATGCGGATCGACAAAGGCGACTCCGTGGCCGTTTTGGATGTCCTGGATAACCATGTTTTCGATCATCGTGGTTTTGCCCATGCCAGTTTTTCCGATGACATACATATGCCTTCGGCGGTCGTCCAGGCGAATGCCAAAAGGCACTTCCCGATTGCGGAAGTTGGTCTTGGCAAACAGGGTTATGTCGTTGTCTAATGCTTGCATTATTGTTTTACTAATTACTAATTGTTACGAATTTACGAATCTTAGAATTAGGCTATTGGTATATTAGTACTGACTCGTAATTCGTAAAGTTAACCAATGGGTAAATCCTGAGGCGGGGCGGCTTTCACAGCCCCAACTCTTTCCAACTGCGACACGCGAACATTGGGCGATACCGGAAAATGAAAAAGGGAGGCCAATTCTTCGGTGTTCAAAATCGTATTCCCGCTCCCCTGCCAAATTTTACGCCCCAGGAAATAATGCCACAAATGCCTTTTTCGAATCAAAATCCTGTGGCGCATCAGCGGCGCTTCCAGTTTGGGGGATATGTGATAATGCACGTCAGTCCAGGTATAATCAGTATCTGGCTTAAGCCCATTGACATTGATATCGTCAAATCCCCGAAAAGCTCCGATTATTTCCGGAGTTCGAAGCTGCTTGTTAAATTTTTCCTTGGGCGCCAAATACAACAAGCGAATTTTGACTTCAAAACTCAATTTGCTCAAACCGTGTTCAATCGCAGCAATGACCTGCTTCTCGACGTCGCTCTTGTGCAGCATTAGGGTCGGCGGCTCTTCTTTTACCACTTTCTTCTTGTCCTCGACTTCGGGATTGATTCCCATCAAGTCCCGCACAATTATGTCCATAAAAAATCGCGGAATCTGAATCAGGCCGTCAAACCACCCGGCTCGATGCGCTTTTGGCACGCCTTTTAACTCTTCCAGCAGAGGCTTGGCCTTATCTTTCCACTCATTCCCGATTGGACGCGCCACTAGCTGGTAAACCATAAGTTCATAAGGCTGAATGTTGCTCATAACTTCAATGACATTGGCCAGCGGATCCACAAAAGTCTTCTGCTCCGGATGCTCAAATTCAGTATAAAGCGAAATCGGATAAGCGCTGGTTTTTCTCTTATTCATCTGCGTCCCCCAGAAATTAAATTCAGCCTTTTCGGGATAATACTCGCGCGGCATATTCCTCAAATAATCCTCGACTTCGGCAATTTCAGCTTTCGGGTATTGGGCAAAAATCGCGCTTTCCAGTAAATTCCGATATCGCTCGGGGACTTTAAAAATGTATGAAACCTTGCCGCCAATGCTCACAATCTCGCAGCTGAGCCACAACATCATTTTGCCGTGCAGTTTCTCTCCCCACGTCAGACTTGGCTTGATGGCATGAAGTGCGGAAAACACTGATTCCATGGCCTTGGGTGAGCGCTCGCTCAATTCCTCGATTTTTACTTCCAGGAACACCCACTTGATCGTGGCCATATACTTGTTCTGGTTAGACAGGGTTGTCAGCTTGTGCCACATCCAAAGGAGCAACCAAGCCAGCGCTAAAAAAAATACCCACCCGAATCCGCTGCCAAGCAGCGAATCGACAAGACCAAACAGTTCTTTAAACGCTTGAATCATGAAACCGGTTGCGCGCTTAATGCGTATTTGTCTTTTCCGACTTTCTGAAAAAGTTGTTTATTGGAAAGTCCGACCAATACGGTGTTTCTTTTCACCATCCGCCGCTTCAGGACCTCGCTGATAATTTCCTCACGGCTCAAAGGCCGGCCTGCCTGCGAAAGCACTTCTTTTATGACATCAGCCACGATGCCCTTCTTATATCCCCATTCAACCAGCGCGTAAATCCCCCGCCCGATCAACACAAACCTCTCGTCCTTGATCAGTTCATTATGAACCGTCTCCTGATAAGCTGTCCGGCTGTCAAATTTATGGTCATTGATCATCTTGGTGATTATGGAGTAGTGTTCGGGTTTGCCGTGATGCTTGAGCACCAAATACGCCTTGTCTCCCACGTCTCTTGGCCGCACTTCAGACCAATCCTTCAGACCGATCTCATTGAAAGGGTTGATTTGAATTACTTTTGACAAGTCAAGATAGCTTTTGATTACCTTGTCAGTCAACTCAAACTTATGCTGTTCGTAGTACGCTGTTTTTTTCAGGACCTGATAAAATTCATCTTGGGTCAAAACCCTTCCTTGCTTTTTAAGCAAATCAACAAAGCCAGCCATGACCTCATCCAGCTTTTTAGGGTTAAATCCCACCACGTTCCAGCTGTCGTTATAATCCTGGGTCTCCCGGTGATACTTAAATTGTTCTCCCAAGTGCAAGAAAAATTTGACCCCCCGCGTCTCACGAAGATCAGCTTTGGCTGGAAGCAGGATTTGAATCAGAAACTCCTCGGAAATTACGTTTCCGTATTCCGTAATGGTGTCAAATATCAGCTGGAGCGCGCTTGCTAGCTCCGCCGACTTTTTTTTGAGCAGCTGCGACATGGAGTCTTTCTCGATCTGCCGAACCCGCTCTCGAGTCAGGTGATACAGCTTGCCGATGGCTTCCAACGTTTGCAATTCCCCCCCATCCAAACCAAACCTGCTTGAGACGATCAAGCGTTCTCTTTCTTTAAGTTGAGAAAGCAACCGGGATATCAAACTTACCGGCTCAAAGGAAGAAAGGTTGTTCTGGGTCTGGGAGCCAATTATGGTATCCAGGATATTTGAAGGCAATGCTTTATCTTGTTCGTTCATAGTTTAATCGCAAAAAGTATAGCATAAAACTTCACTTCTGTCAACTTTCAAATAAAATTTTGACTTACATTATCAGTTTTTGAGATAATAAAGCCAAAGGAGTACCACTATGATACCTGAAGGGCAACCACAGTCCTTGGAATCACAACCGCAGGAAGGACTCTGCCATCAATGCGGAGATCCGGTGGGGACTAACATCCTGACTTGTCAGTCCTGCCACCGCCAAATGGGAGAGGAGGCTTTTCAGGCGGCCTTGGATGCGCAGGAGGAAAAGGCGCGCAAGCTTGGTTTAGGCAAACCAAAAAGGCGCGCCAGACGCTGAAAAAAACAGGAGGGTTTTTATTTTTGTCTCAAAAACCTTTTCGCCGCAAACTCCATTTATGCCAGACCAGAAGCAGCGGAGAAGCGATAAAAATCGAAGAGTATGTTCCCGCGGTTATGCCAATCAGCAATGCCAGCACAAAGTAGCGAATGGTTTCACCGCCAAATAAAATCAAAGCCAGCAGGACAAAAATCACGGTCAAAGAAGTGTTAATCGAACGCACCAAAGTCTGATTAATGCTGTTGTTGATTATTTCCGACAGGTCCAGCCCGGCACTGAGCCGCAAGTTTTCTCGTATCCGGTCAAATACCACAATTGTGTCGTGAACCGAAAAACCCAAGACCGTCAGCAGAGCCGTGACAAACAAGCCGTCGATCTCAATACCCCAAAACCGTCCAAGCAGGGCAAAAGCGCCGATAACAATCAATAAATCATGGAACAACGCCACCACAGCCGCGATGCCAAACTTCCAGCTGGAAACCGGCTTGGAAACTTTTCTAAAGGCATAAGCGATGTAGAGAATTATACCCAATGACACCAAAACCAGCTGCAAAATGGCTTTGCTCCGCAGCTCTTTTCCAATCACCGGACCAATCGAGGTGAACTGCTCTTCCTCAACTCCCGGATATTTATCAGAAAGAGTCTGCAAGAGTTTGTCGTGCTCCTCTTTTTCCTGCGGACCGGTTCTTATGATTACCGACTGCTCACCCGCCGGCTGGACAATGACGTCGCTAAAGCCCGAATCCAGCAGAATTTGCCTGATTTCCTGTGTGGCCGGAACAGTTTGGGCAAACTTCAACTGAGTCAGAGTGCCGCCCTTAAAATCGATGCCAAAGTTAAGGCCGTACGCGATTAAGGCGATGATCCCGATCAAAAGCAGGGTCCCGGAGACCAAAAACCAAAACCTGTAATGCTTGATAATGTTGATCATAAATTTTCCTCGGACATCTTGGGCACTCCGTACAGCCAGTGATGAACCAGTAAATTATGGCCAACCAAAAGCCGCAAAAACGTGCGCGTCACCGTGATGGCGGTAAACATGGAAATCAAGATGCCGATGCTTAGAGTCACCGCAAATCCCCGAATGATACTGGTGCCGAAATAGCCGAGGATAAACGTGGTGATCAAGCTGGAAAAATTCGAATCGCGAACCGACAGCCAGGCGCGCCGAAAGCCCTCTTCCACCGCGTTATCCAAGGTCTTGCCGCGCCGCAGCTCCTCTTTCATCCGCTCAAAAATCAAGATGTTGGCATCCACCGCCATGCCAATCGACAAGATAAATCCGGCAATCCCGGCCAGGGTCAAGGTAATCCCCAAAGTTTTGAAAACCGCTAAGCTGATCAGCGCATAAATGGTCAAAGCAATCACGGCCAGGAAGCCTGGCAACCGATAATAGATGATCATAAAGGCGGCAATGACCGCAAAGCCAATCAAACCCGCAGCCACGCTTTTCTGAACCGAACTTAAGCCCAAAGTCGCTCCGACATTTTGCTGTTGAATCAACTTAATCGGCACTGGCAGCGCTCCGGAGTTAAGTCTGGTAACTAACTCCTTGGCCTCCGCCACGCTGAACTGGCCGGTGATCAGGGCACGACCGTTGGTGATGGCTTCGTTGACTACTGGTGCTGACAGCAATTGCCCGTCCAAGAATATTCCCACACGCTTGTTGACATTTTTCGCGGTTATGTCGGAAAACTTCTTCGTGCCTTCAGCGTCAAACTGCAGCACGATGTTGGGAGCGCCGGTGCGCTGGTCGAATTCCAAGCTCGCGCGCTCCAGCTCTTTGCCAGTCAGCGTAGTCGGGATGAAAACCTGATTTTCATCCAGGATTATCTCGCCCGCGGCATTCGGAGTAATCTGTGGCGGATTGGGATTTTCTTCTCGAAATTCCAAGAAAGGCGTCTGGCCGATCAACTTAATGGCTTCGTTGATGTCTTTCACTCCGGGAAGTTCCACAATAATCCGGTTGCTGCCGGAGACCTGGACTACCGGCTCGGATACCCCAAAAGCGTTTACCCGGCGTTCAATTACGTCCCTGGCCGAATTCATGGCATCCGAACGGGCACCCTCTTCTATGTCCTTCAAGTCACCCTCGTAAACCAAATGCGTCCCGCCCTGCAAATCCAAGCCCAAATTCAGCTTAAACTGCTTCTCAAAATTGATCTTCAACAATTTAAGACTGATCTTGCTACCCCCCGGCCAGGCAATATAAAAACTTGCCAAAGCAAGCAATAAAATAAGCAGGAATTTAAAGTATAAACCTTTGCGCATTGCGGGAATTATAGCAAAACAGGGAAAAATTGCAACTCTACATGAAATTATGGGCCGGCCAAGTCAGCAGCTCAAGCAGTTTTTGTTTGATTGGCCTAAATTTCCACTCCACCAACTTTACTTCCATGCTTTCTGTCAAATCGGCCTCAAATTGTCTTTTCAGCTCTTGAGTAAAATTTTGATTGTGACTATAAATATTTGCCTCATAGCAAAACCAAAAACTTAAATTGTCCAGGTTGGCGCTGCCGACAGTAGACCAATCATCGATGACCGCTGACTTCGCATGCAAAATATGACTGCGATAGCGATAAACTTTTATTCCGGAAGCCAAAGCCAGACTGAAGTAGGAAGCTGCTGCTATATCCAAGGAAAGATGGTCTGAAGTGTAAGGCACAACCAATTTAACGTCGAGGCCGCTGCGCGCTTGCTGCTGCAGGGCGCTAAACAATCGAAAGTCCGGCACAAAGTAAGGAGTGGTGAGATAAATACACTCCTTGGCACTCTTGACTTTGTCCACGAACAAATCCCGAAGGTATCGCTTGCGGTAGCGAAACGACCGCAGGCTTCGCAGATACGGCGAGCTGGTCAGCAAACCGAATTCGCCAAGGGATGGATTGTTTTGGATGACAGCAAGCCGCTTGCGCCTGGCAATCTCAAGCGTTTTTCTGAATACCCTGGCAAACTCCGCAACGATTGGTCCGGTCAGGCGGACGTTTGTGTCGCGCCAGTCAGACATCCGATCATTGATGCCCACGCCGCCGGTATGACCCACAGCGCCGTCTACCACCAAAATCTTTTTATGGTCGCGAAAAAACCAAGAAGTGAAGTTGTGAATCCGCCAAGGGCTGATCGGGTTGACGAAAAAAATTTGGATGCCAGCTTCGGAAAGCAGATTTGGAAAACCAGAATTATATAGGTTGGCGCTTCCTGCCGCATCACAAATTACCCGCACGCGCACTCCCTGTTTGGCTTTTTGGATCAACAACTCCAAAAACCGTCTGCCTATCCGGTCCGGCTCAAAAATATACTGATCCAAATCAATAAACGAACGGGCTGATGCGATGTCGGCAAGCATTGAGTCCCAAGCCTCAGTTACCCGCGTATAAAACTGCCAACCAGTTTCCATCTTTACGCTTTTACCTTTTACTTTTTACCTTCACAGCGATTTTTCTTGGAGCCTTCCTCATGGCCTGATCGACCAAAGCCGAACTCGACTGGATTTTGCCACCATGGCCGACATTAAACACCATTTTGATACCAAGGCCTGCGCAAGTTTTGATATCCCAGTGTAAAGAAGAGTTGAGGTTTGCCGCGTTTTTCTCATCACGGTCGCCGCCGTTAGCGAAAATATCCGGTTTCAATTCTTTCAATTCTTTAGAAACTCCCATGGCTTTGGCATCCTTAGGATCTTTGGGGTGATTCGTAATAACCACCTGGTCCACATATTTGATGGCCTTTATTACCTCTTTGCGCTCCCGCTCATTCATGAAAACATAGCCTTTTTTCTTATACAGCCAATTGTCATTGTTCAAAATCACGACCAATTCGTCGCCCAGCTTTTTGGCGTCATGAAACATCCGCACATGCCCTGGGTGCAGTGGATCAAATCCGCCGCTCACAGCCACCACTGTTTTTTTCATTTGTTCTTGCATGAAACTATTCTATCATTTATTCTTTACCAGGAACAGGAGGAATCATGCAGCAGATATTCACCGTCCCGCAAACTCTCGCGCTCGCAGAGTTTTGCCAAAGGCTACGGTTCCGGCCGGAACATCCATACTTCGACAGGATGGTGGGGACATTATCTTTCCTCACCCAACACGGCTCGCAATGGGTCGTGGCCGAGACCGTGCGTTTCCTCCTGCGAGGAGCGGAAGTGGCAGCCTACACTTTTACCGGCATCCGCCAGCAGGACGGGAGCTACGACGACAATTCTTGGCAGATAACTGCCACATCGGCCGGCGGAAAAGTCTGACAGCTCTCGGCTCTCGAGCGCTTTTTTTTATCTCAAAGTTGTCAATACGCTGCTCAATTAACTTTTAGAAATACGCTATACTGTACTTCACTACAATACGACGTAGTATTGCAGTATAGCTAGCCGCGCGCTGATCTTCGCTTGCGGTACTTCTTATACACCTTTGCGGTCTGTTCGGCAGCGCCAACCCAAAACTCTTTCACTTGTCTGTACTCACCTGTCAGCAAACGGCGCTTGGGTTCTGCCTTGCGATTTACTTTCCAAAGTCTATCTATCACCAACCTGTAACCTTCACCGAATGATTCGAACTGATCATTTAACTTTGCAATGGTTGATTCACTCATGCTTAACTGCTTGCGAATTTCGAAATAAGTATATCCTTCATCAAGCAATCTTATTACTTCCAGCCGTTTGGAAAGCATTTTTATTTCTGTTCTGGTTAAAATATTTCTTAAGAACTTCCTAACCTCATCTTTGGTTTCAAGCAAGGTCACAGCTTGCCATAATTGATTTAACATCAACTCATCGCGTTCTTTAGGCAATTTAATTCTCGAAACTTTGGTCATAGTTTTACACTATAATACGACGTAGTATTGATATTATAGCATATGTTTTAGTTTCCTGAAGTCCGCGAAGCTTTAGCGGAAATTGAAATCAGAGATAGTTAGCACGGATTATTTCTGAAAGGCCAGGAATAAGATTTGCCGTGTCCAACGCCTCATTTGGCTTGAACCATTTGTAACCCGAATGCTCTTCAACGTTAGTTTCTACCATTGGCATTTCCGTAAATTTGAGCTTGAAAACATGAAAGATATAATCAAATTCGGGATACCTGACATAATATTTCCCAGCAGGAATCATTTGTTGCTCCAAATCTAGACTTGTTTCTTCTTTAAGCTCGCGAACAGCCGCTTGCAAAATTTCTTATTGAAATTTTTGATTGGCTCGGTTGAGATAATCATTCATGTTTCTTTATTTCTAGCTCATCATATCCGGTTTGGGCATCCCTTTTTCTCAAACGGTCCGGCCAAATCTTTCACCACGTCCTTGTCAGCCACAGCGCCGGCCATTCTTAATTTTGCATTTTCAAGATTGCCGACCACGGAAAGCAGAACCCCGGCCTTAATCCCTGCCGCGGCCTTTTCAA
Organism: Candidatus Doudnabacteria bacterium; assembly: GCA_016198045.1. Classification (GTDB taxonomy): domain Bacteria; phylum Patescibacteriota; class Doudnabacteria; order UBA920; family O2-02-FULL-48-8; genus JACQJI01. Next base: position 22,356 of record JACQJI010000014.1, read on the forward strand.
TTTCCTGTCTTAGATCCTGCCCCGGTTTTAATCTAAAACTAATCTGCCTCATGTTTTTTGCGCCATTAATTTTTGATGCTCTGGGGTATTTAGAAGCCCGCACTTCTTCCACTTTTTTCCGCTGCCGCACGGGCATGGATCGTTTCTGCCAATATTTTGCATTTTGACTTTTGAATTTTGAATTTGTGCCGCGGGCGCTACATCAACTTTAAAAATCGTGTAAACCACGTTCTTGTCAATTTCATCAAGCAATCTCTGAAACATCTGAAAACCTTCATTTTTAAATTCCAGCAAGGGGTCGCGCTGGCCGTAGCCGCGCAAGCGCACCGAATCGCGCAAGTGCTCCATGGTATCCAGATGCTCCTGCCACAGCGTGTCGATGGAGCGCAAATAGACCAATCTTTCCAGCTGATGCATCAAGTCATGGCCAAGCTTCTCATGTTTTAACTTATACTCTCTTTCAGCAATACTGGCCAAATGCGCAACCAGCTGTTCCGGATTTCTTTCGTTAACCACATCTTCCGGTTTGAGCGGCATAATTGACGCCGCCACTTGATAAATCTCCTTAACATCAGCCTTATCTTGGCTGAAGTGAAAATTAACCACTTCCTGGATTTCTTTTTCCACCAAATTAAGAATTGTTTCAGACAACTCATGACTTCCTTCCAGCAACTCGCGGCGCTTGCTGTATATAATCGTGCGGTGCTTGTTCATGACATCGTCGTATTCCAGCACGTGCTTGCGCATGTCGAAGTTAAGCCCCTCGATCCGCCGCTGCGCGGACTCTATGGACTTGGATACCAAGCCGTGTTCTATCGGCTGATCTTCGGGAATGCCCAGCGTCTGCATGACCTTGGCTACTCGATCCCCGCCAAATAACCGCATCAAATCATCTTCTAGTGAGAGGTAAAACTGCGATTCCCCAGGATCGCCCTGCCGGCCGCTGCGTCCGCGCAGTTGGTTATCGATGCGGCGAGACTCATGCCGTTCCGTGCCAACCACAGCCAGCCCGCCCAGTTCAATGATTTTCTTCTGCTCTGCGGAATCAGGCGGGTTGCCGCCCAAAATTATGTCCACTCCGCGTCCGGCGATGTTGGTGGCCAGAGTCACAGCGCCTAAACGCCCGGCTTGCGCGATGATATGAGCTTCCTTTTCGTGATTTTTGGCGTTTAGCAATTCAAACGGTACGCCGGCTTGTTTGAGCAATCCTGCCAGCATCTCATTTTTTTCAATGGAAATGGTGCCGATCAAAACCGGCTGGCCTTTGGCATGTTTGGCTTTGATATCCCGAACTACAGCCGCAAATTTGCCCGGAACGCTTTTGTAAACCTGGTCCCGCAGATCTTTTCTAATCATCGGCTTGTGCGTAGGGATCACCACGACTTCCAAATTATAAATTTTGTGGAACTCTTCCGCCTCGGTCTCAGCCGTGCCGGTCATGCCGGCTAATTTTTTGTACAGACGAAAATAATTCTGAAAAGTGATTGTGGCCAAGGTTTTGCTTTCCTGCTGGATTTTGACCCCTTCTTTGGCTTCAATCGCTTGATGCAGGCCGCCTGAATACCGCCGGCCAAACATAAGCCGGCCGGTAAATTCGTCGACAATCACGATTTCGTCGTTTCTGACCACGTAATGCGTATCTTTTTTAAACAAAGTTTTGGCCCGCAGGGCCTGCTCGATATGATGGACCGTGCTGATCCCGTCCTTGTCATAGATATTTTTTACCCCCAGCATTTTTTCAAGCTTACTAATGCCCGGCTCGGTCAGGGTCGCGGCTTTGTGCTTTTCGTCCACATTATAATCGGTGTTCTCCTCCAACTTCTCGACAAACTTGGCAAAATCATAATACTTGTCAGTGGGCTCTGTATCCGGAGCGGAAATTATCAGCGGGGTGCGAGCTTCGTCGATCAAAATCGAGTCAACCTCGTCGACAATCGCAAAATTAAGTTCGCGCTGAACCATCTGGGCCTTCTCCCAAACCATGTTGTCGCGCAAGTAATCAAAGCCGTATTCATTGTTGGTGCCATAAGTGATATCTGCCGCATATGCCTGTCTTCTGGTTATCGGCCGCATATGTTTGACATCCAGCACCAAACCCTGGACTGAAGCTTCCATTTGTTTGACTTCCGCTTCTTCCGGCGCATAACCGGGGTCATATAGAAAAGCTGCTTCGTGCTGAATGGAAGCCACAGATAAGCCCAAATAATGATAAATTTGCCCCATCCAGGAAGCCTGCCAGCGCGCCAAGTAATCGTTGACTGTAATCAGGTGTGTCCCCCGGCCAGACAAGGCGTTGAGATACAGCGGCAGAGTGGCAACCAAGGTTTTTCCTTCGCCAGTCCGCATTTCCGCGATATTGCCCTGATGCAGTACCATGCCACCGACCAGCTGGACATCATAGTGGCGTTGTCCAATCGTGCGCTTGGCCGCTTCTCTGACTGCGGCAAATGCTTGGGGTAGAATTTTGTCTAGGAAATCTGTTTGCTTTTCTCCAGCCTTCGCTAAAGCTTCGGCGGATCCGCCATAGCCTTGCGCGGAGGCGGACAAGTCTAAACCAGCCAACTGCTTTTTCCAGTCAGCAGTCAGTCTCGTAAGTTCTCCTTGCGATTTTTTTTCAAACTCGGGTTCCAGCGCGTTGATCTGATCCGCGATCTTTCTAAACCTGGCAATCACGCGCTCGTTTGAGTCGCCAAAAAGTTTTCCTAGTAGTGCCATAGTTATGTGCAATCCTGACGAAAGTCAGGATCTCATCTATAAGATGCTGAAACTAGTTCAGCATTGCGAGTACATAAAAGCCCAATTATTATACGTTTTCTCGCCGGTTTTGAAAAGCCCACAAAATAAAAAAAGAACGAGGATGCCTCGTCTGAGCGGGTCTTCAATCAGAACCCGTTGCTGATCAAGTCCAGGACGATCTGGTCGGTGTCGACCGGCGGGACATTGCGCCCCATCGCCTGTGCAGTATCCACCGCCCTTGCCGCGCGGTTGATGAGGTTGGCTGCGAAAGCGACCTCGCGCGGGCCGTTCATAACGCCCTGTCGGTCAATGACCAGCGCAAACCAGTACGAATCCCCAGTCTGCCTCATCGTGATCGTGACTGCCCCTGAGCTGCGGATGCGCTCCTGGATCTTTCTCAAGTCTTCCATAGCTCCCCCTTTCCTTTACTGTTCTGTGAGAAACTCATAGAACGGCGGCACGCGCGTTCGCCCTGCCAGTTTTTCTTTGTCTTCATGCTGCCTGGTGACACTCTCCAGATGACGCGCGGCTTCGGCGATGTCGCGCGGATCGGTCAGGACCCTGCTTCCCAGACAAGCGTGGAGCAAATATGGTCCGTCATCACTCCGGGCCGCGATCACCATCACGAAATTGCTGATGGCAATCGCTTGCCTCACCTCCTCGATGTCTGCTTGGGCAGCAGCCAACCTTTCTTCCGGGCTCGCGTAATTAGCGGCTGGATCAAACATACGTCCTCCTTTCGTGGACGTATGCAGTATAACAAAACTATTTGTCCCACGTAAACCCGTTGCCGAAGTGGCCATAACGCGCAGTAATCTCGTACTGCGGCTTTCTTAAATCCAAAAAATCGATGATCCCTTTGGGGGTCAGGTCATAGCCCTCAATGACCATTTCCTGGCCATCCACAATCACGGTAGCTTGCAGCGGCTCAGATTTGCCAATGGCGTAAGCTAAATAACTAAAAACTTCTTGGGCATTGTGTTTGCGCAAATAATCCACTGCCACTCGGCGAGCCATGTATGCGGCACTCCTATCCACTTTGGTCGGATCCTTGCCGCTGAAGCATCCGCCGCCCACAGGGATTCTGGGCCCATAATTATCCACTACTTGCTTGCGTCCGGTCAGTCCCGTGTCAGCCTCAAACCCGCCGATGTGCCAATCCCCTGCCGGGTTGCAGTAAATCCCCGACGTCTTCAGCTTGAGTCGTTTGCTGCCTGCCCAGTCGGTTATGTCTTTTTTCAAAACATCTTTGGAGACATTCTGGAAACTGGCAACCACGGCCAACAACTCGCCAGTTTTAGTATCATAAGTCACCTGGGTTTTGCCGTCGCTTTTGCTGCCGTGTTTTTCAAAAATATGCCGATTCAGTTGCCTAGCCAGCATGACTTCCCGGGGCATAAGCTCAGGCGTCTCGTTGGTCGCGTACCCCACCATAATTCCCTGATCGCCCGCTCCCCCAGTGTCAACTCCCGAAGCAATCTCAGCAGACTGCTCCACGATATTTATGTGTACGCCGTATTTGCCGCCGAGCAGGTTTTGCACCACTTGCCGGACATTCACGTATCCCGAGGTAGTAACTTCTCCAGTCACAACTATCACCCCATGCCCGCCCATAGCCTCCACCCCGACTCGGCAGTTCGGGTCTTGGCGGAGAAGCTCATCCAAAATCGCGTCCGAAATCCGGTCGCAAATTTTATCAGGATGCATGGGTGACACTGATTCTGCGGTTCTAATCATACCAGGTACTAGAAATTTGA
>JACQJI010000017.1 GCA_016198045.1 Candidatus Doudnabacteria bacterium
ACTGAAAATTTGACCCGTGATATATTTTTCATGTCTCGAATTCTCAATCAAAAACATATCGCGTTATAATCTTGCGACTAGTCTTAAGAAATAGCCCAAAGTAGCCACAAGATTAAGTCAAATTTCTAGTACCTGGTTGACAAATAAATTTACCGGCGCTAGCATAATTTTGTGAACTTCGTAGTTTAATAATTTACTAGGTTTCATTTCGGGGAAGCAGGGTGCCTGCCTGGTCGCATGACTGGGTACATTCCCTCGCTGTGCCGCAACCGTATTTGTCACTTTCATCTTTTCTCTCTCCCTCTGGGAGAGAGTGTCCCGCCACTGGCGGGACGAGAGAGGGTGACTTAAGCCGGAGCACCGGGATAAAAACTTGAATTTTGCTGCTCCCGAGCAGGAGTAGGCGGATTTTATTTTCTCAAATCAGCCTTCTCTTGTTTAGGAGAAGGTTTTTGTTTTGTTCACCGTCTCCCAAGGAGGGACTATCGTGAACCGTCGAAACGCATTGGTAATCATGCTTCCGGGCTCCTCCGTCGTCATGGTTGCGTGCGGCCGCTTCTTCTCTCCAACTTCGCCGTCAGAGAAAACGGCGGAGCTGATCGACGCTATCCGCAAACTCGGCTACAAAGCGGAGCCTGAACCAAGCAATAGTTTTGGCGCCCGTCGCATCCTCTTTGACGGCAGTCCGAACCGAAAGATCAAGGTCAACGGAAATTTTGTCGGGATCGGGCCTCCACTGGCAGACGACAAGCTCACACTCGATGTGCCGAGAATCAAAATCCCTGCCGACGCGGTGATCACCGTTCTATAAGTTCTATAAGGGGGAAGCCCCGCCTTCCCCTCCCTTGTCATATTGATAATTAAAAAAATAATCTATGTTTAATAAAAAATTTCTCTACTCAGTCACGGCCGGTTTTTTGACTGCTGTAGTGGCCACCAGTAATCTGGTTTCAGCCGCCGATCTTAACCAAGCCTTATCCACTCTTCCTCAAAACGAAGAATGGGCAATTATGGCTTATGCGTCTTTGGGCCAAAGCGTGGGACAGAATTTTTTGCGCTCCCCGCTAAATTCAAATGTCGCCACTGACTACGAAAAACGGATTCTAGCCATCACTGCCATCGGCGGCAACCCGAGAACTTTTGGTTCGGAAGACTTTGTGGCTAAGCTTAAAAGCATGTTCGATGGCACGCAAATCGGCGACCCGCAGCTTTTAAACGACGATATTTTTGGCGCCCTGGCCCTTTCCTCGGCGGGCGAAGCCGGAACCATTGTTGATTCAATCCGAAATTATATCCTCAACAACCAAAACTCCGATGGCGGGTGGGGGTTTGCGCGTGGCGGTTCTTCTGACTCCAACATCACTGCCATGGCTGTGGCAGCGCTTAGGTCCGCGCCAAGTTCAGCCATAAATTATTTAAACCAATCGCAGGATAGCTCCGGGGGGTTTAGCTTTACGCCAGGCACGCCGGCTGACGGCGCTTCGACTGCCTGGGTTATTATGGGGCTGAACGCCGCGGGAAGCGCGCCAAGCGAAGCAAAACAATTTCTTGAAGACCTGCAGCTTCCTGATGGCTCGTTTAAATGGAAACCAAATGACACCAGCGGTTCACCCTTAGTAACCGCTTATGCGGTGATTGCGCTTTCAGGCAGTACCCTGCCAATCCAAACGGTTTCACACCCTACGCCTAGCCCGAATCCTAGTCCGACTCCATCGCCCCACCTATCGGGGACAGGCGAGACTCGGCACCGTGAAACTGGGGTGGCGGGCGAAGAGATACCAAGCCGCTGTAAAGTCCCTGTGTTTCACACCAACTTTGCTTTTCCGCCGGAAGGCGGAAAAATTATCAAAGCCGGCGATCAATTGTATTTCATCAAGAACGCGGCGGGCTGTGAAAATGCGGGGAGCAATTATTCGGTCATCAAGGGAGTGCAAACAATCTCTCCCAGTACGAGCTCCGATTCAAGCCCAACAACGTCTGGGCCTGGAAACGGTGACGATATTCCCAGCAACTGCCGTGTGCCTGTATTTCACACCAACTTTGCTTTTCCGCCGGAAGGCGGCAAGATCATCCGCGACGGCGATCAGCTTTATTTCATCAAAAACATTCCGGGATGTGAAAACGCGGGAAACTCATCGGCGATCACAAGAGCGCCAAGTCCAAGTCTAACCCCTTCACCATCACCCGCGCCATCACTAACGCCTCCACCAACTAACCAAGCAAGCATTGGTGTCACTTACAGCAGCACCAGAATATTTTCGGGAAACATAACCCCCTCAACTTGGACTGCCCTGGGAGCGCTGCAAGCCGCAAGCAGCGACGGAAATTTCAGCGTTGATGTGACCAACACTGCTCTTGGGTCGTTTGTCAGGTCAATCGCGGGGTTTGAGCCAGCTGGAAGCTCCGGGTGGCAGTACGCGGTCAACGGCACAGTGCCGAATGTGGGAGCGGCGACATATCAGATCAAGACGGGCGATCAAGTGCAATGGTTCTACGGTCCGCCCAATACTCAACCGTACTAGCTGCAAAAAAACCCCGATCACTCGGGGCGGTTGTTTTTCTTGGGCCAAGCTTGAAGTACTGTGATAAGTAATAAAATAAATCCCACGAAGATCGGCCAGTGCGGGGCGTCAAAAAATTCTCCCAACGCCTTTTCTTGCCAATGCAGAATCAAGTCCCAGACCAGGCCGATAATCTGGAAAGACAGTGCAGTATAAACTAATGGTCTTGAAAGCATCTATTTTATCTTCTTTCTTATAAACGCTGGAATCTCCAGCTCGTCCTGCTCTTCGCTGACTGGCTGGACTTCTTCTTCGATCGCTTTGGGAGCAAATATCGGCCTGTCCGAGGAAGCTTTGGCAAAAGCGGGCTCTTCCATTTTGGCTATTGGCTCCGATTTCCTATAAGCTTCATCTCCGGCGGAAAAGCCAGTGGCAATCACCGTGATTTTGATTTCTTCATCCATCTCGTCGTCAATCACTGCCCCAAAGATTATCTTGGCTTCCGGGTCCACGGCTTTGGTGATTAAGCGCGCAGCCTCGTCAACTTCGTGCATGCCCAAACCCTTGCCGCCGGTGATATTAAACAAAACACCCTTAGCACCGTCAATGGAAAGCTCGAGCAAGGGAGAGTCAATCGCGGCTTTAGCAGCTTCCAAGGCGCGGTTCTCGCCTGTGGCGCGGCCAATGCCCATCAGGGCTGAGCCGGCATTGAGCATGATGGCTTTGACGTCGGCAAAATCGACATTGATCATGCCAGGCGTGGTAATCAGATCAGAAATCCCTGCCACGCCCTGGCGCAGCACGTCGTCCACGGTTCGAAAGGCATCCAGCAAAGAAGTCTTTTTGTCCACGATCTGTAAAATCCGGTCGTTGGGAATGACAATTATGGTATCGACCTGCTGCTTGAGCTGGTCAATGGATTTCTCGGCAATCTCGCGGCGTTTGGCTCCTTCGAAAGCAAACGGTTTGGTCACCACAGCTACGGTGAGAATCCCGGCTTTTTTGGCAAGCTCAGCCACAATCGGCGAAGCGCCGGAGCCAGTACCCCCGCCCAAACCGCAGGTAATAAAAATCATGTCTGAATTTTTGAGCGAGTCAAAAATCTCGTCCTTGCTTTCCTCAGCGCTGGCGCGCCCAATTTCCGGATTCATGCCGGCTCCCAAGCCGCGCGTGACAGTTTTGCCGATGTGGATTTTGTGATCAGCGTTGGAATGGTGCAGGGCTTGAGCGTCAGTGTTGATCGCCACAAACTCTACGCCGCGAATGCCACTTTCCATCATCCGCGAAATGGCGTTATGGCCGCTGCCGCCGACGCCCACCACTTTAATTCGAGCAAACGTTTCGATTTTTGGCTTAACTTCCTTGAATTTCATGGCAAAAATGACTTAAACCAATGCCGCAGCTTATTTATTGTATCATTTTCTAAAACTTTTCGCGCAAATTTGTTCACCGTTCTGCTGGATCCCAGTAAAAACTCGTTGGCCCAAGCAACCAAACCTATTGCAGTGGCAAAAGAAGGATCATTGACCCGGTCAATGACAGTGGATACCGAACCGGGCATTCCCAAGCTTACGGGCAAGCGCAGCTGTTTTTTGGCAAAATCCACAATCCCCAGGAGCTTGGCCCCGCCGCCAGTCAGAATCACCCCCGCTGGCAGTTGGCCGTCCCGCCCGATGGATTTTAACTGCTTATTTACCAAATCAAAAATTTCTTCCAGACGCGCCTCGATAATTTCCACGACATGCTTAACCGAAACTTTGCCTTCCTCTTGCTTATCAATTTTACCTAAATCAATATCAAAATCTTTTTTTACCTCTTTTACTTCCGCTTGGCCATACTGCAACTTGACTTTCTCGGCCGTATCAACCGACGATCGCAGTCCGATTGCCAAATCGTTGGTGATATGCATGGAGCCGACCGGCAGGATATTGGCTAAAAGCAAATCCCCTTCTTCAAACACCACCAAGCCGGTCGTCCCGCCGCCCAGATCCACCACTGCCACTCCCAGCTCTTTTTGTTTTTTGGTCAACACCGCCTGTGATGCGGCCAGCGGAGCCAAGACGAGATCGTCAATCTCCAAGCCGGCCTGCAAAATACACTTGGTGAGATTTTTGATAAACGGCACGGAGGCTTGAATGATTTGCGTGTCTACTTCCAGCCGGATTCCAGACATGCCCACCGGGTCCTTGATGCCGGTCTGGCCGTCGACTGTGAAAGTTTTGGGAATGACATGAAGTATTTCGCGATTCGGAGGAATCGAAATGGCTTGCGATGCGTCTACCACTCGGATGACATCGTTTTCCGTGACCTCACCGTCAGCCCGCGCCACAGCTACGACCCCGTGACTTTCATGGGAACTAATCTGGGCTCCACCCACAGACACGACCGCATGGCTCAGAGTCAACCCAGTCATGCGCTCAGCCTTTTCCAGACTTTCGGAAATCGAAGAGACCGCTTCGTCGATATCAACGATCACGCCACGCCGAATTCCGGCGGAAGCGCTTTCACCGACTCCGATGACACTCGGACTGCCGAGCTCTGACTCTTGTTTGCCCACTACCACTCGGATCTGCGATGAGCCAATATCCAATCCGATAAATATTTGTTCCTTTGCCATCCCTTTGTTTCAACTAATTTCTATCTTAAAATCTCTTTCACTAACTTTGAGATAACGCTTCCGTCAGCAGCGCCCTTTGTGCGCGCCATGACCTCTTTCATAACCTTCCCGAAATCTTGGGCCTTAGCCCCAAGTTCGATGACAACCTGCCCAACTAGACTTCGAAGTTCGGCTTCATCCATTTGTTTGGGTAAGTATTTAAGCAGTACTGCCATTTGCTGTTGTTCACGGACAACTAGATCCTCCCTGTTTCCGGCTCGAAAACTTTCGATGGAGTCTTTGTGCTGTTTGACTTTTCTGCGGACGACTTCTAACAGTTCAGACTCTGTAAGTTTTTCCTGCCCACCTTCAGTGGGCGAGGCTCGCCCAGACTTAGTCTGGGCGGCGATCTCCGCATTTTTGATGTCAGCTTTGAGGTTTCTGATGGCCGAAACCGCAATTTCATTTTTATCAAACAGCGCTTGCTTAAAGTCCGAATCTATATCCATTTAATACCTTCTCCGGCTGCTGGTCGGCACAAATTTACCCAAACGCTTCAGCTCTTCCCGCTTTTCACGGGCTTGTTGCCGGCGCAACGCGCTCTCTCTTTGGAGATTCTTTGATTTAATCGGGGTGTAAAACCGAATTTTGCGGGCTCTAACCAAAACTCCGCTTTGCTGGATTTTGCGGTTGAATCGCCTGAGCAAGCTTTCGAATGACTCGCCCTCTTTCTTCTTTACTTCTACCAAAACTCTCACCCCTTTCTATTTGCTAGTCCAAATTATAACACAAAATTGCTTTAGAGTCGAAAAGCGCGAGGGCTAGTCGTAAAAACTAACTCGCGCAGGCCGGATCATCCGGCCGAGAGCGCAGGCTGCAAAAATTGGCTTTCCAATGCCAATTTTTGACAGCCGGTAGTTTTTCCGGCTAGCCTGAGCAGACATAACATGGACCCGTCCCTCTCAAATTATCTGCCTAGCCTTTTCTTCACTTCCTCGATGATCCGTTCCACCGTGAATAATTCCTGCATGCCGGACGGCACGTCGCGCAAAATCACTGTTCCCTCGCGCGCCTCTTTCTGGCCAATGATTAAAGCAATGCCGACCTTATTCGATTCAGCCAAGCGCAGCTGCGTCTTGATTGAACCCGGCCCAATAAACTCTGCGGCCACGATATTGTGGCTCCAAAGCTCGGTAAACAACCGTAAAGATTTTTTCGCCGCCAGTTCGCCCAAGGGGACAAGGAAAACCTCCACTTTACTCTTAGCAACCAGCTTATGATTTGTCAGCTCAAGCACCAAGGCTATCTGATCCTGCGAACCCACGAACCCCAAGGCGGAAGCCGGCACTCCGCCCAGGCTTTGGATCAGATCATCAGCATGGCCGCCTTGTCCCAACACTATCTCCTGGTTATCCGCAGTCTTGTAGCGAAATTCAAACACGGTTTTTCTGGACCACGGAAAACCGATGACTTTTTGGTTTAAGCTGTAAGGAATATCCAATTCATCCAACCCTTCCAGGACCCCGATAAAGTGCCTCCGGCATGCTTCGCATAAATAATCCACGAGAACCGGGACGTCAGCGGCCGCCGTGGTGCAGGACAAATTATTGCAGGCCAAAATGTTTAACGGGTTGTTTTCCAAATCTTCCAGGCAATTTTCGCATAGATCGTATTTCTTATCCTTAAAAAAATTCTTCAAAACTTCGAGGTAAGGCGGCAGGCATTCCAGACAGCCGATATTGTTGATTTCCAGGCTCACGGACGAGAGGCTTAAATCCGAAAACAGTTTCAACAGCAGATTCATTAATTGGACATCGGCAATCGCCGAGGTTTCGCCAAAAATCTGAAATCCCCACTCGTTGACCTGCTGCAGTTCTCTATTGGAGTTTAGGTACGCCGCCGACGAAAGATAAAACCATTTCGAAGTCCGCTCCTTTTCATAATAATGGTGCTCCAGATAAGCCCGCGCCAAACTAAACAAGTTCGTCGGCTTAATGGCCATCACTGTCTTGCCTGCCCGTCCGGCAGGCGGGCCGTCATCGCTGGCCATCTCAAACAGGGCTTCCTTGGGGTGCGCTTCTTTCCAAAATTTAAACAGTCTGGTGTCCTCGACTAGCGGCGTCTCGATTTTTGAATAGCTAAAAGTTTGGGCCAAATTTTGCAGCTTTTCCAGAAAAAAACCGCGCGCCAAATGCTGTTCCGGAAGCACATCAAATCCTCCGGCAACTTTGGGCGGGGCTTTTTCGACAATTGGCGTGGCTTTCTTGGGTCGTCCCATTCGTCGTAATCGGTCGCATCTTCGCATCCGTTCGCTTTGCTCACGGCTGCTACGATCGACTTATTACTCCTCTCAGAAAAAAATCGTGCCTGCCTGCCGGCAGGCAGGCTCGTCCCGACGTACGTCGGGACTGCGCACCTATTTTTTTCTGTAATTAATCAAAAACTATACTCTGGGGTTTTGAAACGGCTAAACTCGGTTAGAGGCAGAACGCGGATAAATACCCTACCCACTATCTCCTCTTGCTTAAGCACTCCCCAGTCCCGAGAGTCGGAAGAAGCCAACCGGTTATCCCCCAGAACCAGATACTCATCCTGTCCCAGAGTTAAACTTTTTTTGCCGCCGATCAAGGCGGTGTTGTGGGGGAAAGTCAATCCTTGGTTGGGCAAATATGACTCTTCCAAAACTTGTCCTTCGGGGTACTGCTTATTTTTGATCGTCACGCGGCCACTGTCAATTGTGATTGTTTCGCCCGGCAAACCGATGATGCGTTTGATAAAAAACTGCTTGCGGTCTTTGGGGAAGTGCATGACTACGACGTCACCTCGGTCAGGTTCGCCGAACCGGTAAGATACTTCGTCTATGATCAGGTATTCGCCGTGAGAAAAATTCGGTTCCATCGAAGATCCTGAGACAATAAACGGCTGAAACAAAAAATACCGAATTGGCAGGATAATCGCCAAGGCAATTATAATGACCTTGAAAAAATCCCAGATGAAACCAAAAACACCGCTGAGGCCTGATGGGGAACCGCTTGGATTTGGAGATTCTAGCTCGTCCATAGAAATTTTTATGGTGGACGGTGCAGGATTTGAACCTGCGACCCCCGCAATGTGAATGCGATGCTCTGCCGCTGAGCTAACCGTCCTGACGAAAAAATGCCCTATTAGTTTAACAGAGTGCCGAGGGCATTTCAACCCCCTGCCCCAATGGCCTAAACAGCCGATTTAAGCTATAATTAACTGGAGCATTAAGGGAAATTATTTATAAATACTTGCCAAGAAGCATAGACGCCATTTCATATCAAGACGGACCGCCCCGTCCTCCTCATATCAAAAAGCCTCGCAGAAAATTGTGGCTGTTTTTATTATTCGTAAGTCTCACATTGGTGGCTGTCGGCTGGGGGACTACCGAGTTGCTTTCCAAGACCAACCGGATTTTCAGCAACAAAGAAAATCCATTGGTTCGGTTCGGTAGATTGTTGATTGGCAGCGACAGGGAATTGATCGGAGAAAATCGAGGGCGAGTGAACGTCTTGCTCCTGGGGATGGGCGGGGAAGGCCACGACGGGCCGTTGCTGACTGACACGATAATCGTATTAGAGATCGACACCAAAACCGAGGAAGCGGTCCTGGTTTCCCTGCCGCGGGATTTCGTGGTCGGCCTGCCACAAGCCGGTTTTAGGAAAATCAACTCGGCTTACGCTTTTGCGGAGACTGCGGAGGCGGGGAAGGGCGGAGGGGCGACCATTGACGCGGTCGAAAAAATAACCGGCTTTGAAATCCCCTACTTCGCCGCTATTGATTTCGAAGGTTTTGTGGAAGCTGTCGATCATATTGGCGGTTTGGATATCTACGTCGAGCGGTCGTTTACTGATGCCACTTATCCTGACAAAACGTATGGTTATCTGCCCCCGGTCAGCTTCAAAGTCGGCTTGGAACATATGGATGGCGAGCGGGCTCTGCAATTCGCGCGCTCCCGCCACGGCAATAACGGCGAAGGTTCGGACTTTGCCCGCTCCGAGCGCCAGAAAAAGATTATTTCCGCGTTCGTGCAAAAAATCGTCAAGCTTAATTTGACCGACCTGAAAACCATCAACAATCTGCTTGGCGACTTCACCGAAAACTTCCAGACCAACCTAGAGCCCCACGAATTGAAACGGCTGGCGGAAATCGGCAAAAAAATCAAACCTGAAAAGACTTATTCTTTTTCCCTGGAACCCGACGACCAGCTCATCTGTCAGGGAATCATCGAAGACTACACTTCTCGGGCATACGTTATCCAACCATGCGAAGGGGTGACCTATCCGGATATCCATGAGCAACTCAATAATGTTTTTGCCGCAGCCAAACTCAAAAAAGAAGACGCGGCAGTTGAGATCCAAAACTCGACTGGCAAAGCCTACGCCCTGGAAAATCTGAATGAGCTAATCAAGCTTGTACCCAAAACTAAGGTCACGTCATTTAACAGCCGGGTTCCTTATGAGCGCACGATTTTGTATGACAATTCGAATGGCAAGTTTCCCAACACCGCGGATTATCTGAAAAACAACTTCAACTTCACCTTGGCCGACGTGCCCTACACTAATTCCACGGCGGACTTTGTGATTATTCTCGGAAGAGACGCATTATAAAGTTACAAGGTTAAAAAGTTTAAATGTTAGAAAGTTCAAAGAGCCACCTTAAAACTTTTATAACTTTTTTAACCTTCGAACCAACCTCATGAATACTCCTATTGTAGCTATAATTGGCCTTCCCAACACCGGCAAATCCACTTTTTTTAACAAAGTCTTGGGCATGCGCAAAGCCCTAACTTATCCCGAGGCCGGCACGACCAGAGACCGCCATTTTGGCCTGACTTCCTGGAATGGAATGGATTTTTATCTGGTTGACACGGCCGGACTGGCTGCGCCCAAATCTGATCTGGAACAAAATATTCAAAAGCAAACCTTACTTGCGATTGACCAAGCAGATCTAATCTTACTGATGGTAGACGGCAAAACCCCGCCAGGAAGCCGGGATTTCGCTGTGGCTCAGAAACTCACCCAGTCAAAAAAACCAGTGATTTTGGTTGCCAACAAAATTGACTCAAGAACCACTAAAGTCGAAAGTCTGGCCAGCGAGTACGTCAAACTTGGTTTGGGCAAACCCTTTCTGGTTTCTTCGGTCAATGGAACCGGCATCGGCGACCTTTTGGATGAAATCGTGAGAATTCTGAAACTATCAACTATCAACTATCAACTATCACCTGAACAAGGGCTTCGCATAGCCTTTATTGGCAAACCCAATGTCGGCAAATCTTCGCTGATTAATGCTTTGCTCAAACAAGAACGCCTGCTTGTCCACCACGAAGCCGGCACCACCCGCTCGGCAGTGGACATTCCGTTTGATTTTGACAACCAAAAATTTCTGCTCTACGATACCGCGGGAATCAAGAAAAAATGGAAGCAGGATGCTGATGTCGCGGCTGCCGCGGCTTTTCAGTCGCTTAGGATCTTAAGCTTAACCGATGTTGTTTTATTTGTGTTAGATAGTTCTACCGCTCTTGCTGTGCAAGACCAAGCCATTGCCGCCCAAATTGTGGAAGCAAACAAAAGTCTGGTCGTGGTAATTAACAAAGTTGATTTAATAAGCAAGCCGGAGCAAGACAAACTGCTGAATATGCTGCCGGATTATTTTTCCAAAGCTTGGTGGGCGCCGGTGGTCCTGATTTCAGCCAAAACCGGCATGAACCTGGAAGTCATGCTCAAATTGGTGATCCAAGTGCACGAGCAATCGCAGAAACAAATCCCGCAAGAAGCGCTGGATGGTTTTTTGGAAAAAATTTTGGATCAGCACATGCCTGGCAAAATGGAAGACCAACGGGCGCCAAAGCTGTATAATCTAAAGCAGATAGGAGTTAAGCCCCCGACTTTCAAATTAACAGTCAACTTTCCTGCGGCCTTAGCAGCGGCCTGGAAAAAACTGTTCGAAAAGCAATTCCGCCTCAAATTCGGTTTCGAAGGAACACCAGTAATTATTAATTACGCTAAACGACAATAATAACATGCACTTGATAGTCGGCTTAGGAAATCCCGGCAAGCAATATAAAAACACCAGGCATAACCTGGGTTTTCGGGTTTTGGATTTGCTTGCGAGCGGGGAAAAATTTGAAAACAAATATGACTCGCAGTTTTTGAAACTTACTGACGTGATCCTGGCCAAGCCGCAAACTTTTATGAACAAAAGTGGGGAGGCTGTCAAAGAAATCTTGAAATATTATCCGTCTGCGGAATTGGTTGTCATTCACGATGATCTTGATTTTCCGCTGGGGGCTGTTCGGGTACAAAAAAATGCCTCATCGGCCGGGCATAATGGGGTGGAATCAATAATCGCCGAACTGGGGACTAAAAACTTTGTCAGGATTCGGCTGGGGATAGACAATCCCGAAAACCGGAAAGATATTCCCGGGGATGACTTCGTGCTGCAAAAATTCACCCCAGAAGAAGAAAATTTTGTGAAAGAAGTTTTGCTGAAATCCAAGGACGCAGTGGAAACGCTAATGTCAGAGGGACTAGACCTAGCTCAATCAAAGTTCAATGGCTAACCCCGACGCTTCGGTCGGGGTTCCGACTCCCGCCGCAGGCGGGACGTCGGAAAAAAAACTCGCCGGCGTGACTGAGACGACGGCGAGGGGCGGCCTGGCTGGGATCAGGCCATGCGTCCGGCTGGGAATCCGGACTAGGTGGGAACGTCAGTGCGTGATCCGGTCCCGCTTCTCGAGCAGGACGATGAGCAAGTCCTGCTCAACTGGTGATAGGCGACTGGGGTCACGATAGTCGCCTGCCAACAGCTGGCGGAGATAGCACACCAGTTCCGGGTGTGCCATCCGCCGAAGGAAGCTGAACGGATCCGTCTGACGCGAGGCCGGAACAACGACCATGATACCTCCGAACGACACCGACGTTGATGTTAGCCCCGCGGATCGCGGGGCGTGGACGCGTGAAGCTCAACGCTCGTCATCCGATGAGAAACCAGAGTTGATCATCTCCAGCTCCGCATTGTTCGCCCTGACAGCAATGGCCACGATGAAGGCCAATACGACCCCCATGAGTACCCCCACGAGTACCCACATGTAGGACACCAATGCTGGCGTCCAAACCCCCAGGACAACAGCGTACGGCATCCGACACCTCCTCCTTGTGATGTCCTCAACCCTATTTACGAGCGCCAGGCGGAAATGAAAGATCATTTGAGCCTGAACTTGTGGTTACTCGGAAACAATAGGAGGGATGCTGCTTCCTTTCGCCGCTCGCAAATAGGATGGAACACACCAGTATGCTATATTTTATAGTAAACAAGATATGGTAGCAAAAATTCAAGCAAAAGTCAACCCTGAAACTTCTTTGGAAGATAAAATCTACGGCAACGCTTTTAACCTGGTGCCAGAGTTGGGTGCTGTCAGTTTGGCCAAACTTCGCGCTTTCTTTGGCAGTTATCGGCTGGCTTGGCAGGCTTCAGAGCGTGATTTGCTCTCTTGCGGGCTGGATGCCAAGAAAGCAGAGGCCATTATAACAAAAAGAAATCTTATCAAGCCAGAACAATCGTGGGAAAAGTTGGTTAGTCTGGGAATCAAGACCGTGCTCTTGGGCGAAGCGGCTTATCCGCCGCTTCTGGCAGAAATCAGCCAACCGCCTCCTATCTTATATATCCGGGGAGACTCGTCGCTGCTCAGTTACCCAGGCATCGCGGTGGTGGGAAGCAGAAAAATGTCAGCTTACGGCAAGCAGGCCACGCGCGAACTGGTGGAAACTCTAGCCATCAACAAATTGACTGTCATCTCGGGCTTGGCTTTTGGCGTGGACGCCGAAGCCCACCACGCCACGCTGAGTACCGGAGGCATGCCCATAGCCGTCCTGGCTTCTTCGCTGGACAATAGCAGCATTTCGCCCAGAGCCAATTATCTGCTGGCCCAAAAAATCATCGCTTGCGGCTGCCTAGTTTCCGAATATCCTTTGGGGTATCTGGTGCAAAAACAAAACTTTCCAGTCCGCAACCGCATCATTTCCGGTCTCGCCCTGGGAACCCTCGTGGTGGAGGCAGACCTCGAAAGTGGCGCTTTGATCACCGCCCAGAATGCCTTGGACCAAAACCGAGAAGTGTTTGCTGTGCCTGGCTCAATTTTTTCTCCAACCAGCCAAGGCACGAATGACCTGATCAAACGAGGCGCTAAGCTGGTGACAGCGGCAAAAGATATCATCCAGGAATTAAACCTCGACCTCAACTTAGCTTCACCCAAACCGCTGGAAGCGGCCACCGAGGAAGAAAATGAACTGCTGGCCATGCTTTCCGCGGAACCAACTCATGTGGACGATTTGGTGCGGGCACTCAAAAAACCAGTGACTGAGGTCAATAGCATCCTGACCATGCTCGAATTAAAAAATCGTATAAAAAATTTAGGCGGCTCGCGGTATGTCAAAGTTAGGTAATAAAAATCTGCGCAATGCTGAATTCAATTCAGCATCTCAGCAAAGAGACCCTGAATCGAGTTCAGGGTTGCGTGTATTAATTCTACTAAGTCTTATCGTCATTGTTATCGTTATTCTCACAGTTTTACCCAAAACAAAAAAGGCTCAAGCGCCAACAGACTATCAATCCACTACAACCTATAACCTAAAACCTACAACCTTGTTTTTTGCCGGCGATATCATGCTGTCTCGCAACGTCCATGATAAAATGGCTGACAATTCCGATTTTTCTTTGCCGTTTCAAAACGTGAAAAATGAAATCAATGCCGCTGACATCAGTTTTGCCAACTTGGAATCTCCTTTTAATGACAAAGGGTTGCACTTTGTGCCTAACAGCTTGGTATTTAACGCTGATCCTCAAAGCGTTGCCGGACTCAAAGCCGCCGGCTTTGACGTTCTGTCCACTGCCAACAACCACGCGCTAGACCAAGGGCTCAAAGGCTTGAATTTTACCATTGACCACTTGGTTGACAACGGCATTATTCCCACTGGCACAAGCAGATCTGAAGGAGACGCTGTCTTGCCGGTTATCAAAAGCCAAGATATTCTGTATGGGTTTCTCTCTTACACTTATTCTGCCCTAAACGATGGCGGCCAAAGCAGCAGTCCCTACGTTGACACTATGGGCGATCTTAAGAGTTTGCAGCAAGACATCTGGGCGCACCGGGGTCATACCGCGGACGTTATCATCGTCAGCATGCATGCGGGCACCGAATATACCCGAACGCCCACCGAGCAACAAATTGCTTTTGCGCATGCGGCCATTGACGCCGGCGCGGAAATGGTGATTGGCCATCACCCGCACTGGATTCAGTCCGTTGAACAATATAAAGGCAAATGGATTTTTTATTCCCTGGGCAACTTCGTATTTGATCAAATGTGGAGTGCGGAGACAAGGGAGGGACTAACGATAACAATGACGATGACTGATGACCACATAACAAAAATCGAGCTTAGGCCCGTGATTATTGAAAATTACTGCTGCCCGAGGTGGGCAAACGAAGAGGAAAGTTTGGCAATTCTGAAGAAGATAAACTTGACAAGCAGTATTTTAGTGAATAATAATTAGAGTTATGGCAAAATCTTTAGTCATAGTAGAAAGTCCCACCAAAGCAAAAACAATTTCCCGATTCCTGAACAACCAATACGAAGTTCAGGCGTCTTTTGGTCATATCCGGGACCTGCCGACCAGCAAAATGGGAGTGGACATTGAGCATAATTTCGAACCAAGCTACGTCATTCCGCCCAAGGCCAAGAAGAAAATCGCGGAGCTCAAGAAATTAGCCAGCGATGCTTCGGAAATTATTCTCGCCACTGACGAGGACCGTGAAGGCGAGGCCATCGCGTGGCATCTTGTGCAAGCCCTCGACTTGCAAAATACCAAATACCAAATACCAAATACCAAATACAAACGAATTGCTTTTCACGAAATAACTAAATCAGCCATAGATGAAGCGCTCAAAAATCCACGCGAACTAGACCTTCACTTAGTTGATGCCCAGCAAGCCCGGAGAATTTTGGACCGGCTGGTTGGCTATGAACTTTCTCCCTTTCTTTGGAAAAAAGTCAAACGAGGCTTGTCTGCTGGCCGGGTGCAATCCGTAGCTGTGCGTTTGATCGTGGAGCGAGAACGGGAAATCCTGAAATTTGCGCCGCAGGAATACTG
The DNA here is from genome assembly GCA_016198045.1 of Candidatus Doudnabacteria bacterium. Classification (GTDB taxonomy): domain Bacteria; phylum Patescibacteriota; class Doudnabacteria; order UBA920; family O2-02-FULL-48-8; genus JACQJI01. Next base: position 15,268 of record JACQJI010000017.1, read on the forward strand.
GAATATCATCGCAAGCTTTCTCAAAGATTCGGAGTTCGAGGGAAAACTAAATAAAATCAACGGCAAGACCTTAGACAAACTCGGAATCAAAAACGAAGCCCAAGCCAAAAAAATCTTGGCTGACTTGCGCAATCAGGAAGCCGAGGTAATTGAAGTAAATAAAAAAGAAGTGCGCCGAAACCCAGCAGCACCTTTCACTACTTCCACCATGCAACAGGAAGCTGCTCGTAAGCTCGGCTTTAGTGCCAAGCAAACCATGATGTATGCCCAGCAATTATACGAAGGAGTAGAAATCGGCGAGGAAGGCTCAACCGGATTAATTACTTACATGCGTACCGATTCGGTCAATCTTTCAACTTTCGCGCTGGAATCAGCAAAGTCCGCGATCAGTCAGCGTTATGGCAAGGATTACGTCTTGCCCAGTCCGCGACAGTTCGCGTCCAAAAGCAAAAATGCCCAGGAAGCGCACGAAGCCATCCGGCCAACTGATTTTTCGCGCGACCCCGAAAGCATCAAAGATTATTTGGACCGCAATCAATATCGTCTATACGATCTGGTTTGGAAGCGCGCGATCGCCACCCAAATGCCAGAGGCCGTGTTTGATCAAACCAGCGTTGATATAGAAATCAGCTCCAAGGATAAAGCTTACACCTTTCGCGCCACCGGACAGACAGTGAAATTCGACGGGTTTATGAAGGTCTATCTGGAAGGGCGAGACGAAGAAGAGGCAGAAGAGTCAGAGGGGTTGTTACCCGAGCTAAAACAAGGCGACAAACCAAAAGTAGTAAAAATTATTCCCAAGCAAAGCTTTACCCAACCGCCACCGCGATACACTGACGCTAGCTTAATCAAGGCTTTGGAAGAGCAGGACATTGGCCGGCCTTCCACCTATGCGCCAACCATCACCACTATTCAGGAGCGCGACTATGTGCACAAGATTGACAAAAAATTCCATCCCACAGAAATCGGATTTATCGTCAACGATCTTTTGGTCGAACACTTTCCTAAAGTGGTGGACTTGAAGTTTACGGCGCAAATGGAAGAAAGCTTGGACGAAATCGCCGCCGGCCAAAAGCAGTGGGTGCCGGTGATCAGGGAATTTTATGAGCCGTTTCATCAAAATCTCAAAACCAAGGAGCAGGAGGTCGAAAAACACGTCCAATACTTGGATGAATTATGTCCGGAATCAGGCCATCCCCTGGTGCTCAAATTCGGCCGATTCGGCAAATTCATTGCCTGCTCCAATTATCCGGAATGCAAATACACGCGCCCCCTACCCGAAGAGCAGAAACTGATGGATGAGCACAAAGACGAAATTTGCGACGTCTGCGGCCGGCCGATGATAGTAAAATTCGGGCGCTTTGGCTCGTTCTTGGGCTGCAGTGGCTACCCGGAATGCAAAAACATCAAAAAAATCCAGAAAGGCACGGGTGTGGAATGTCCCAAGTGCGGCGAGGGCGAATTGGTGGAGCGGAGAAGCAAACGGGGAATTTTTTACTCCTGCTCCAAATATCCCAAATGCAAATTCGCCTTAAACGGCAAGCCAACCGGCGAAAAATGCCCCAAGTCCGGGGATCTTTTGATCGAAACCAAAACTGGCACCATCAAGTGCTCAAACAAAGAGTGTGATTATGAGAAAGATGTTGTGGAAAAACGGGCTGAATAAACTATGTCCGAGACTTTTTGGAATAAAGTTTGGTTACAAACAAAGAGCACTAAAAATCGGGTTTTTATCAGCCCGGATCCCAATGATGCAGCTTTTCTGGAAGCGATTGGTCATGTCAAAAATAAAGAAGTGCTGGATTTAGGCTGCGGCAATGGCGAACTGGCAATATATTTGGCAGGTATGGGAGCGAAGGTTCTGGCGGTAGATAATTCAGAACAGGCCATTATAAATACGCAAAAGCTGGCAGCTCAAAAAAAAATTGCTTTGGATGCCCGGCTGATTAACGCTTACGCCTTAAGCAGTCTTAACCGCCAATTCGACCTGATTGTCGGCAGGTTTATACTCCATCATCTTGAGCCGTTTGATGAATTTGTCCCAATCATGCAAGCATTGGTTAAACCCGGCGGGTGGATGGTCTTTCTGGAAAATAATGCAAGAAATAAAATTTTGATGTTTTTTCGCCGTTACGTTGTTGGCCGGTTCGGGGTACGCAAGATCGGGGATGCGGAAGAACACCCGTTGGAGCCAAAAGAAATAGATTTGCTTAAAAAAAATTTTAAAGAAGTTGTGGTAAGCTACCCAAGATTAATGTTGCTGGACTTGGTCGGAGTCTATTTTTTCCCGAAATCTTTTAGAATCCGAAGTTTTTTTAGCTGGCTGGATCGGGTAATCTACGCCATCTTCCCGTTTTTAGGAAAATACAGCTACCGCCAACTGATCGAAATAAAAAAAGCGCCTTGAAACATCAGGCGCAATTACGCAGTCTTACGCTTTTGTTCAAGAGCGTTAATGGCTTTAATTACTATTTTTCTCATTTTTTCACAAATGTGACAAAAAGAGAATTTTTTGGTGGTCGTTCATAGATAAGATAAACTTTGCTCATACTTTTAAAAAGGCTACACTTAAGCTATGAGCAAATGGATCAAAAACTTTGATCAGCTCGCCATTAGCAAGCTTCGGCAGGATATCCTGGCTATTGCCGAGGCCGGCCTTGCGGCGATTGATACAGAAAAGGTTATCAAAGCCAATGTCAGTATCAAAGATCAAAAATTAAAGATTAAAGATTTAAGTTTTGATCTTTCGCAATTTAAAAACCTCAAGGTCATAGGATTCGGCAAGGCCTCGTGCAAAGCCGCATTGGTGCTGGAACAAATCTTGGGATCCAAAATCCAAGCCGGGACAGCGCTGGGTGTAGCTCCGGTGGCTTGCGAAATTATCCAAACTTACGGTGGCACGCATCCGCAACCGTCAAACCACAATGTTGAGATTTCCGAGCAAATCATGAAGCTGGCCCAGAATGCCACTGCTGACGATTTGGTGATCGTGGTAGTGTCTGGCGGCGGCTCGGCCCTGCTTTGTTATCCGCAAAACGAATGCGACCAGGGACAGATATTGTATCATCAGTTTTTGAAAGTCGGCGGCACGATCGAAGAACTCAACACTGTTCGCAAGCATATTTCGCAGCTCAAAGGCGGGGGGTTGGCCAAAGCGCTTTACCCGGCTACAGTGATCAGCTTGATCTTTTCCGATGTGCCGGGTGATAATTATAACCAAGTGGCTTCTGGCCCGACTTACAAAGACCAAACCACAATTGCGGACGCGCAAAAAATCATTGCTCAATACAATCTCGGCAAATTTGAACTGAACGAAACCCCCAAAGAGGACAAATACTTTGCCAATGTCCATAACATTCCGCTGGTTACCAACCAACAGGCGCTGGAGGCCATGCAAGGACAAACTCTCAAGCTTGGCTATAAAGCCAAAATCCTGACCAACCAAGCATACGAAACCACAGAAGTAGCACTCAATTACATGTTCATGCACCAAAAACCCAACACTGTATTGCTGGTGGGGGGCGAGCCGAAAATGAGGGTTGTTGCTAGTGGCTCGGGCGGCAGAAATTTATATGCTAGTCTTTTGGCTTTGCAAAAAATCAATTCAAACCAAGCTTTTTTGTCTTTGGCTTCTGATGGACTGGACAATTCTGATGCCGCCGGCGCAATTGCTGACGAAGTCAGTCTCGACCTAGCCAAGGCGCAAAACTCAAATATCGCCGAATATACCAAAAGCTTGGATTCTTACAACTTTTTCAAAAAAATTAACCAGCTAATCACCACTGGCCCAACCGAGGCAAATGTCTCTGACTTGTTAATCTTGCTCAACCAATAATTTCTATAATTTTGCCCTAATCACTGTTTTTC
>JACQJI010000019.1 GCA_016198045.1 Candidatus Doudnabacteria bacterium
CAGGCGAATCGATCGACCAGCTGGCAGTTTTTGTCTCTACAACATTTATGAATCAAAGTGCTCAAGCTCGGAGGGATCTAAATCTATTTTTGATTTCTGGATAACTAATTTTAAAAATTTTGCTAAAATTCTTGAGCGTTGTTTCAATTCCAGATATCGCTTATCAGACAATTCTAGGTGATTATTAACAGTGTTTCTTAGCGCCTGCATTTCATCTTTCAGAGCCTGCATCTCCTTTTTAAAATCATTTTTTGTGACCAAATTCAACAAATCCTGCTTCGTGGCGGTCTGCTCAAAGCCCTTGGCAACCATTGTGGCTAAATCGTCTATTGTCATATGAGACCAGTATAACACTTTTCTAAATGGCTGGGGAGGTAGGATTCTCCGCCGAAGGCGAATCCGCCTCGTTAGAATTAGTTATTGTGGCGGAAAAGCCCTTTAGTAATTTTTTCCGCTTGGCTGGGGAGGTAGGATTCTTCAGCGCTCGCTGAGGCTCGCGCGGACTGGGTTGCGACAAACGCTGCGCTTGCTCGCGTTTGTCGATCGTTCGGCTGCGTCTGATGACTTGCCTCACTTCAAACCGTTCGAATCCTACCGCAAAGATTAGCTACATTACTGGCAATTGGCTGGGGAGGTAGGATTCGAACCTACGAATGGAGGCTCCAAAGGCCTCTGCCTTACCGCTTGGCTACTCCCCAAAAACATTCCCCAGCCAATTGCCCACAATGCCGTTTTTAATATACTTTGAACTTTTTAAAGATTTTAAATATTTTTCGTATTTTATGGCTTCAGTTGTTCCGACAAAGTCGGGATGCCTTACCGCTTGCCTGCCCCGCCAGAGGCGGGGCTACTCCCCAAAAATGGTCGGGCTCATGAATGATAACAAAAAATCACCCTATTTTCAAGATTTTTTATTCAGCATATAATAGTTTATCAAAGGGGGAATAATGGCAAAAATGCTGCCCATCGTCGCTATCAGTATCGAAAGAAAGAGCCAACTACGATCCATACTCACGAAGATCATCACCGAGATCGCCGTTGAGATTCGTCGGATCGAGCGCCAGATGCCGACAGATCCGTACTGGCGCGAACGGGAAACTGTGCGGCTGAAAGGTCTGCGCGCATATCGCGGGAAGTTGCTCAGAGCGCACCTGGAACCGGGAAATCTGGGCTACTGCAAGGACTGCAAGGTCGAATTTTCTTTCGAGGTGCTCAAAGAATTTCCACTCAAGGCTCGCTGCCAGTCATGCGAAATCAAGCGCATGGAGGCTGCGGCAACCAAGCGACGCAACAAGCAGCGACTGGCCGGGCGCGAGCTCGAACTATTTCCCGACGGCTAGTCTGTTTTTTTATGTTTTTATTTCCCCGCCCATGATTTTGAGGGCGGAGTGAAGGGTATTGTCTGAACTCTGCTTGAGTAGTGGTTTAACCATGATCTTAAGCCCTGTGACTTCTTCGATGACTTGGTCAATCACGATCCGATTCTTCCTGGCTTCAATGGCGTCTTTATGAAATTTATAAGGAAACAGCACGACTAAATCTTTGCCTTCCAATGCCACTGGCTCTGCCAGCTTCATGCTGGAAATCAGCGAATGGTTGTAGTCTTTGACTTTATCCAAAATCTGGGGCCAAAATTGTTTGATTTGGTCTAGGGTCTCGACATTATCAGATCCTGTCTCTTTATCTGCTTTTACTTTTTCACTTTTACTTTTTAGCTCTTCTGTCACCTCCACCACCGCCAGCTCAAGCGGCAAGGATGGAATGCTGGCCCACTTCAATTCATTGGCAGCTTTTTGGAAAGCTTGAATAATTACTGTCAGTTTATCTACTGCGACTACTTCCGCTTGTTTTCTCAACGTTGATTCGCTATCAGACAAAAATTCCGAGTTTGTGACTCCGATCTTCAAAATCAGCAGCTTGCGAAGGTGTTCCAAAAGGTCTTTTTGAAATTGATAGAGATCCATGCCATTGCTGACCAGATTAGCGATCAGCTCAATGGCTTGTTTGCTTTGGTTGTTTAGGATCAGATCAACGAATTCAGACAAAACTTTAAAACCAGTCAAGCCCAAAACGCGCTCGGTCAGCTCCTCGCTGATATTGCCGTCGGAATAATTGATAACTTGATCAAGCAAAGATAACCCGTCGCGGAAACTGCCGTCAGCCGCCGCGGCAATAGTGGCAAGCGCCTCTGGGGTAACTTGATAACCGCTGTCTTTGGCCACGTATGCGAGCAGTTGCATCAAGTCAGCCAAAGACACGCGCTTAAAATCAAACCGCTGGGTTCTGGAGACAATGGTCGCCGGGACTTTGTGAACCTCGGTGGTGGCCAAGATAAAAATAGCGTGCTTAGGCGGCTCCTCCAAAGTTTTAAGCAACGCGTTAAACGCTCCTTTGGAGAGCATGTGCACTTCATCAATGACAATGACCTTATACTTCACGTTAGTCGGGCTGTAGCCAACGTGATCGGTAATTTCACGAATGTTATCAACGCCGGTGTGGGATGCCGCGTCGATTTCCAGAATATCCAAGGAATTGTTCTCCAGCAATTGCTTGCAAGAAACGCACTCGTTGCACGGCTCTGCCCCTTGGCGATTTTCGCAGTTGACGGCGCGCGACAAAATCCGAGCCACTGTGGTCTTCCCCACTCCCCGCGGGCCAGTAAAAAGATAGGCATGCCCAATGCGGCCATTCAAAATGGCGTTGATCAGCGTGGTTTTGACATGCTCTTGATTGATAACGTCGGCAAATTTCAGCGGCCGGTATTTTCTATATAGGACTAAGTTAGACACAAAAGTTGATAGTTATCAGTTAATAGTTGATAGTCAGCATCTTATTCTATCACAAAAAAAAGGCGCTCGAAAGCGGTTTTCTATCAACTACTTTTTGAATACCAAAAACTTGTATCCGATAAAGTTCCAGATCAGGCTGGCCACCGTGGCCGCCAATTTGGCGACTCCCAGCCAGAGCTTGCCGGTATCAGAAACGCTTGAAAGCGAGGCTAGAAGGCTAGTGGGTTCTGGAACATAGGTAGAAACCAAATAAACGATGAGAGAATTAACGCCGGCGCCGATGACGCTCACAGTCAAAAACAATGTAAATTTCTTCGGGTCGTCGGCAGAAGTATCTCGGAAAGTCCAATGCTTATTCAAAAAATAACTTACCACAACCGCAATAGAAAAAGAAATCAGGTTTAAAATAATTACCTTCTCGCCTTTTTCCACTCCCGTGATCGCCGAAAGGATAAACAATGCGATAAAATCAGTGGCAGTATTGATCCCACCGACAATCGCAAATCGAAGAAATTGTCCAATCATAGCTCTTCCATTTCAGTTTCTTCCCCGCTCTTATCCTTAGCTGGCTCCAAACCTTCAAACATTCCTGAGTCTTTTTTGATCACGTTTTCCACCGCGGCCCAAGTGGCTTCCTTATCTTTAGGCAAAACGACTGTCACTTGATCGCCTGGTTCCGCTTTGAAGTACGTTAAGCTAGCCAGTAAAACTTTATACGACTGCCCTTCCCCGACCACGCGATATTCACCCTTGTCATCCTGAGCCAAAATGCCCAAAACTTTCTTGCGTTCCACCGGGCCAATCTGCTTATAAATAAAAGAACCGTCCTCGGCGATGGTCAGCTTGAGCACGTCGCCCTCCACCAACTTTGACTTGGAAGCGTAATTAGCAGGAACCGGATATTGCTTGCCATCCGGCCCGATCATGTTTTGGCCATCAAACACTCCCTCAATTATTTTGCCCCCTTCCGAAACGCTGAGCACTTGGGCTTTTTTGCTTATGTCCGAAGCAGTAATGGTGCTGCCTCCCATAATCTCGCGCAAAAGCTGCTTGGCGGATTGGATGCTTTTTTCCGCCGAATCGATCATTTGGGCGATCAAAGCCAAATTTGTTAGGTTATTCATACTTTGTTTCCCTTTTATTTTGGTCTCTTTAGGTTTCTTGAAACTTACTAGCCCACAGTATACCAAAGATATATTTCTAAAGCAAACAAGGTTCTGGAGCGAGGGCACGCCACTTTGAGGACAATAGGTCGGCGCTTCCATGCGTCGACCTCTTAGGCCGTCCATCGGCCGTGTCCGAAAAGTGGCTGCCCGAGCGACTTTAAAATTAATAGCTACCCATCCTTCTGTTTTCCTGAAACTAGACTATTCACCCATGCGATAAACACCTGCAATCCCCGCAAGAAGCTCCCATCTTGAGGGTTTTCCAAAATCTCCGCTCCCCTCACTGCCTGCTCAAAATTCTCATCTTTGGCTTCTTTTTGTTCCACACTCTCCCGATTCTCCGCAACCGGATGTTCGTATTCCGGATTTGGGTTATCCATGTTGGCTCCTTTGTAAATAATCCGAAAACATTGGGAACTTTTGTTTTAGGTCTTCGAGCTTGACTTCTTCCTTGATTGCCTCAAGCATAACCTCCAAAGCCAGCTTGGGATCTTGGGGAATGACCTCGATGGCAAAGGTCTTGACTGAGGCTTCCATATTTTTGCGCTCGTTGGCTTCCACCCAAAAAAACACCCGATCTTCCAGCCGAAACAGCTCTTCAAAGTCTTTCGACAATTCCTTGATCAGCCTCAGAAAATCGTGCTCATCATTGAGCAGATTGATGTTATTGAGAACTTTCTGGGCAATGTCTGCCGCCCTATGCAGAGAAATTTTTCTGGTTCGCAGCTGTTCAGCCAGAAACAAGCAGACCAGCTTGGCGTATTGTTCTTTGTCTGAGCCCATATCGTTATTTGGTAACTATCTGGTCCTTTCTGTAACCACCGGTCCTGCCGCAGTCGGCGTTCCCAGCTTAGTCCGCGTAAGAATCTCACGTTCGACTTCTGTACGAGGCCGGCCAAACTTAAGCCTGGAAAGATTCTTGATCACCTGCGCCAATTCAAGATTCGCGCCAGGCGGTTTGGGATAAGTTTCCATATTAAACGGCCTGGATGCGGCTCCTTTAATCATAAGTTTGACATAGGCTTGGAACCGGTCAATATTCACTAAGTCAAATTCATTGAACACCGGCGCGAATTCCTTGGCCATTATCTCCGCGTCCTCGACCCCGATCCGGAAGCAAATCATGGTCCCGGCATTACCAAACACCGCGTCCCGCATCCTGGTATCCAGAGCCGAACTGCCGGTTTTCTCCACCGAAAGCTGAGAAATAAACTGGTGAGCCATAATCAAATTCAACCGGTATTTCCTGGCTTCCGAAAGAATCGTGGCAAAACTCTCGGTGACGAAATTCTGGAATTCATCAACGTAAAGGTAAAAATCGCGACGCTGGTCCTCCGGCGTGTCGGCCCTGGCCAGCGCGGCCATCTGGAGTTTGGAGACGATAATCAGCCCCAACAGTTTGGCGTTTATCTCCCCTGTTTTGCCTTTGGATAAATTGATCAGCAGCACCTTGCCTTCATCCATGACTTTGCGGAAATCAAACGAGCTTTGCGGCTGGCCAATGATGTTGCGCATCATCTCATTCTCCACGAACCGGCCGACTTTGGAAATCAAATACCCCAGCATTTCGGATTTGTGGAAGTCCGAAGTCTTGGCCATTTCTTTCTCCCAAAACGAGCGCACAATCGGATCGCGGACCTTGGAAAGCTTATAGCGCTGAAACTCCGGATCCGTGAACATCCGGGGAATGTCGGCAATCGTGCCGGGATACTGCTTGTCTTCCATCAGAGTCAGCATGACATTGCGCATATTGTGTTCAAACATGGGTCCGATCATTTCCGGCGGAAACAACTTGTAGAAAATCGCGATCATCTCCTGAATGGCAAAATCTTTTTCCTCCACATTAGTGACCTCAAGCATGTTTAAGCCCAGCGGCCGCTCCATATCGAACGGCTCAAACAAAATCACGTCGTCGGCGCGCTCTTTGGGAATGTGCTGCAAGACATCTTCAACCAAATCCCCATGCGGGTCAACCACGCACAAGCCCTCGCCCTTCTTGATGTCCTGGATAACCATATTTTTCATGAGCTCAGTTTTGCCGGTGCCGGTGCGGCCAATTATGTACATATGTCTTCTTCGGTCATCGCGCTCGCTGAAAATTTGGGTCGTGATGCTCCGGAACACGTTTTTCCCAAGCAGCAAACCTTCGCTGGGGGCGTTAGGCGGCGGGGCGGCTTTCTTGGCCATCAGCCATTTAATATTGGGAGTTTCGGTAAATCGGGTCGGCGGATGCCAAAGGCTGGCGATCTCTTCGGTGTTGAGAATCACTCTGGTATTTCGGAAAATTCGGAAAATGTAATCAGTGACAATTTTTGAGGCTTTTTTGTAAACGATATGGAATCCGTTAAACGGCGGCATGGAATACTGCATAAAGGAAGAGAGGATGTTTTTTAGGTGCAGATCGGCCGTGGCCTGATCTCGAGACGATGTCACCATCCTCAAATTTACGCGGTAGCCGGGCCTCGAGGCTTTTTCCTCGAACTTTTTGATCAATTCCTGCTGCATCGGGGTCAGCTGGATGGGCTTATTGAGTCCCGAAGCGTCGTACCGATTAGCCTGGTGCTGGGGATTCTTATTTGAGGAAGAAAAAACGAATTGATCGAACACATCCCCAACCCCTTTAAATAAAGAAAACAGGAAGCGTTGGGCCGGTGAAGAAGTGACCACTTCCGGATTGCGGCCTTGCTGGATTTCCAGCGCGTACTTTCTGGGCTTACCCTGCCAATGCAGTCCGGCCGGAGAAATAATCAGCTGAATGGCCGCGCCCTCGTCGGGCTCTAATTTGGATAGGCTGTTGGTCAGAGCGTTTATCGGATCAGTCTCCATCGACTTATAAGTCCTGATCGGATAGGCGAATTTTTTCTGAAGCCGCAATTCCGCGGCGGAAACGAAAGATTTTTTGCCGAAAATGTTATAAGGCTTGATGACGTCAATCTGGGCGCGCGGGTACTGGGCATGCAGCTGCTTTTCCAGCAAGCTATGCAGCTTCTTGGACACATTCACATAAAACGAAATTTTCTTGCCGACCGCGGCGATTTCGAAGCTGATGTAATCATTGATGCCAAACATGTGCGCCAGTCCGGATCCCGCTGTCGTAGCAATCGTAGTAAAAAACTGCTCGGCAATCGCGATCATGTCTTTTTCTTCCTTTTGCGGCTCCTGCTCAGGGGTGGCGCTGTCTTTGGGCAGCGAAACTTCCAAAAAAACCGAATTGAGGATTCTGGGCGCCCAGGTTTTTTTTCGCAGCAAATCGGTGAATAGGAAATACAAAAGCAGCGCCACCAAAGTCAGAATAGCGAGCAGGATAAGCCAAAAAATTACGAGCGTGCCGCTTTGCAGTCCGGACATTATGCTTTTATGTTAATTTTAAATTTTCTAGGCGGCTTTGTTTCGCTTTTCTTCTTCGCTAAGTTGGTCAAATTTGTCCATAGCTTTTTCTAAGCCCTTAGTAATTTGTTCGGGACTGCCGCCCATCGCCAAAACATTCTTGATCCAGCCCATGGGATTTTTTGCGATCTCTTCTTCGATTTTTTGATCAAGTTCAGATTCGGCTTCTGCTTTCCGTTTGTCTTTGAAAGCTTCCAGCGACACTACCTCAGCGCCCGGCTTCCCAAGCTTAAAGCCAGCTTCCCCAGCTCTTTGTTCCGCCTGCGCCTGCTTGGTATCCAAAACTTCAGCAGCCTCTTGCTGGCTTCCGTCTGGCAGTTCGATACCTGGTTGTTCCGGCCCAAATGGCCGCTTAATATCTGGCATATCTTTACGAATTTACTAATTGTTACTAATTTACGAATTGTGGATTCTAGCCATTAGTATATTCGGACCTATTCGTACATTCGTAAAATAACTGGATAGTATAGCTTATTTAGATGCTTGCTGCAAGGCCTGCTAATTCCTGCTTAATTTTGGACAATTCCTCGGCAAGCCAGGCAGGCAGATCAGGAGCGTTTTTTTGCAGGAAAACATTCACGGCTTCCTGGTTTTCGGCATCCAGTAAATCCTCAAATTCCCGCTTTTTTTGCTCGGAAAATGAATTCAACAGCCGCAGCAGCAGTCTTTTCTCCACCAGTTCGCTCGTTCGCTCAATAATGCTGATTTTCTGCTCATCAGGCAGAGACTCGATTCCTAAGACGTTAATGATATTTTGATCGTCGATAGGTAAGGCCATATGAGTTAGTTAAAAGTTAATAGTTAAATGGTTAATAGCTTAAAAACTAAGGCTCTGCATCTCTCTTCCAATCAATGGCCAGCTTCACCACAAATTCACCTAGTTTGGAATCTTTGAATCGCGGCCTGGAATCAACCGTTTCTGCAACAAAAATTTTAAATCTGCCCAGAGACTTCCAAAGGTTGGGGTTTTTGGCGTATTCGTCGAGAAACTCTTGTACTGTGTAGTTCTGAAATTTCTTGAGAGCCTTGAGTGGCAGCCCTAACTCTGTTTTCAAATTTTTCAAGAAATAATCGTAATTATCCTGCAAAACCACACGCAACGCGTAATCCACTTTCCCTTTTCCCAAAAGGCTGTAAGCCGCTACCTCCCTTGCTGCGGATACTGTTGTTGGCCCTTCCGGAACCTTAGGTTTGGCAGTCTCCGTCGCCTCGTCAACCGACGTATCCAAATCCCCAGCTTCAGCCGGCGGAGTTTCAGCCGGCGCATCAAAATCAAACTTCAGCTTTGGTTCAGTGCTGACTGGTTCGCCAAACGTAACTTTGGGCGCAAACTTAGCCTCGGCCAAAGCGTCGGCGCTTTTGGGCATAAACACTGTATGCTCGGGATCAGTCAAAATTTCAGTCGCGCCAGTAGTGTGGTCAACCTCAAAACCGCCCTTAAGAATCCGGTCGTAGTCTCCGGGGTGCTTGGCTTCCACTTCCAGCATGAATCTTCGGGCCAGCTTTTCCGGGCTATTGGCGTCAGGCACTCCAGATTTCGAGCCATAGTGATCCTCAAACCACTTAAGCATCTTGGGATCATCCCTCATGGTAGCAGCCAAATCCGTATCAAAGCCTTTGGAACTGACTTGAAAAGCTTCTTTGCTTCCTACTCCTTCTGGAGAGAGATTATCACTTGCTTTAAACGAAATCGGGCGGGATTCTAAGGGTGCTTTAACCCCGGCACCCGGTGCTGGTCTCCCGCCTCCAGTCTCCGGAGGCGCAGGTCTTCCACCTGTAGTATCCGCATGCGGCGCTGGCTGAGGGTGTCCTGAACCAGGCGCTTCGACCGCAGATGGCCTAGGCTGTGCTTGAGACGTAGAGGCTTCAGAAGCTCCTCCTGGACTGCTTACAGGTTCAGCGCCAAACAAACCGCGAACCTTTTGTGCCAGCCACCCGGAACCGGCGAGATACCCCACCCCCGCAGCAAAAGCCGCAGTGACGCGCCGCATATTCTTCTCAGCTCTCAATTTGCTTTTGAGCACGTCACCGGACTTATCTAAGTTATCCTGCAAGTACTTGGCAACTGCCTCAGGATTTTGTTTAATTTTTTGTGCCCTAAGCCAATCATCCTCTTGCTCTTGTAGCGCAGCTAACTCCGCATTGTTACCCATTTTATCAAAGAAGTCATCTTCATCAGTACTTTTGCTCGATAATTGATCTCGAATAGCCATGATTGCGTCGTGCATTTTTTCGTACTCCTGCTTGTCTTCTTCGCTGATTCTGGACCAATCTAAAGATACCACAGGAATCATAGAATCAACAGCCTCACGCTCAATAGCTTGTCGCATTTTTACCAGCAGCTCCTGATACAGTTCATCTTGCTTGAGATCTTCTATGGTTTTTCCGTCAAGCAGGGCCTTGGCTCCTATGGCGGCCAAGTGTCTCTCGACATCTTCTACTCGCGGTTCACCCCACCGCATATCATCTCTAATCACCTTGCGTGCAGCGCCTATCCGGGCCATATTGGCCAAATCATAAAATCCCACACCCGCAGAAGTTCCTGACAGCCCTCGACGAAGCGCTATGGCAGTCAATCCAGCTGCGCCGCCAAGCGCAACGCCGCCTGCAAGCAACGTTAAGTTGGTAATCGAACGCACGTTGACGGACCTTAGCGCGGCTTTGCCGAATCGATTTTCTATTTTCACTCCCCGTTTTTCTAACCACCCGTGCAGATTGTGTCTAGCCAAACTTTTGTGCCAGTCATAAGCCTTTTTGACTTTCCCTTTCTGCTCAATGGCTTGTTCCAATTGCTTCTCAAACAATTTGGTTTTCTCGTCCGAAAACCGATCCACGCTTGCCGCCATGTACTCGGCGCGCAGGCGTTTATATTCTGCTTCCGCCGCAGCGTGTTCTTGCTGGACAGTTTCCCTCGAAGTCCCGCCCAGAACACCTTTCAGCCTTCCAGTGATGCCCTGGACGCTTTCCAATCGTTTTTCCACTTTGGCAAATTTCTCTCTGGCTAAATTCAGCCGCTCTTCCAGATTTTGCGGTTCAGCCGGAGGTTCCGGCGGCTCAGGAGGTTCGGGGGCGCGCTTGGCCTCATTATATTTGGCTCGGTATTCACTCAGTCTTAATTTCAACTGGTCGCGCAAATCCTGCCATATCGCGTCAAAATTAATCGGGAGCGTCCGATCTGAAGCAACCGTGAAGTAGCCAGTCAGGCGATTCATTTCATCTTCCAAATCTTCTGGTGGTTTAGGATTTCCTTGACCAAAATCATCTAGCGCTCTTTGTATCCTGCTGTCTGCGTCAGAGAATACAGACCGAATTTCCTGTTCAGTGAGCTTTGGTTCTCGCGCCGAGGTCGCCTGTCTTTCAAGTTCCTCATGTAGCCGGAGACCAGCAGCACTTAATACGGTATTTCGACTAACAACTGATCCCCATATATTTATAATATCCTGATCTTGGGTGTCGAGTAGATTTCTCCAAGGTTGGGAATAATATCTTTTCTCCCATTGTCCCTTAAACCCAATAAAACTCTCATAATCTCTTTTACCTATTGCATCCTCAGCCTGATCGAGTAAGGGAGACAGCTCTGCCGCAAACGATTGCGCCAGTTGCCGTTTTTTTTGCAATTCCAAGTCCGGCTCTGCTGCGAGTGGCTCTGGTTCTGAAGGTTCGGGTTCTGCAGTGGCAGTAGTTTGTTTGGTGGCTTTAGCCGCTCTTAAAGCATCTAGACGCGCTTGTTTTCGCGCTTCGGCTTGAGCCGCTATATCTCCGGAGGAATCTAAGTTCATAGTTCTTTGAGATAATCAGCTGTTGCCTCCTTAATGAATTCTTCACGTTTTCTTTGGTGCCGCCTGGTTTTCCTCAGATCTTCTAGATCATCTTCGGTAAAATCGGGGCCGATTAACCCTTTCTCAGCCTCCAACCAATCGTCTTCAGCCATTTCGCGCGCCTGGGCTTCTTTTGATTCTTCTACGGTTTGTTCGGCTCCGGATGTTACCTGTCGACTTGACTCAAACGATCTCTTTTTTTGCTCAATTGACCGCTTAAACTCATCAAAAACCGATCCCAGCGACATGAGTCCTTCGGCTTTTGCCGCATACAAATCGCCAAATTTGGCTTCAGCCTTGCCTCGCATATTTGCAAGCAAGTTTTCCACTGCAGTTAGTTCGTCGAGGCTGGAGGAGTTTTCAATACTTTGAGTAATCTTGGGGAATCTTTCGTAATAACGTTTGATTTCTTCCGTCCGATTATCGGCTTCAATTTGCGCAGCCTCTGCGGCTGGCTCTGGGGCAGGCGCTGCAGTTCCTGATCGAATTCTTTCAAGATCAAATTTTTCTCCCGGACGTGGCGGCGGGCCGCTTGTCCATTTGCTGACCGGCTCGCCTTGATCGGCTTTGATGCCAAACACGCGGTCGGCCGGCGGGCTGTCGGCTAGGGCAGAAATGCCTTTTGCCCGCGCCTGGGGTCGAGCACCAAACGACTCTCGTTTTTGCCTGATTTGCCGTCTTAATTCTGCCAACTGAGTGCCGAACTTTTTGAGAAAATTTTCACCTTTTGCTTGCACAACATCCGTCAATTTAGCCTCTGCCTCATCTAACGCTTTTGGGTCTTGAGCCAGAGTGATCGCAGTTTCCGCCAAATTAAGCTGTTCATTTTCCAAATTGACCTCTGATGCTTGAGAACGAGCTCGAGCTAGCTTAATAAGGTTCAATTTACTCTCTGCTTCCGCTAAACTTATCAGAATTCCTCTTTGTTTTTCCTCTTCCGTATTATCACCACTTTTTGAAGCTCCATTAAGTAAATCGCGATGTACCAGAATTAATCTTTCTATTTCCTGAATTTTATCTTGAAGAGCTCTGCCTTCGTAATGTTTCTGGTATCCTTCAAGTTCCTGAATGTATCCTCGATATTTGACTCTCCGATCTTCACTGATGCCCATGTCAGCCAAAAGCTTGTACTGGGACAGTAAAGTATTAATCGCACTAAGTCTTTGTAAATCATTGACGTTGGGGTTAGGAGTACGAATAGTGTTCCAGAATCTTGTGATTGTCTTACCATGAAGTTCTGGTTTCTTACTAGAACTTAGTTCTGGTTCAATTTCTTCAACTTCTTCCCTGGGTAATTCCTTCAAAACCTCTTTAAATACTTCAAGCGGATTCAATTTCTGTTCACTAGTTAAAAGAGCCTGCCTAATCTGTTCTCTAAGCTTGTCTTCGTTAAGCCGTTTAGGCACTGGAATCCCATAGGCTTGAGCCATCTCTAACAGGCGCTGCTTTCTTGCTTTTTTGTCTTCACCTTGCCTAAATACGAAAACTTCATCAAGTGACTGCTCGATCCGAGCTTCTTTATCAACATGCTGCTGACTTGCATCTTGTTGACCCTCTTCAGAATCCGACGGTTGGACAGCTATGGCGCCCTTCGCTTGCTTTCTGCGTTGGGACCGCTCTTCGGCTTTGCTACGTTTTCCGTCTCCTATTCTCTCATGCGCCTCTCTGTACAAATCGTCGCGGCTTCCGGGATTGTCATGACGTCCTTTATCGCGATGGAAAAAATCCGCCGCCGCTTTTTCCATTGAAGTATAACTTTTACTTTCGTCCATGAATTTTGCTTTTATTTCGCATAATTTGTGGCAATTTTCAGATCTAATTATATCATACAAGCCTCATTTTGACAAACGGCAGTCAAATTGCTAAAATTTAAAGAGAATTTCTTATTCGTGGCATTCGGATGTTCATTCGTAGATTCGGATCGCTGAAACAAAAAGCTTTCTCATGAGCCTAAAAATCATACACACAAAAAATTTGAAGTGGATAGACATCGTCCAGCCGAACGATCAGGATTTAGTTTATCTCAAAGAGCACTTCCCGTTCCACCCGCTTGACTACGAGGATGTCATGACTCCGTCCACGCGGCCCAAGATCGACGCTTATGACAGCTACCACTTTATTATTCTCCTTTTTCCTTTCCTCAATAAAAACAAAGAAGAAATCCAGCCGGTGGAAGTGGACTTTTTTGTCGGGCCAGACTATATGGTTACCATCCACAACGGCGCCATGAAAACCCTGACCAATTTGGTCCACAACGTCTCGCAATACGACAATGTCCGCAACCAGTATATGTCATCCAGTCCTGGCTATCTTCTGTTCTCTGTTCTTGAACTGTTGTTCAAGCGCAGCTTTCCTATCCTGGATCACATCAACCGGAGTCTGGATCAAGCCGGACGGGAAATTTTTGAGGCAGACTTCAAAACATTGAAGCGGCTCTCCACGCTTAAGAAAAACATCATTATTTACCGTCGGATCATGAAGATGCATAAATTTGTCCTTTCCAAGCTGATGCACAGCAAACAATTATATTTGCAATTCCAGTTTTCCAAAAATTATTTCCAAAACCTAATTGAGTATGCGGAGAACATCTGGGACGTGCTGGCTTCGGACAAAGAGACCACTGAGTCTTACGAACAAACCAATCAGTCCCTGGCCGCCCACCGCATGAACGACATCCTCCGAACCCTGACGATTTTTTCCGTAGTCATTTTCATTCTCACACTATTTGTCAACGTCATGCTGTTCGCCGAGACCGTTACCAGAATTGACGAATACCCTTATCTTCTCCCGCTCACGATCACAAGCCTGCTTCTGATCACTCTGGGCATGCTGACCTACTTCAAGCACAAAAAGTGGCTTTGATTACAATTTGATTATGAAAAATATAATAAGAAACCATTATCACGATCCTCCCATACACTGTAGTATGAGAGGGTTGTGCCAAACCAATAAGCAATAACTTTTATGGCAAAATATCCAAAACGGCTGACGAAAAAAGAACAAGAGACTCTCTTCATAGAATTCGTTCAAGCGTTGACCACCCTCAGGTCGCCGGAAGAAATGGCCCATTTTATCCAAGATCTTCTGTCAAAACAAGAAGTCTTTATGCTAGCTCGCCGCTTGCAGATTGCCCGCCTCCTCTACCAAGGGCTAACTTACGACGAGATCAAAAAAAGCCTGAATGCGGGCTTGACCACGATTGCCAAAGTCCAGACATGGATGCAGCTTTACGGTGAAGGTTACCGGACGGTGCTAGAAAGAACTAAGAAAAAACAAACAGAAAGAAAAGGTTTAAAATCTTGGAAAAACTTTCAGCGTCGATATCCAGCCTACTTTTGGCCGCAGTTACTGCTGGAAGAACTAGTTAAATCAGCAAACGCCAAGCAGAAAAAACGCATTCTGGAAATTCTCGATAAGGTCAAAGAGAAAACTGCTTTAAGCAAAGAGCTTGATCAGTTTATTAAAGCTTCTGATTTATAACCGACAAGCATTTTTAGTCATTTCCTCCCATACACTGGAGTATGGGAGGATTTGACCAGTTGACAGTTTATTTGCCAGGTGATACTGTTGATTAGATGCAATTGCATAAATCCCAAGTAAATCAGGTTTGCTGCAGCCGCCGTCTCCGGATGGTTGGTTAGCTTATTTGCTTTAGGCACGAGCGTAACCCCGACCATTCCGGTCGGTTTTTTTATTTTTGCCAAAGGCAAAAAATAATCCCGACCTGCTCCGACTCGTAACGTCGAAGCCGCAGCGTCGGGATAACACAAGGAGGAACTATGTGCGGCGGCGGAAACATTGCTTTCGGAAAGATGAGACGCACGAGAGAGTGGGGTCCAAAACGACTTACGAGGAGGATGAAAAGCCGGTGCGTCGAGATCCGGCGCCTGGAACGATCGCTGATCGAGAACATTGACAACGACGAGATTGCTGGAAAGCTTTTCGAGCACATGTCGAGGTTGATTGCTCGCAATCTACGCGACCGCGATGCGCTCCGCTGGTTCAAATGACAATCTGCTAGTGTCGAGGGGTTAGGCCTGTCCTGCCCCTCCCTTCTTTTAAATGTTATACTTATGCTATATTCATGCTTAACATTTTCAACTCGTTAACTCGCAAACTCGAAGCTCTTAAACCCATCAAAGACAAACAAGTGGGATTTTATGCTTGCGGGCCGACGGTTTATAACTACGTCCACATCGGCAATCTGCGAAGCATTCTGCTGGGCGATTTAATCCGGCGCGTATTGGAATATGACGGCTACCAAGTCAAGCACGTCATGAACATCACGGATGTCGGTCACCTGACTTCCGACGCCGACACGGGCGAAGACAAGATGGAAAAAGAAGCCAAGACTGAAATGGATGTTTATGGGATCGCGACCAAATATACTCGCGCTTTTTTGGAAGATATGAACGCGCTTAATATGCTTCCACCTCACGTCATGCCCAAGGCTTCCGAGCATATTGCTGAACAAATAAAACTAATCAAGTTGCTTATAGCTCGCGACATTGCCTACGAATCCGACGAAGCCGTGTACTTTGATGTTTCCAAGTTTCCGTCATACAACCAGCTCACGGGACAAAAACTCGGCTCCATGATGTTGGGAGCCAGGCAAGACGTGGTTCGGGATCCCAAAAAAAGAAATCCGATTGATTTTGTGCTTTGGTTTAAGGCAGTCGGCCGGTACCAAAACCACATCCTGCGCTGGGACTCGCCGTGGGGCGTAGGCTTCCCAGGCTGGCACATCGAATGTTCTGCCATGAGCGCTAAATACTTGGGACAGCCTTTTGATATCCACGCCGGCGGCATTGACCTCAAGTTTCCCCACCACTCCAATGAAATCGCGCAATCCGAAGCAGCTGCAAAAAAACCTTTGGCAAACATTTGGGTGCACGGCGAGCATTTGTTGATTGACGCCTCAAAAATGGCAAAATCAGAAGGCAACTTCGTCACGTTGAAAACTCTTACGGATAAGGGATACAGTCCCCTGGCATTCCGATATCTTACTTTGACTGCGCACTACCGCACCAAACTTAATTTCACTTGGGATGCGCTGACAGCGGCACAGAACGCGCTCAATAATTTATACCAAGAAATTTCCAGTTACGACCAGCCAAAAGTCGGCTGTGCCGAGTTTGAGCAGCATTTTCAAGACGCGATCAACGACGACCTCAATCTGCCGCAAGCTTTGGCTATAACTCATGATTTGGTCCGTTCAGAATACCCGGGCTCGGCAAAGTTGCAATCCCTATTGAAGTTCGACCAAGTTCTTGGTTTGAAATTAAAAGAAACGTGGGAAGAAGCCAGGAAAATCCCAGATGTAGTCAGCCGATTTATCGGCTCACGGGAGGAAGCGCGCAAGGCCAAAAATTTTACCAAAGCAGATGAATTGCGCAAAGCAATAGAAAAAGAAGGCTATCTGGTCGAGGATACTCCCGACGGCTATCGGTTAAAAAAGAAATTTTAGAAATAACTTTTTGCAATCCTGAATTTAATTCAGGATCTCTCCTTGAGATGCTGAATCGAGTTCAGCATTGCGCATATAAACGATCCATGAAAATACTTGTCATCCTACTCATGCTCGGCTCGGAGTCTCTGGCGATTTGGTACGAAATGATAGGAGCCAAGAACTACACCCAAAACCAGCCAGTCGGCAAAATTTTTCTATTTCTGGCTCCAGCGGTTATCGGCGCCGGCTTTGGTTTGCTCTTAGCTTACGTCCTAGGCATCAAAGCTTTCAAAAACATTTGGGTGGTAAGTGTTATCTCTATTACTTCCATTGTCATTGCCGAGCCAATTTTAATTTACGCCGTATTTCGTGAGTTGCCCACGCGCGGCGCGCTGATTGGGTTTGTTCTTGGTGTAGTCGGCCTGCTCTCAGCAGTCTTCCTCAAATAATGATTCACAATCCCATCCGCTCCAACATCGCCAAAATTTACCTGATCCAGATTTTGCGCTGGTCCATGCTGGTGATTCCAACCTTTGTCTTGTTTCTGCAGGACAATGGGCTTAGTATGCAGCAAGTGCTGATCACGCAAGCGGTTTTTTCCATCGTCATAGTCGTCATGGAAATTCCTTCCGGTTACTTTGCAGACTCAATCGGTCGCAAAACTTCCATCATCATTGGATGTATTCTGGGATTCTTTGGTTATGTGGTCTATTCTCTGTCTTACGGTTTTGCCGGGTTTCTGGTGGCCGAAACATTTTTGGGTATCAGCGCCAGCTTTATTTCCGGAGCAGATTCGGCCATGCTCTATGACACGCTGGCCGAACTTGAGGAAACCGACAATTACCAGAAAACTGAGGGCAGGAAAATTTTTTTCCAAAGCAGCGCTGAAGGAATTGCCAGTATCGCCGGCGGCTTGCTGGCCCTAATCAGCCTCAGGTTCCCATTCTATATCCAAACCGGCATTCTGGCACTGGCCATACCACTCGCGTTCTCGCTCAAGGAACCCAAATATCAGCAACCGGATCCGTCGGAATGGAATGTGACAGGCATGCTGAAAGCCATAAAATTTGCTCTCAACGACCACCCGCAAGTTAAATGGCTGATTATTTACTCGGGCTTGGTTGCGGCCGCAACCCTCAACGTGGTCTGGTTTATCCAGCCGTACTTCAAACTGGTTGGCTTGCCGTTGGCGTTATTTGGGATTGCTTGGGCCATACTCCAGTTTTGCGCGGCAATATTCGCCCTGCTTGCGCATCGAACAGAAGCGCTGCTTGGACGCGCAACATCGCTAATCTCACTAATACTTTTGTCATCGGCCGGGTATTTTTTCATCAGTTACTTTCAAGCATTCTGGGCTCTCCCCTTTCTTTTGATTTTTTACTTCGTCAGAGGCATCAACGGCCCGGTATTGAAAGACTATATCAATCGGCTCATTCCGTCCGAGATCCGAGCCACTGTGCTGTCTGTCCAATCGCTGATTACCCGCGTGATCTTTTCTTTTTTGGGCCCAATACTCGGCTATCTTACTGACCAGTATTCGCTTTCGTTCGCTTTCCTAATCGCCGGTTTAATCTTCCTTGCTTCCGGTTTGATTTCGATTATGTTCCTCTATAAACATAAGGTGCTGTATGAACATTAAAGCTATAATTTTCGACTGGGGTGGGACATTGTTTGACAAAAACGGTGAAATCTCCGGAGCGTACGAATTGCTTACATTTTGCAAAGCAAAAGGATATCGTCTGGCGGTGGCCACGATCACGACCATGGAAACTGGGGAAGAACGGATAAATAGAATCAAATCATCACGACTTGGGAAATTTTTCGAAATCATAAAAGCTTGCCACCTCGACCCAAGCAAGGTTCACGAGGTAACGGATGATAAGGGCCGGTTGTTTGACAAAATAGTCGAATATTTTAATTTTCCACAATCGGAAATTATGATTATCGGCGACCGCACATTCAGAGATATCAGATACGCAACACTCAAAGGACACCCAAGCATTTGGGTCAAAAACGGCAAATTTGCTCATGAGCTGCCCAACGACCAAACCGGCCAGCCGACTTATACTGTAAAGTACCTTTCAGAAATCATGAAAATAATTTGACATTTTTCCCGTTTGGGTGTATAATTATAAATAGTTAAATATGTTTGACATGGCGGCAAAAAGCCGCTATTTTTGTTGTCCACCCTTTTTCCCCGCTGTCCACATTGTCCACTTTTAGTAAAGCCACATATAATAATCACAGACATGGCCAAAAAATCCCAAGAAATCAAACCCGACCAGGACTACCTTAATCGCCTTCCCCCGCAAAACCTCGAGGCTGAGCAGTCAATACTCGGCTCCTTGATGCTGGACCGCGACGCCATCATCAAGATCGCGGATACGCTTTCGGCTGATGATTTTTACGACGATAAGCACGCCGCGATTTACCGGGCGATTCTGCGGCTGTTTGACGAGCGAAGCTCCATCGACATTCTGACTGTGGCCAACAAACTGGACGAAGGCGGCAGCTTGGAAAAAACCGGCGGCATGAGCTACCTGACTACCCTGGTAAATTCCGTGCCATCGGCAGCCCACGTCATTCACTACGCCAACATCGTCAGAAGAAAAGGAACCTTGCGCCGCCTGATTTCCCAGGCTGGCGAAATTATCAGTTTGGGTTACCGGGAAGAGGAAGATTTGGACGCTATATTGGATCAAGCGGAGCAAAGATTGTTTTCTGTCTCGCAAAAATATCTTAAGCAAAACTTCGTCCCCTTAAGCGAAATACTGCACGAAACGTTTGACCGGCTGGACGAACTGCACCGCGAAAAAGGCAAATTGCGCGGCGTGCCCACCAACTTCACCGACTTGGACTACAAATTGGGCGGACTGCAAAAATCCGACCTCGTCATTCTGGCAGCCCGGCCGTCTATGGGCAAAACTTCATTGGCGCTGGATATAGTCAGGCACGTGGCCGTGAACCTGAAAAAGCCCGTGGGCGTGTTTTCTTTGGAAATGAGC
>JACQJI010000018.1 GCA_016198045.1 Candidatus Doudnabacteria bacterium
ATTATAGCTTTACTAATTACTAATCAGTACGAATATACCAATAGAATTAGGCAATTAGTATATTAGTAACCATTCGTAATTAGTAAAACCAAAATTAGGCGGCAAAATGTACCACACGGCGGCGCTTCCAGCGCAAAAAACCAAATATTCCATTCTGCATCTGAATATTTTTTTGCTTGTCGGAATAGTTGTTTTTGGCATGACTTATCTTTTTGAAATAAACTCCTTATCCACCAAAGGCTACAAAATCAAACAGCTTGAGCAAAAAATCAAAACTCTGGAAGTGGCCAACAAGCATTTGGAAGTGCAGGCCGGAAGCCTGCAGTCGATCAGCAGGATACAGGAGCAAGCCGGCAAGCTGAACTTTGTTCCGATCGGCAACGCCGCTTACATTAAGGATTCGGACTTCGCCCTAAAGTAAACGACATGAATTTAATTTCGAACGGAAAAGAAGCGGCAAAAAATTCTTTAAATAAAAGAATTTTTTTGTTATTGCTGACGTTTTTGGTTTTCGGGGGCTTAATTTTTTTTCGCATATTCTCTTTGCAGATTGTCAACTATGAGTATTACGCGGCGCAGGCCAGCAACCAACATGGCGCGAGTCAAGAGATTCAACCCAAGAGAGGCGAGATTTTTCTTTCCTCTTACAACGTTGATCCAGTTTTGGCGGCGACCAACATTAGCTTGAATACGGTTTACGCTCAACCTAAACTGATCGATGATCCAAGACAAATCGCGGCCAAGTTGGCTTCACTGTTGGACACGAAAGCGAGTGAACTGCAGACACGGATTGAACAAGGAAATAAAAGCTATACGGTGCTTGCAAAGCAGGTGTCCGATGAGACCGCCGGGCAAATCAAAAAACTTAAGCTGGAAGGGATCGGCCTTACGCCAGAAACCGCGCGGTTTTATCCGGAAGGCGAGCTGGCCAGCCACGTGTTGGGGTTCGTCGGCTTCCAGGGCGATAAACGGGTGGGGCAGTATGGCATTGAGGGCAGGTACGAAAAAAACCTGGCTGGAACTCAGGGCATTATGGGAATTGAGCAAGATGTGGCTGGCCGCTGGATAACTTTTGCTTCCCGCAATCTAGTGCCAGCCCAGGACGGCGACAGTGTTTATCTGACCATTGACAGAAACATCCAATTTAAGGCGCAGGAGGTTCTGAATAAAGCTGTCGCGGACCATGGCGCAGCCGCAGGCTCGGTAATAGTCCTTGATCCCAAAACTGGCGCCCTGCTGGCTTTGGCAGTAACCCCGACTTTTAATCCAAACGAGTACGGCAAAGCAGCGGACATATCTTATTACACCAACCGGGCGCTGGCCGCTGACTATGAACCAGGGTCCATATTTAAGCCAATTACTATGGCAGGGGCGTTGAATGAAGGAAAAGTAAATCCTGAAACGACCTACGAGGACAAGGGCGTTGTGGAGTTTCCTGAAAATTTAGCCATCAGAAACTCGGATAACGAAGCCCACGGGATTCAGACTATGACTCAGATTTTGGAAAAGTCGCTCAATACCGGAGCCGTGTTTGCCCAGCAGCAGCTGGGAGCGGAATTATTTAAGAAATATGTTTACAAATTCGGTTTTGGCAAACAAACTGGAATTGAACTGCCGGGCGAGGTTATCGGCGACCTTTCGAACTTAAACAAAAAAGGCGACATATTTTTTGCCACCAGCTCGTTTGGCCAGGGGATTACCGTAACGCCGATTCAAATAGCGAGCGCCTTCGCGGCTATCGCCAACGGCGGCAGCCTGATGAAACCGTACGTCGTTTCCAAAATAGTGCACGCTGACCAGACAGAGGAATCTTTTTACCCGCAGCCAGTGGAAGAGGTGATCAGCCAAAAAACCGCAGCCACGCTTTCGGCCATGCTGGTGAACGTGGTGGAAAACGGACATGGCAAAAGAGCCGCTGTTAAGGGTTATTATATCGCTGGCAAAACCGGTACCGCCCAGGTTGCTTATCGGGACCGGCCGGGGTATGATCCCACCAAGAACATCGGTTCGTTTGTCGGCTTTGGCCCGGTAGATGACCCGGCGTTTGTCATGCTGGTCCGCATAGACCATCCCAATGACGTGAAGTTCGCCGAATCAACAGCTGCCCCGGCTTTCGGCGAAATCGCAAGTTTTATTTTGAATTATTATCAGATTCCGCCCTCGAGACAATGAGAGCTCGGGCTAGCCGACAAAAACTACCGGCTGTCAAAATTTGGGCATGGAAGCCGCAAATTTTGCAGCCTGCGCTCTCGGCCGGATGGGCCGGCCTGCGAGAGCTAGTTTTTGCGACTAGCCCTCGCATACCTAGACC